>NZ_CP048397.1:6360033-6672039 GCF_010384365.1 Streptomyces sp. S4.7 | reverse complement strand
GAGGCCATGCACCCCGTGCCCGGGATGCCCGCGACGCACTGCACCGAGCAGCACGGGGTGCCGGGGCCGTGGCACGCCCGACTGCCGCATTTCCGCGCCGAGTTCACCCCCAGCAACGGTTCGGAGCTCCAGTCCGAGTATCTGGTCCCCCGCCACCACGGCGTCGCGGCGCTGCGGGCGGTGGCCGCGCTGGGGACGGTGATGGCCCCGGTGCTCCAGGTCTGTGAGGTGCGCACCGTGGCGGCCGACGGGCTGTGGCTGAGCCCGGCCGAAGGGCGGGACACCGTCGCACTGCACTTCACCTGGATCAAGGACACCGCCGCCGTGGTGCCGGTGATCAGGCGTCTGGAGGCGGCGCTGGAGGGTCTCGACGCACGGCCGCACTGGGGCAAGGTGTTCACGACGGCGCCCGCGGAACTGCGCGGTCGCTACGCGCACATGACGGACTTCCTTGCGCTGCGCGGCTCCCTGGATCCGGCGGGCAAGTTCATCAACAACTTTCTGCGCCGGCTGCTGTTCGAGGACTGATCGCGGCCGTCCGCTCTCCGGCCCTTTACGTTCGTTCCCGGCCGGAAGGTCATCGGCCGTTGGCCGGAACGACGCCAATTTGCCAACACCGTTGCGCAATCCCTCGCCGAAGGGATCGACCGGTGGTATCTACAACATGGCCGCCACTCACCCCCCGCACCTCTCTCCACGCGCGGACGCACCACCGGACGCACCACGCGCACCCCCCCCATTCCCCGGCGGCCCAGAGGGAAGGCCCCGCCTTGCGAAGAAACGCCTCACGCCGTGCGCAAGCTCTCCTCAGTCTCCTGGTGTTCGCCATGACGGCGGCCCTGCTGACGCTCACCCAGTTCGCCGCGACCGCCGCTCCGGCCGCACCCGCCGAGTCCAACGGCGGGGTCAGGATCATGCCTCTCGGCGACTCGATCACCCACGGGCACAACATCCCCGGCGGCTACCGGATCAACCTCTGGCAGCACCTCGCCGGCGGCGGCTACACGGTCGACTTCGTCGGCTCGCAGTTCAACGGCCCGCCGGAGCTGGGCGACCACGACCACCAGGGTCACTCGGGCTGGCGCATCGACCAGCTCCGTTCGAACATCGACGGCTGGCTCGCCGCCAGTGACCCGCGCACGATCACGCTCCAGATCGGTACGAACGACGTGAACCAGAACTACGACCTGGCGAACGCCCCGGCCCGGCTCTCCGACCTCATCGACCGGATCCTCCAACAGAAGCCGCGGATCGAGCTGTTCGTGGCGACCATCACCCCGGAGTCGAGCCCCGACCTGGAGGCCCGGGTCAAGACGTTCAACGCGGCGCTGCCCGGCATCGTCAGCGGCAAGGGCCCGCACGTCCACCTGGTTGACATGCACAAGGCATTGACGGTCGCCGACCTCGCCGACGGCGTCCACCCCAACGCCGCGGGCTACGCCAAGATGGCGACCGTCTGGTACAACGCGCTGCGCTCGGTGCCCGCAAGTCTCGTACCGCTCGACGCGCCCGGTCGGGGCGCACTCGTCAACGCGGGATCGGGCCGCTGCCTCGACGTCGAGGGCGCCGTGACGACGACGGGCGCGCGGACGATCGTCCACGACTGCCACCGCGGGACGAACCAGCGGTGGGCCCGCACGGCCACCGACGAACTGCGCGTGTACGGCGACCGCTGCCTGGACGCGCGCGGCGCCGCCACGGCCGACGGCACGCCCGTCATCATCTGGGACTGCCGCGGCACGGCCAATCAGCAGTGGCGCGTCAACGCCGACGGCTCCGTCGTCGGCGTCGCCTCCGGCAAGTGCCTGACGCCCGCGGCGGGCGGTACGGCGAACGGTACGAAGCTGGAGCTGCGCACCTGCACGGGTGACGCGGGCCAGCGCTGGACCATGGCCGCGTAATCCACAACGATTCGCCGGGCGCGCCGGATTCGGCCGCCCGGCGATGTCGTACCCCCGTGGAATCATGTCGCTCGACCGGATGTGGTGGACCACGAGAGGCGTCATGGACGACGGGGCAGGGACCGGGCCGAAGCCGGTCCGGGTGCAGGTGCCGCTGGGCAGCGGTGCCCGCGCCGTACTCGACCGCGCCGACCGCCTCCTCGCCGCCGCGCGCCGGGTGGCCGGCGACCACGCCGACGTACGGAACGGGGTCCTGAAGGCCATCACTCCGCTGCGCGACGCCCTGGTCCGCCAGGAGTTGGAGGGCGTCCCCGTCTCACGGCTCGCCGATGTCACCGAGGGCAGGCTCCGGCTCGGCGCGCTCGAACAGGCCGGGTACACGAACGTACGCAGGGTGCTCGACTCCTCGGCGTACGAGCTGTGCCACGTCCCCGGCATCGGCACGCAGAGCGCCGGACAGGCGATCGTCGCCGCGCGCCGGCTCGCGGAGGCGATGGCGGAACATGTCGTCGTCCGCCTGGACGCGGACGACGCCGCCGACGCCGATCCCCACTCCACGGCGCTGGTGGTCGCGTTGAACCGGATGGTGAACGCCGGTCCCGACATCCCCCGCGCGGTGGCCACCGCGAAGCGGATCGATGCCGAACTCGCCCCGCTGCTGCCACCCGCCCGCCCGGCCGGCGACCGGCTGCGCATGCTGCTCACCGGCAAGCGGCGCCGACAACAGGCCCATCGGGCCGTCCAGTCGGTCGACGCGTTCCTCGCGGGCGCCGCCGAAAGCGAGGTCCCGCTCCTCCTCGCGCAGGCGGCCACGGATCTGCTGCGGCCCGTCGCCCCGGCGGACGAGGCGTGGCTCGACTTCCAGGTGCGGCCCGCGGACTATCTGGTCCTGCTCGCCGAACTCTCCGAGCTGTCCCCGGACCTGGACGCCGCCGAGGGGTTCCTGCCCGGCGACATCTCCGAACGGGTCCGCGCGCAGCGGCTGGACGACACCCATCGGCGGGTGTCGCTGCGCGGTTACCAGGCGTTCGGAGCCCGGTTCGCGCTGGCCCAGCGCCGGGTGATCCTGGGCGACGAGATGGGGCTGGGCAAGACCATCCAGGCCGTCGCCGCCCTCGCCCACCTCAAGGCGGAGGGCCGGACGCACTTCCTGGTGGTCTGTCCGGCCAGCGTGGTCATCAACTGGATCCGGGAGATCGAGTCCCGCAGCACGCTGCGCGCGTACCGGGTGCACGGTCAGGACCGCGCCGTCGCGCTCGCGCAGTGGACCCGGCACGGGGACGTCGCGGTCACCACGTACGACGTCCTCGGCACCCTCCCCGTCCCCGGCGGTTCGACGCTCGGCATGCTCGTCGTGGACGAGGCGCACTACGTCAAGAATCCCGGGACCCGGCGCTCGCGTACCGTCAACAGGTGGGCCGCGCAGACCGATCACGTCCTGTTCCTGACCGGGACACCCATGGAGAACCGGGTCGGCGAGTTCCGCAGCCTGGTGCGCCATCTCCAGCCGGCGCTCCTTCCCGGCATCCGGTTCCACGACGCGACCATCGGCTCGGAGGGTTTCCGCAAGGCCGTCGCGCCCGCGTATTTGCGCCGTAACCAGCAGGACGTCCTCACGGAGCTGCCCGAGCTGCAACAGGTGGACGAGTGGGAGGAGTTCAGCCCGGCCGCGCGGGCCGCCTACCGACAGGCCGTCGAGGCGGGGAACTTCATGGCGATGCGCCGTGCCGCGTACGCCGACCCCGCCACGTCGGCCAAGCTCCGGCGGCTGCGTGAACTCGTCGCCGACGCGGCGTCGAACGGGCTGAAGGTCGTCGTCTTCTCCTTCTTCCGCGATGTGCTGACGGCGGCGGAGGAGACACTCGGCCCGAAGCCCGGCTCGGGCCCGGCAACCGGCTCACCCACCGTCTTCGGTCCGCTCACCGGCCGGCTGCCGGCGGCGCGGCGGCAGGAGTTGGTGGACGGCTTCGCCGACGCTCCCGGGCACGCGGTGCTGCTCAGCCAGATCCAGTCGGGCGGGACCGGTCTCAACTTGCAGGCGGCGTCCGTGGTCATCCTGTGCGAGCCGCAGGTAAAGCCCACGCTGGAGACCCAGGCCGTCGCACGTGCCCACCGGATGGGCCAGCTCCGCCATGTCCAGGTCCACCGGCTGCTGACGGCGGACAGTGTCGACCAGCGCATGCTCCAGCTGCTCGGCACCAAGAAGCGCCTCTTCGACGCGTACGCCCGCCACAGCGAGGTCGCGGAGTCCACGCCCGAGGCGGTCGACATCTCGGAGCAGTCGCTGGCGCGGCTGATCGTCGCGGAGGAGCAGGAGCGGATGGCGCTCGCCCAGGGCCCCGCGTCGCCCGCTGTCTGACGGACCGCCGCCCACCCGCGGCAGGCGCGTACTTGTTACCTGTGCGAAAACCGTTGACAACCCGCGGGCACGATTGCACCCTGTGAATCGCAAAAAAGTAAGCAAGTGACTCAAATTTATAAGTCTCATCTCGCAACTTCATCGCATCGCCTCCCCCGCACCTCGTTCCAACCGGACAGAGGACCATATGAGACGGAAGCAGTTCAGACCCACTCGGCCCGCGCGGCTCAGACCCGCGCGGCTCGGCCGGCGGCTGATCACCGGCATCGTCATGGCCGGACTGATCGTCGTCGGACTCACCCCCCCTCTCGGCCGGCGCGGCCGAGCGCCCCGACCAGTCGATCGGCAAGAGCGTGTCGGCGAGCGGGTCCGAGGGGAACCATCCGGCCTCCAACGTCACCGACGGCAACCAGGCTTCGTACTGGGAGGGACCGAACAACGCGTTCCCGCAGACGCTGCGGATCGACCTCGGCGAGAGCGCCGCCGTCGACCAGGTGGTGCTCAAGCTCCCCACCACCTGGGAGGCCCGTACCCAGGCCCTCAGCGTCCAGGGCAGCACCGACGGGAACAGCTACAGCACCCTCTCCGCCTCTCAGCGACGGCTGTTCACCCCGTCCTCGGCCAACACCGTCACCATCGACTTCCCCTCCACCGCCGTGCGTCACGTACGGCTGAACATCACCGGCAACACGGGCTGGCCGGCGGCGCAGATCTCCGAGTTCGGGATCCACGGCCCCGCGGCCGGCGATCCGGGCGACCCCGACCCCGGTGACGACGGCACCGACCTGGCGCGCGGCAAGCCGATCGAGGCGTCGTCCACGATCCACACCTTCGTCGCGGCCAACGCCAACGACGACAAGCTCAACACCTACTGGGAGTCCACCGGGCACCCGTCGAACCTGACGGTCAAACTCGGGGCCGAGGCGGACATCACCTCCGTGGTGGTCAAGCTCAACCCCGACTCGGCGTGGGGAGCCCGGACCCAGAGCATCCAGGTGCTCGGCCGTGCCCAGGGCGCGACCGGCTTCACCTCGCTGAAGGCCCGCGCGGAGTACGGCTTCGACCCGGCGACCAACCAGAACTCGGTACGGATCCCGGTCACCGGCCGGGTCGCCGACGTACAGCTCCAGATCTTCTCCAACACCGGTGCGCAGGGCTGCCAGGTCGCCGAGTTCCAGGTCATCGGGCGGCCCGCGCCCAACCCGGACCTCACCGTCACCGCGCTCTCGTGGTCCCCCACCTCCCCGGTGGAGACCGACGCGACCACGGTGAGCGCGACGGTGCGCAACGTCGGCACGGCCGCGGCCGGCCCGACGACCGTCAACGTCAGCATCGGCGGGACGGTCGCGGGCAGCGCCTCCGTGCCCGCCCTCAACGCGGGTGCCTCGACGATCGTCCAGGTCGCGGCCGGCAGGCGCGCCGAGGGCAGTTACAAGGTGACGGCGGTGGTGGACCCGACCGACACCGTCGTCGAGCAGGACAACGACAACAACAGCTTCACCGCGGCCGGTTCGCTGGTCGTGGGACACGCTCCCGGCCCGGACCTCCAGGTGCTGAGCATCGGCTCCACACCGCAGAACCCCGCCGTCGGGGCCTCGGTCCAGTTCACCGTGGCGGTGCAGAACCGCGGCACCACCGCGACCGGCGCCACCACCGTGACCCGGGTGGCGGTGGAGGGACACCGACATCTACGACTCGACGTACGACGGCATCCAGTTCAAGACGGGCGGCGGCACCATGCCCGGCGTGGTGATCGACAACGTCAAGATCGACAAGTCCAACAACGGCGCCGGCATCCTGGCCATGAGCGGCGCCCGCGGCAGCGCGACACTGTCCAACGCGACCATCACCAACTCGGCGGACGGCCATGTCGTCACCCAGCCGGGCTCGGGCTTCGTGATCACGGGCGGCCCGGCGGCGCCGGCGTCGGGCAAAGTGACGGGAGGTGGCCGAAGGTAACCATGCCGTAGGGCGACAGGTGCGGATCGGGGTCGTCCCCGATCCGCACCTGTTCCGTTACCGATGGCGGCGGGTGGCCGGCTCCGCGGCACCGACCGCGTCCACCAGGAGCTGTGCCGTACGCACCCGTTGAGCGTCGACAAAAAAGAACTCCCGGCCCGGACGAATCCGTGCTGGGAGTTCTGGGAAGCCGACCTGCGTAGTTGCCTGAACTACCCATGGTGTCCGAGGGGGGACTTGAACCCCCACGCCCGATAAAGGGCACTAGCACCTCAAGCTAGCGCGTCTGCCATTCCGCCACCCGGACGAGTGGTCGAACCTCGGCGTTTCCGCCGGGCTGACGTAATGAACGATACCAGGGCTCGGGAGTGCTCTTCACCCGCATATCCCGTGGTCCGGGGCGCACGGACGGAGTCTCGCCGGTCCGTGCGGCCCGGCTCGCCACGGCTACGCCTTCGGTTCCTGGGAGATCCGCACCAGGTTGCCCGAGGGGTCGCGGAACGCGCAGTCCCGGGGGCCCCACGGCTGGTCCATGGGCTCCTGGAGCACCTCGGCGCCCGACGCCCGCAGCTTCTCGAAGATCGCGTCGAGGTCGTCGGTGCGGAAGATGAGCTGGGTCAGGACGCCCTTGGTGAGCAGTTCCTGGAGGGCGTCGCCGTCGGCCTGGGAGCGGCCGGCGTGCGGTTCCGAGAGGACCAGCTCAAGGCCGGGCTGGGTCGGGCTGCCGAGGGTGACCCAGCGGAAGTCGCCCGAGGAGACGTCGTTGCGCATCTCGAAGCCGAGCGCGTCGCGGTAGAAGGCGAGCGCCTCGTCGGGATCATTGACGGTGATGTGGCAGTACTGGAGTGCGATGGTCATGCCGTCAACGCTAGGCCGCGGCCTTGCCGCCCGCTTCTCGAATCCTGCTCGGTGCCTCCCTGGTCGGCCGGGTGCGCACCCTCGCCACGCACTCGGGCATCGCCATGACGGCGCCGTGCTCGCGGGCGGCGTACGCGCTCGGCGTCTCGCCCAGGATCTCGGTGAAGCGCGAGCTGAACGAGCCGAGCGACGTACAGCCCACCGCCATGCACGCGTCGGTCACGCTCGTGCCCGCGCGCAGCAGCGCCATGGCCCGCTCGATACGGCGGGTCATGAGGTAGCTGTACGGCGTCTCGCCGTAGGCCGCGCGGAACTGCCGGGAGAAGTGGGCGGGGGACATCAGCGCGTGGCGGGCCATCGTGGGCACGTCGAGCGGGCGCGCGTACTCTCGGTCGATCAGATCTCGGGCTCGCCGGAGGTGCGCGAGGTTGGCGAGATCGTTCGAGTTCATGGACACGACGCTACACCGGCCCACTGACAGCCGTGCTGACCTGCGAGGACGCCCGATCCGCCGGGCGGGTGGCCCAGCGGCCCGGAGGAATCGGCTGAGGAGGGGTCCGGACGCCTCAGCCGATTCCGGTTCAGGGCCGTGCCGGGTCCGCCGTCACGGCATCAGGTGGTACTCCGGGAAGTTGCCCGGCGGGCGCTCCCCGTCCGGTCCGTTCGTGACCGCCTTGACGAGCAGTTCGCCGCCGACGAAGGCGCCCCGCCAGGAGGAGCCGAAGCCGCCGAACAGCTCCTCGCGGTCGCCGCGCGAGCGCGGTCGGCCGTTGCCGACCTTGAACGCGCGGATCTGGGGTGAGAGGCGCGCGTAGGTCTCCTGGTCGTCGGTCGCCAGCGTCGCGACCAGCGCCCCGTTGGAGGCGTTCATGGCCGCGAGGAGTTCCGCCTCGGTGTCGACCAGGACGATCGTGTCGACCGGGCCGAAGGGCTCCGCGTGGTGCAGCGGCGAGGACGGCGGCGGGCCCAGCAGTGTGACCGGCGCGAAGTAGGCGGAGGTGTCCTGACCGGGCAGGAAGCGCCCGTCGTCGAGCGATCCGTGGTGGAGGGGGACGGCGCCGCGGTCGATGGCCTCGGCCACCTGGTCGCCCAGTTCCTTGGCCTTGGCCGCGTTGATGAGCGGGCCGAAGTCCAGTTCGGGCAGCGGGTCGTCGGGGTGCTCGACGGCCAGCGGGTGACCCAGCCGGATGGAGCGTACGGCGGGCAGATAGGCCCCGAGGAAGTCCGCGAACAGCGAGCGCTGGACGACGAAGCGCGGGTACGCGGTGCACCGTTGCTTTCCGTAGTCGAACAGCTTGGGGATGACGGCGGTGAGCGCGTCCCAGTCGGTGTGGTTCCAGATACCCCAGGTGTTGAGGCCCTCCTGTTCGAGGATGTGGCGCTTGCCGAGGTCGGCGACGGTGGTGGCGATCCGGGCGCCGGTGTCGCGGCCTCCTACGAAGGAGACGCAGCCGATCTCCGGGGAGCGGACGAGAGCCTCGGACAGCTCGCCGCCGCTGCCGCTGACCAGCGTGATCGGCAGTCCCTCGCGGACGGCGAGGGCGGAGGCCAGGGTGAGACAGGCGACGCCGCCGTCGGTGGGCGCCTTCGCGATGACCGCGTTGCCGGCCAGCGCCTGGACGAGCATGGCGTGGACGAGGACGGACATCGGGTAGTTCCAGCTGGCGATGTTGGAGACCGGGCCCGGCAGCGGGCCGCGCCCCTCCAGCATGGGTTCGACGCCGTCCACGTACCAGCGCACGCCGTCGATCGCGCGGTCGACGTCGGCCTGGGCGAGGCGCCAGGGCTTGCCGATCTCCCAGACGAGGAGAAGGGCGAGCAGTTCGCGGTGCTCGGTCAGGGCGTCGAGGGTGGCCAAGACGCGGGCGCGGCGCTCGGACAGCGGGACGTGCCGCCAGGCCCGGTGCTGGTCGAGCGAGGCGCGGACGGCACGCTGGGCGCTCTCGGCGTCGAGCCGGGGCGGCCCGGCGATCGGGCTGCCGTCGACCGGGCTGTAGGCGGGGAGGGTACGGCCGCCGGACTGCCAGGAGGCGCCCCAGAGGTTGAGGACGTGGTCGTCCCGGAAGGCTTCGGGCGCGACGGCGAGAGAGTGCTGCCAGGCGTCGGACCAGGCTGTGCCCGGCTTCGGGATGAGGGTGGGTGCCATGGTGGGTACTCCGCTCGAAAGGGGGCGGGGCGCGTGAGCGCGTTTGCCGGACGACGTGCACGGGTGTCGTCCGGGTACGGCGTGGTGGTGCGTGTTGTCTTCACCGGGCCCGCCCGGTGGCCGCTTCGTCCTCGGACGCCGGACGGGCTGGATTCCGCCCGCCCGGCGCGTGTCCTCGAACGCCGGACGGGTTGGGAGTGGTCGCCGGACGGGCCTGGGGTGGTCGCCGCGACGGCTTCCCCCGGGGGGCCGGGGACGGGATGCTCCCGTCCCCGGCCCCCGGGGGGGCGGGGACGAGAGACGCCCCTCGTCCCGCCCGACCACCGAGATCACCCCGGCCGGCGGCCGGAGGCCGGTGTCGCGTCAGGCCGGTGTCGCGTCAGGCCGTGACCGCGACGCGGTCGAGCACCAGACGCGCCGTCTCCGACGGCGTCGAGCCGACACGTACGCCCGCCGCTTCGAGCGCCTTCTTCTTCGCCTCCGCGGTGCCCGACGAGCCCGAGACGATCGCCCCGGCGTGGCCCATCGTCTTGCCCTCGGGCGCGGTGAAGCCGGCGATGTAGCCGACGACCGGTTTGGTCACGTGGTCGGCGATGTACGCCGCCGCGCGCTCCTCCGCGTCGCCGCCGATCTCGCCGATGAGGACGATGAGTTCGGTGTCCGGGTCGGCCTCGAAGGCGGCGAGACAGTCGATGTGCGTCGTACCGACGACGGGGTCGCCCCCGATGCCGACCGCCGAAGAGAAGCCGATCTCGCGCAGCTCGTACATCAACTGGTACGTCAGCGTGCCCGACTTGGAGACCAGCCCGATCCTGCCGGGCTTGGTCGCGATGTCGGCCGGGATGATTCCGGCGTTCGACTGTCCGGGACTGATGAGCCCGGGGCAGTTGGGCCCGATGATCCGGGTCTCGCTCTTCTCAGCGTACGCCTGGAAGACGACCGCGTCATGGACGGGGATGCCCTCGGTGATCACGACGGCGAGGCCGATGCCCGCGTCGACGGCCTCCACGACCGCGGCCTTCGCGAACGGCGGCGGCACGAAGACGACGGTGACGTCCGCGCCGGTCGCCGCGATGCCGTCGGCCACGGAGCCGAAGACGGGGACCGCCCGGCCGTCGAAGTCGACGCTCTTGCCGGCCTTGCGCGGGTTGACGCCGCCGACGACATCGGTGCCCGCCTCCAGCATCCGGCGGGTGTGCTTCATGCCCTCGGCACCGGTCATGCCCTGGACGAGGACCTTGCTCTCCTTGGTCAGGAAAATCGCCATGGTCTCTTCTCCCTCTTCTCCGTTGTCCGCGTTGTCCGTCGCTGTCCGTGGCTGTCCGTGGCTATCCGGCGTTCACGAGTACGGCGGACTGGCGCGCGGCGCCGTCCATGGTCGTGACCTGCTCCACGAGCGGATGCGCGCGGTCGGCGAGGATGGCGCGGCCCCGGGCGGCGTTGTTGCCGTCGAGGCGTACGACGAGCGGTTTGGTCAACCGGACGGTCTCCAGGGCCTGGACGATGCCGTCGGCGACGGCGTCGCAGGCGGTGATCCCACCGAAGACGTTGACGAACACGGACTTCACGTCGGGGTCGGACAGGATGACGGAGAGTCCGTCGGCCATGACCTGGGCCGAGGCGCCGCCCCCGATGTCGAGGAAGTTGGCGGGCCGGGCGCCGCAGCCGGCGACGACGTCGAGGGTCGACATGACGAGCCCCGCGCCGTTGCCGATGATGCCGACCTCGCCGTCGAGCTTGACGTAGTTGAGGCCCTTGGCCGCCGCCGCGGCCTCCAGCGGGTCGGCGCCCGGGTCCTGCTGTTCGTCGCCCCAACGACTCTGGCGGAACCGGGCGTTGTCGTCCAGGGTCACCTTCCCGTCGAGGGCGAGGATGCGGCCGTCCGTGGTCCTGACGAGGGGGTTGACCTCGACCAGCAGGGCGTCCTCCCTGATCAGGACCTGCCAGAGGGATTCGAGTACGGGGGCGGTCCCGGCCGGCAGCGACGCCGCCGCCGCGATCTCCGCGGCCTTGGCCGCGGTGACGCCCTCCGCCGGGTCGACGGGGATCCGTGCCACCGCCTCGGGGCGGGTGGCGGCCACCTCCTCGATGTCCATGCCGCCCTCGGCGGACGCGATCGCGAGGAAGGTCCCCGCGGCGCGGTCGAGCACATAGCTGACGTAGAACTCGGTCTCGATGTCGACCGGTTGGGCCAGCATCACCTTGGCGACGGTGTGGCCCTTGATGTCCATCCCGAGGATCTGGCGAGCGGTCAGCTCCGCCGCGGCCGGATCGGCCGCGAGCTTCACCCCGCCGGCCTTGCCCCGGCCTCCGGTCTTCACCTGTGCCTTGACGACGACCCGGCCGCCGAGCCGTTCCGCCGCGAGCGCGGCCTGCCTCGCGAACTCGACTGTTTCGGCCTCCGGCACGGCGATGCCGTACTCCGCGAACAGGTCCCTGGCTTGGTGCTCGTACAGATCCATGCCGGCTCCCACTGCAACAGAAAGGAATGAAAGTGCCGCACGCCCCCTGGACACCACCCACCGGATGCGGGATAACAATCTTCATACAGTATTCGTCGACTGTATGCAATCCATCGCGGGAGCACTCGGGAGCACCCCCAAGAGCCCCCGACCTCCCCTACGAAGGGACAGGACAACCTCATGCCCGACGACAGCCAGGAACTCATCTCCGGTGGTCATCTGGTCGCCAAGGCACTCAAGGCAGAAGGTGTCGAGGTCATCTACACCCTCTGCGGCGGCCACATCATCGACATCTACGACGGCTGCGTCGACGAGGGCATCGAAGTCGTCGACGTACGCCACGAGCAGGTCGCCGCTCACGCGGCCGACGGTTACGCGCGCATCACCGGCAAGCCCGGCTGCGCCGTCGTCACCGCCGGACCGGGCACGACCGATGCCGTCACCGGTGTCGCCAACGCGTTCCGTGCCGAGTCACCCATGCTGCTCATCGGCGGCCAGGGCGCGCTCACCCAGCACAAGATGGGTTCGCTCCAGGACCTGCCGCACGTGGACATGATGACGCCGATCACCAAATTCGCGGCGACCGTCCCCGACACGGCCCGCGCGGCCGACATGGTCTCCATGGCCTTCCGTGAGTGCTACAACGGCGCTCCCGGCCCGTCCTTCCTGGAGATTCCGCGCGATGTCCTCGACGCGAAGGTCCCGGCCGACAAAGCACGCGTACCCAAGGCCGGCCAGTACCGGGCCTCGACCCGTTCGGCCGGTGACCCCGTGGCCATCGAGAAGCTCGCCGATCTGCTCGTCCACGCCGAGAAGCCGGCGATCCTGCTCGGCAGTCAGGTGTGGACGACGCGGGCCACGGACGACGCCATCGAGCTCGTACGGACGCTGAACGTCCCCGCCTACATGAACGGCGCGGGGCGAGGCACGCTGCCTCCCGGCGACCCGCACCACTTCCAGCTCTCCCGGCGCTACGCCTTCACCAACGCCGACCTCATCATCATCGTCGGCACCCCCTTCGACTTCCGGATGGGATACGGCAAGCGGCTCTCGCCGGACGCCACGGTGGTCCAGATCGACCTCGACTACCGGACGGTCGGCAAGAACCGCGACATCGACCTCGGCATCGTCGGTGACGCCGGTCTGATCCTGAAGTCGGTCACCGAGGCGGCGAGCGGCCGGATCAACGGCGGCTCCGTCAAGCGCAAGGCATGGCTGGAGGAGCTGCGTGCCGCCGAGCAGACCGCCGTCGAGAAGCGGCTGCCGAACCTGCGCAAGGACAGCTCGCCGATCCACCCCTACCGCCTGGTCAGCGAGATCAACGACTTCCTCACCGAGGACTCGATCTACATCGGCGACGGCGGCGACATCGTCACCTTCTCCGGCCAGGTCGTACAGCCCAAGTCGCCGGGCCACTGGATGGACCCGGGCCCGCTCGGCACGCTCGGCGTCGGCGTCCCCTTCGTCCTCGCGGCGAAGAAGGCACGGCCCGACAAGGAGGTCGTGGCGCTCTTCGGCGACGGAGCCTTCTCCCTGACGGGCTGGGACTTCGAGACGCTGGTGCGCTACAACCTGCCGTTCGTCGGCATCATCGGCAACAACTCGTCGATGAACCAGATCCGTTACGGCCAGAAGGCCAAGTACGGCGACGAACGCGAGCGGGTCGGCAACACCCTCGGCGACGTCCACTACGACAAGTTCGCCCAGATGCTGGGCGGTTACGGCGAAGAGGTCAGGGACCCGGCCGACATCGCGCCCGCGCTCCGGCGGGCCCGCGAGTCCGGACTGCCCTCGCTGATCAACGTCTGGGTCGACCCCGACGCGTACGCCCCCGGAACCATGAACCAGACCATGTACAAGTAAGGGAGGCCATGATGACCCAGGCTCCAGCAGCCCCGGAGAACTCCCCCGACACCACCCCCCAGGCACTGAGCGGCGTCCGTGTCCTCGACATGACGCATGTGCAGTCCGGTCCCTCGGCCACCCAGATCCTCGCCTGGCTCGGCGCGGACGTGGTGAAGGTGGAGGCACCGACGGGAGACATCACCCGTAAGCAGCTGCGCGACATCCCCGATGTCGACTCGCTGTACTTCACGATGCTCAACTGCAACAAGCGCAGTGTCACCCTCAACACCAAGACCGAGCGCGGCAAGGAGATCCTCACCGAACTCATCCGCCGCTCGGATGTGATGGTCGAGAACTTCGGCCCCGGCGCGGTCGACCGGATGGGATTCACCTGGGAGAAGATCCAGGAGATCAACCCGAAGATCGTGTACGCCTCGATCAAGGGCTTCGGCGAAGGCCCGTACACCAACTTCAAGGCGTACGAGGTCGTCGCGCAGGCCATGGGCGGCTCGATGTCGACCACCGGCTTCGAGGACGGGCCGCCGCTGGCCACGGGCTCGCAGATCGGCGACTCCGGCACCGGCATGCACGCGGTGGCCGCCATCCTGGCCGCGCTCTACCAGCGGACCGCCACCGGGCGCGGGCAGCGCGTGAACGTCGCGATGCAGCACGCCGTGCTCAACCTCTGCCGGGTCAAGCTCCGCGACCAGCAGCGTCTCGCGCACGGCCCGCTGGCCGAGTACCCGAACGAGGACTTCGGCGACGCGGTCCCGCGCTCGGGCAACGCCAGCGGCGGCGGTCAGCCCGGCTGGGCGGTCAAGTGCGCGCCGGGCGGCCCCAACGACTATGTGTACGTGATCGTGCAGCCGGTCGGCTGGAAGCCCGTCAGCGAGCTGATCGGCCGGCCCGAACTGGCCGCGGACCCAGACTGGGCGACTCCCGAGGCCCGCCTCACCAAGCTGGGCAAGATGTTCCAGCTCATCGAGGAGTGGACCTCGACGCTCCCCAAGTGGAAGGTGCTGGAGAAGCTCAACGCCCACAACATCCCGTGCGGCCCGATCCTCTCCACCAAGGAGATCATCGAGGACGAGTCGCTCGCGGCCAACGACATGGTCGTCGAGGTCGCGCACCCGCAGCGCGGGACCTTCACCACCGTCGGAAGCCCGCTGAAGCTCTCCGACTCACCTGTCCACATCACGGCATCTCCGCTGCTCGGTGAGCACAACGCGGAGGTGTACGTCGGCGAGCTCGGTCTCGGCGACGAGGAACTGCGCCTGTTGAAGACGAACGGAGTCATCTAGTGGCGGACAGCATCGCGTTCAAGCCCGACAAGGATGCCGTCGGAGCGATCATCGAGGCCGCCCTGGCTCAGGGACGTACCTCCCTCACCGCACCCGAGGGCAAGGCGGTCACGGACGCCTACGGCATCCCGACACCGGGTGAAGCGCTCGCGGAGTCGGCCGACGACGCCGTGGCCGTGGCGGCGCGGCTCGGGTTCCCGGTGGCGATGAAGATCGTCTCGCCGGAGATCCTGCACAAGACGGACGCCGGCGGCGTGCAGATCGGCGTCAGGTCGGCGGCCGAGGTGCGCTCCGCGTTCACCACGATCGTGTCCAACGCGAGGGCGTACGACCCGAAGGCGCGGATCCTCGGCGTCCAGGTACAGCAGATGGTGCCCGCGGGCACCGAGATCCTGATCGGTACGGTCACCGACCCCACCTTCGGCAAGATCGTGGCCTTCGGCCTCGGCGGGGTCCTGGTGGAGGTGCTGAAGGACGTCACCTTCCGGCTCGCGCCGGCCACCAAGGACGACGCGCTGTCCATGCTGGACGGCATCCGGGCCGCCGAGATCCTGCGCGGGGTACGCGGCGCCGAGGGCATCGACCGTGACGCGCTGGCCGACCTCGTCGTCCGGGTCTCGCAGCTGGCCGGCGACTTCCCCGGTATCGCGGAGGTGGACCTCAACCCGGTCTTCGCCTCGGCGAGCGGGGTCATGGCGGCCGACGTACGGATCCTGCTGACCGACGAGGTGCCGGTCGAAAGGCGCCGGTACTCGCGCGAGGAGATCCTGATCTCCATGCGCCGGCTCATGGAGCCGCGTTCGGTGGCGGTGATCGGTGCCTCCAACGAGGACGGCAAGATCGGCAATTCGGTCATGCGCAACCTCATCGACGGAGGTTTCGCGGGCGAGATCTATCCGGTCAACCCCAAAGCCGATGACATACTCGGCCGTAAGGCGTACAAGAGCGTGATGGATGTTCCTGGTGAGCCTGACGTGGCGATATTCGCGATTCCCGCGAAGTTCGTCGCCTCCGCGCTCGCAGAGGTGGGACGCAAGAACATCCCCAACGCGGTGCTGATCCCCTCCGGTTTCGCGGAGACCGGCGAGCACGAACTCCAGCAGGAGATCGTGACGATCGCCGAGGAGAACGGGATCCGGCTGCTCGGGCCGAACATCTACGGCTACTACTCCACCTGGCAGGACCTCTGCGCCACCTTCTGCACCCCGTACGACGTCAAGGGCGGCGTGGCACTGACCTCGCAGTCCGGCGGTATCGGGATGGCGATCCTCGGCTTCGCGAGGACCACCAGGACGGGTGTGTCGGCCATCGTCGGGCTCGGCAACAAGTCGGACCTCGACGAGGACGATCTGCTGACCTGGTTCGGTGAGGACGACAACACCGACTGCATCGCGATGCATCTGGAGGACCTCAAGGACGGCCGCGCCTTCGTCGAGGCGGCGCGCGCGACCGTACCGAAGAAGCCCGTGGTGGTCCTCAAGGCCGGCCGTACTGCGGCCGGTGCCAAGGCGGCGGGCTCGCACACCGGGGCGCTGGCGGGCGACGACGCGGTGTACGAGGACATCCTGCGGCAGTCCGGCGTCATCAGGGCGCCGGGGCTGAGCGACATGCTGGAGTACGCGCGCGGGCTGCCCGTACTCCCCACCCCCAAGGGCGACAACGTCGTGATCATCACGGGCGCCGGCGGATCGGGTGTGCTGCTGTCGGACGCGATCGTCGACAACGGCCTGTCGCTGATGGAGATCCCGCCGGACCTGGACGAGGCGTTCCGCGCCTTCATCCCGCCCTTCGGGGCCGCGGGCAACCCGGTGGACATCACGGGCGGCGAACCGCCGTCGACCTACGAGGCCACGATCCGGCTCGGGTTGGAGGATCCCCGGATCCACTCCCTCGTCCTGGGCTACTGGCACACGATCGTCACCCCGCCGATGGTCTTCGCCGAGTTGACGGCGCGGGTGGTGGCCGAGTTCAGGGAGCGCGGTATCGAGAAGCCGGTGGTGGCGTCGCTCGCCGGCGACGTGCAGGTGGAGGCCGCGTGCCAGTACCTCTACGAACGGGGCGTGGTGGCGTATCCGTACACCACCGAGAAGCCGGTCGAAGTGCTCGGCGCGAAGTATCGCTGGGCGCGGGCGGCGGGGCTCCTGTGAGGAACGGACAGCAGCCACGACGACGGCCGGGGGTCCGGGGGTTGCCCCCGGGGCGACACAGCCGCTGGGCGCGGGCGGCGGGGCTCCTGTGAGCGCCGCGCAGCTGTGGGGAGGCGCCGGATGAGCTGACGGCGCGACCCAGGGGGCCTGTGGATTCCGCTCATCGCAGGCCCCCCGCACGAAGAGAACGGACAGGGGGCGCTGGCCTGACTTCTTCGACGCAAGGGGTTCGATCGACAATGGCGACAACTGACATCTCCGCATCTGTCCCCTACCAGGAGGTGACGGACCGGAACGGCCGTATCTACCGGATCGGGCAGTCCGACCGGCAGATCATGGGCCGGCCGCGGTGGACGATGGTCCTCTTCCCGTGGATCGGGATGATGGGCATCAGCTCCTCGGAGTACGCGTTCACCGCGGCCGAGGACACACTCCACACGGCACACGCGTGGAACAGCGGGCACATCTTCTGGCTGATGGGTGTCTGGATCTTCTTCCAGGCGGCCGTGGCCTTCCCCGCGGGGCAGCTCCGTGAGAGCGGCAGGCTGCCCGCCCGCTACGCGATGATGCTCGGCGCACTGGGCACTCTGCTGGGCTACCTCTCCCTGGCCTACGCGCCGCACGTGATCGTGGCGTACATGGGCTTCGGTATGTTCAGCGGTATCGGCGCCGGTCTCGTCTACGCGACCTGCGTCAACATGGTCGGCAAGTGGTATCCGGAGCGCAAGGGAGGCAAGACCGGCCTCGTCAACGGCGGTTTCGCCTACGGCTCGGTGCCCTTCGTGTTCCTGTTCAGCACGTACATGGACCTCGGCAACTACCAGGGCGTGCTCGTCTTCGTGGGCGTCATCTGCTGTGTGATGGTCGCGGTGGCGGGCTGGTTCTTCAAGGACCCGCCGAAGTTCTGGTGGCCCGCGGGCGCGGACCCGCTGAAGGTCTCCGACGACCCGAGGATCCGTCGCGCGCTTGAGAAGAACCCGCCGGCCGTCCGGCAGTACACACCGAAGGAAGCGGCGCGGGTCCCCGTTCTGTGGATGATGTGGTTCTGCCTGCTCTGCACGGCCGGCATCAACATCTTCGGTATCGCCATGCAGGTGCCGTTCGGCAAGGAGATGGGCTTCGCGGGCGGGATCGTGGCCACGGCCATGTCGCTGAAGGCCATCGTGAACGGTACGGGGCGCGGCGTCATCGGCTGGATTTCCGACAAGTACGGACGCCGCCAGACTCTGATCTTCGTCTGTGTGGTGCTGGGCCTGTCGCAGTTCGGCGTGTGGTTCTCCGGTTCGATCGGCGTCATGCCGCTCTTCCTGGTCTGCTCGATGATCTCCGGCTTCGGCGGTGGCGCGATCTTCCCGCTGTTCGCGGCCATGACGGCGGACTACTTCGGCGAGAACAACAACGCGTCGAACTACGGCATGGTCTACAGCTCCAAGCTCATCTCCGGCCTGGTCGGTGCCGGTGTGGGTGGAGTCGTGGTGAGCAGCTGGGGCTACGGAGCCGCGTTCGCCATCGCGGGCAGTGTCGGACTCTTCTCGGCGTGCCTCGCGGTCTTCCTGAAGGCGCCAGGCAGGCCGGACATCAAGAAGATCCAGGCGAATCCGAACCCGATCGGGCGGGAGGACGCCTGAGCGAACCACCGCAGAGCGCACGTGAGGCGGCTCACCGTACGGCCAACGGCCGTACGGTGAGCCGCCGTTCGTACTGGACTAGTGGTGGCCGCGCTTCTCACGCAGGGAGTGGAGGTGGTCCGCCGACTTCTCGGCGAACAGGATCGAGTCGACCGGGTTGTCGTGCTCGGCCTGCCAGTGGTGGTCCCTGCGGCCGTTGTGGGTCTTGTTCACGGCCGAGATGAACCTCTTGTAGTCGATGTCGCCGTCACCGACGTCGACCATGTCGTAGCCGTCGCGCGCCTCCTCGTTCTTCACGCCGTCCTTGACGTGGAAGAGCGGGTAGCGGTTGGGCTGCTTGAGCACGTAACTCAGCGGGTCGAAGGGCGCGGGCTTGCCGTCGCCGGTCTGGCTGAAGCGGTGCACGGCGGCGAACGCCCAGTAGATGTCCATCTCCAGATAGACGAGCTTCGGGTCGGTCTCCGCGAGCAGGACGTCGTAGAGGCGGACGCCCGGCTGGTCGCTGGCGAAGGAGAACTCCTCGGCGTGGTTGTGCTGGTAGAACTTCATGCCGCGCTTGCGGGCGGCGGCGCCGTAGGTGTTGAAGTCCTCGGCCGCCCGCTTCCAGGCGTCGACGGTGTCGCCGTGGCGCCAGGGGCCCGACGCGGTGCCGATGTGGTCGAGGCCGAGCGCCTGGGCGTCGTCCAGCACCTTCTCCAGGTTCTGGGCGAAGCTGTAGGCGTTCGGGTTGCTGTCGTCGGCGTAGTTGACGTGGCTGCCGATCGGGCGCAGACCGTGGTTCCTGGCCAGCTTGCGGAGCTGGGGGATGGTGATGTCGCCGGCGGCGCCCTGGCTGTAGCCCGCGTACTCGATCTCGTCGTAGCCGAAGCGCTCCAGTTCCGCGAAGACCTTGGCGAAGCCGAGCGAGTTGACCTTGTCACGCAGCGAGTAGAGCTGGATGCCGAGGTGGCCCGGAGTGAGGACGGGTTCGCCCTTGCCGTGCCCGTGCCCGTGTCCATGGCCGTGACCGCGTCCCCTGTCGCCCGCGGCGGCCGGGGTGGCGGCCGAGAGACCGAGAATGGCGGCCGCGCCGGTGCCCGCGGCCACACCCAGCATGTTGCGGCGGCTGAGCTTGGCTGCGAGCTCCGGGTCGACTGACTTCTTGCGGCTCATGCGTGGAACTCCTTAGATCAGTGCAGTCCTGCGAGATTGAGGAGCAGGGATTTCACGTCGGTGGCCTCGGTGCGGCCGGTGACGGCTTCGGGGGTGGAGCAGAGGATGAGCGGACCTTCTTCGTCGCTCGTCGGGAGGCGTCCGTGGCTGCCGCGGATCGGTGAGGGGTCCAGGGGGACGACGGCGAGCCGGTAGCGCATGCCGAGCTTCTTGCGGGCGATGGCCTTCGCCGCCTTGACCTTCACGTACGGGTCGAGGGGGTCCATGAACAGCTCGACGGGGTCGTAGCCGGGCTTCCGGTGGATCTCGACGAGCTGCGCGAAGTCGGGCGCCTTGGCGTCGTCGAGCCAGTAGTAGTACGTGAACCAGGCGTCGGGTTCGGCGACGGCGACCAGTTCGCCGGAGCGCGGGTGGTCCAGGCCGTAGTTCTTCTTGCCCTGCTCGTCGAGGATCTCCTCGATGCCCTTGAGGTCCTTCAGCGCCTCGCGGGTCGCCGCCAGGTCCTCGGGGCGGCGCACGTAGATGTGCGAGATCTGGTGGTCGGAGACGGCGAAGGCGCGCGACGCCATCGGGTCCAGATACTCCATGCCGTCCTGGGTGTGGACCTCCAGCAGTCCGGCACGGCGCAGGGCCCGGTTGATGTCGACGGGCCGCGAGACGTTGGTGATGCCGTACTCGGACAGGGCGACGACGGTACGGCCTTCGGCGCGCGCGTCGTCCAGCAGCGGGCCCATCGCCGCGTCGAGGTCGCGTGCCGCCCGGTGGGAGCGGGGGTCGTCGGGGCCGTAGCGCTGGAGGTCGTAGTCCAGGTGCGGCAGGTAGCACAGCGCCAGGTCGGGGCGGCGGGTCTCGATGATGTGCCGGGTGGCGTCGATGATCCACTGCGAGGAGACGAGATCGGCGCCGGGGCCCCAGAAGTGGAAGAGGGGGAACGTGCCGAGCTTGCCGTGCAGTTCGTCGTGCAGGGCCGGCGGCCGGGTGTAGCAGTCGGGTTCCTTGCGGCCGTCGGCGTAGTACACCGGGCGGGGTGTGACCGTGTAGTCGGTGTCGGCGCCCATCGCGTACCACCAGCAGATGTTGGCGACGGTGTAGCCGGGGTGGGCGCGGCGGGCGGCGTCCCAGAGCTTGTCGCCGGAGACCAGTCCGTTGTGCTGGCGCCACAGGAGCACGTCGCCCAGTTCGCGGAAGTACCAGCCGTTGCCGACGATGCCGTGCTCCGACGGCAGGGTGCCGGTGAGAAAGGTGGACTGGGCGCTGCACGTGACGGCGGGCAGCACGGTGGTCAGCGGGCCCTGCGAGCCCGCGGCGGCCAGCTTCTTGAGATTCGGCATGTGCGCGAGGAGCTGGGGCGTGAGTCCGACCACGTCCAGGACCAGCAGGGGTGTGGGGCCCGTCGCGGCCGGCTCGGCGGACGGCTCGGGTGTGGGGTCGGCGGTCATGGCAGCTCCTTGAGACCCAGATCGACCAGGAGGTCGCGGGCCAGCGTGAGTTCGGCGGCGATGCCCTCGGCGAGCCGGCCGCGTGAGCGGGGGCGCAGCTCGGGCGGGAGCGCCTGCCAGGTGTACGTCTCGACCTCCAGGTGGCGGGTCAGCGGTTCGGGGCCGCCGACGAGCCGGGCGAGGGTGTCCTGGAGCACGGGGAGTGTCGAGGTCAGGGGCGGGGCGGGCGGTGCGTGCAGCGGGACGTGGAAGTGCGAGCGCCAGGGGGCGCCGTCGGGCAGCGCCTCACCGGCCAGGGCCTCTTCGAGGTCGTCGGTGCCGCGCAGGCCTGCCGCCGTGCGGGTGCGGGTCTGGTGCAGGAAGCGGGGTTCGGCGAAGGCGGCGAGCGCGTCGCGTACCTCGGGGAGGTGGGGGTGTTCGGCGTGCAGCGCGGCGGAGAGCTGGGCCTTGGGGATGGTGACACCGGCCTCGGCGAGGGCGCCCAGCGCGGTCGCCGGGTCCTCGAAGGAGGTGGCGAGGTGGCAGGTGTCGACGCAGATGCCGATGCGGGCGCTGGCGACGTCGGTGAGCGGCCCGATCGCGTCGGCGGTGGTCTCGACGGTGCAGCCGGGCTCGGGCTCCAGCGCGATCCGGATGGATTTGCCGGTCAACTCCTCCAGCGCGTCGAGCCGTTCGGCGAGGGTGGTGAGCGCGGCGTGCGCGGTGCGGGCCGCGGCGTCGTCGAAGGCGGTGCGCCAGGCGAGGGGCAGAGTGGATACGGAGCCCTCGGTGACGTCGTCGGGCAGCAGCGAGGCGAGGAGTCGGGCGAGATCGGTGGTGTGGGCCAGCCGCTCGGGATCGGCCCAGTCCGGCTTGTAGACGCGGTACTTGACCTCTTCGGCGCCGAAGCCTTCGTAGGGGAATCCGTTGAGGGTGACGACCTCCAGCCCGCGCCGCTCCAACTCACCCTTCAGCCCGCGCAGTTGGGCGGGGTCGTTGATGAGGGAGCGGGCCGCGCCCTTGGCGAGCCACAGACCTATGCCGAGGCGGTCGCGGCCGAGGCGTCTGCGTACCGGCTCGCAGTGGTCGCGCAGTTGGGCCAGTACGCCTTCGAGGTTCTCGGCGGGGTGGACGTTGGTGCAGTACGAGAGGTGGACGGTGGACCCGTCGGGGTGGCGGAAGCGCATGGGCTCACTCCCCGCCGCGGAGGATGGAGTTGCCCTCGTGCAGGGCCTCCGGCGCGGGGACGTCGAGCTGGAGTCTGCCGCTGAGGCCGTAGAACGCGACGGGGTTGCGCCACAGCACCTTGTCGACGTCGTCGTCGGAGAAACCGGCGGCGAGCATCGCGTCACCGACCTTGCGGGTCTTGAGCGGGTCGCTCTTGCCCCAGTCGGCGGCGGAGTTGACCAGGACGCGGTCGGTGCCGTGGGAGCGGAGCACGGAGACCATCCGGTCCTCGTCCATCTTGGTGTCGGGGTAGATGGAGAAGCCGAGCCAACTGCCGCTGTCCGCCGCGTCCTTGACGGTGGTCTCGTTGAGGTGGTCGAGGAGGACGTGCTCGGGGTCGAGATTCGACTCGCGTACCACGTCGATGGTGCGGCGCAGTCCGGTCAGCTTGTCGCGGTGCGGGGTGTGGACCATCGCGGGCAGCGCGTACTCGGCGGCGAGCTGGAGCTGGGTGGCGAGCGCGATGTCCTCGGCGGGGGTCATGGAGTCGTAGCCGATCTCGCCGACGGCGACGACGCCGTCCTTGACGAGATAGCGCGGCAGCTCCTCCAGGACGGGGGTGCAGCGGGGGTCGTTCGCCTCTTTGGGGTTGAGGGCGAGCGTGCAGTGGTGCGCGATGCCGTACTGCGCGGCGCGGAACGGCTCCCAGCCGAGCAGCGCGTCGAAGTAGTCGTAGAAACTGGCGGGCGAGGTGCGGGGCTGGCCGAGCCAGAAGGACGGCTCGACGAGCGCACGGACTCCGGAGGCGTACATGGCCTGGTAGTCGTCCGTGGTGCGGGAGGTCATGTGGATGTGGGGGTCGAAGATGCGCATCAGGACTCCTCGCCGGTCATGTTCAGTACGCGGTGCAGGTCGGCGGGTACCGACCGGCCCGCCGCGGTGCGCTCGGACGCGAAGTGGTTGAGCATCCGGGCGAGTTCGGTGTCGCCGTCGGCGCGGCGTGCCGCGTCGGCGACCGCGGCCACGGGCACGCCGGTGAAAAGGCACTTCAGTACGGCGTGCCGCCAGGCGTGCGGGTCGAGGTGGTCGGCCGCGTACGGGCCGACGGCCGCCTCGACGAGCGTGGTGTCGTTGGTGCGCAGGGCGTCCTCGACGAGCGGCAGGGCCTCGGGGCCGGGGACGAGGTGCGGCAGCGCCAGCAGTACGGCGCGGCGCTCGCCCGCGGTGCCGCGCTGGTAGATGCGGGTGAGGGTGCCGGTGTCGGCGGCGGCCCGGCGCAGCAGCAGGGTGCGTACGGCGTCGGCGTTCTCCTGGCCGCAGTGGCGGCCGGCGGCGGCGAAGCGGAGTTCCCAGCGGGGGACGGCAACGTTGTCGGGCCCACTGCCCGGTTCCGCCCACTCGGCCGCTTCGGCCAGTGCCTGGTCGAGCCAGGTGACGGCCTTCGCGTCGAGCCGCCCGTCGAATCCGTCGGGTCCGGCGGGTCCCTCGGTGGGTTGGCGGTTCATGCCGATGCTCCCTTCGAGCGCAGGAAGTCCAGGGAGGTGCGGGCCATTTCGGGGCCGGCGTGCGAGTGGCGCGGCAACTCCACGACGGTCAGGCCCTGGTAGCCGGTGGCGTCGAGCGCGGCCAGCACGGGCGGGAAGTCGATCTCGCCGTCCCCGAACGGGAGGTGCTCGTGCACGCCGCGCCGCATGTCCTCGATCTGTACGTGGCGCAGCCAGGGACCGGCGTCCCGGACGCAGTCGGCGGGCGGGGCGGGCTCCAGACACTGGCAGTGGCCGATGTCGAGCGTCAGACCGAGGGGTTCGGGGTCGCCGAGGAGCGTTCTGAGGCGGTGGAAGCCGGCGATGTCGGCAAGGAGATGGCCGGGTTCGGGCTCGATGGCGACGGGGACACCGGCGGCCCCGGCGGCGTCGATGACCGGGGTGATCGACTCCTCCAGCCGCTTCCAGGCGGTGTCCGGGTCGGTGCCCCCGGGGGTGATGCCGCTGAAGCAGTGCACGGCGTGGGCGCCGAGGTCGGCGGCCACCCGGACGGCGGTGACGAGCAGTCCGGTGCGGGCGGCGCGCGCCTCGGGGTCGGCGTCGAGCAGGGTGGGCCCGTGCTTGCGGCGCGGGTCGAGTACGTAGCGTGCGCCCGTCTCGACGGTGACGCCCAGGCCGAGTTCGGTCAGCCGGGCGGCCACCTTGCCCGTGCGGGCGGCGAGTTCGGGGGCGAGCGGGTCGAGGTGCATGTGGTCGAGGGTCAGCCCGACCCCGTCGTAACCGAGGTCGGCGAGCAGCGCGAGGGCGTCGTCCAGGCGCAGATCGGTGAGCCCGTTGGTGCCGTATCCGTAGCGGATGGTCATGTCACACTCACCCTCTTCGCGAGCTTCCTGGCCAGCGGCACGAGGCCCATGACGACGAGTCCGATCCCGGGGGCCCCGCCGCGCGCCGCGAGCGCGGCCTGGAACGGGATCATCGCCCGGATGCCACCGCCGACCGCGCGCTGGGTGAGCTGCGGTGACGGATTGAGCGCGGCGTGCAGGAACGCCTGCCCGGCGGTGACGACGAAGGCCGCGGCGAGCGCGGGGGTGACGAGCCCCGGTGGCCCGGTGTCGGTACGGCTCAGGCCGACCACGGCACCGAGCACCCCGGTGACGGCGAGCGCGGCCAGCGGCGCCCCGACGGAACCGCCGTACACCTCCCGGCGCGAGACGGTGGTGACGGCGACGGTGTGCGCGCCGAGGAGTGCGGCGGGGACGAGTGCGGCTCGGGGTACGGCGTGGTGTCCGGCCGCCGGGCCGGCGCCGGTGACGGCCGCGGCGGTCGCCGCGGCTGCCAGGACGGCGTCGAGCGACGCCGTCGCCGCCTGCCACACACCGGAACCGGCCGCCGGTACGGCGCTCTTGGAGGCCAGGAGCTCGACGGGGCCGCCGGCCCGGACGGCCGTACGGCCGCGGGGGGCCGGTCCGTCCGGCCGCCGGACGACCGGGGTCCGGCCCGAACCGGCCTTCGAGCGGCCGGACGGCGAGAGGCGGGCCGTCGACGCGCCGGCCTCGGTCGCGGGACGGACGGTCGAGCCGGTGAGCCTGCTCGCCAGACCCTGCACCGCACTGCGGCCGGTCCCGTCGGTGGGCTCACCCGCCCATGCCGACAGACGCGCCAGTACGCCCCGCCGCGCGGGCGACGAGGTCGCGGCCCCGGGCACCGGGCCGCTCGCCCACGCCGACAGACCCGACAGCACACCGGGGGCCACGGGCGACGAGAAGCGGGCCGTCGACGCGGAGGCGTCGGACGGCGGGCGGGAGACCGAGCCGGTGAGCCCGTTCGCCGGGCCGTCCAGCGGAGTCCGGCCGGGCCCGGCCCACACCGACAGACGCGCCAGTACACCCCGCCGCGCGGGCGACGAGGTGGCGGCCCCCGCCACCGGGCCGGTCTTCGAGCCGTGGGGCGACGCCGCGCGTGTGGCCGTCGCTCCCAGCAGTACGTCCAGTGTTCTCGCCGCGCCCATGGCCACCGGGCCCGCCGCCGTGTGTTTGAGGCGGAGGTCGTACGCCCAGACGGTGGCCGCGAGGGCCGTGCTCAGAGCCAGGGCCGGGCGGCCCGCGCGGGAGGCCAGCAACAGGCCGGTGGCCGTCAGGCCGCCCGCCGCCGCCAGTGCGGCGTTCGGGGTGATGCGCCCCGACGGGATCGGCCGGTGCGGGCGCTCGACGGCGTCCTCGTCACGGTCCGCCCAGTCGTTGAGCGCCATCCCCGCCTCGTACAGGCACAGCGACGCCCCGACGGCGAGCGCGGTACCGCGGTTGGGCCGGACCCCGGCGGACGCCGCGCCGGCCAGGGCGTCGCCCGGGACCGTGAACAGCGCGGACACCCGCAGGAGTTCGGCCCAGGCGCGCAAGCTCACTTGCTCTCCTTCAGGCGCTCGGCGAAGGAGAGGAGCGCGTCGAACTGTTCGGCGAGCGCGGCGGGTCCGCCGTCCGGGTCCTTGAAGTAGAAGCCCAGCTCGGGCAGCGGCCCGCTCATCCCGGCCTCGTGGGCGCGGGCGACCAGCCGGGCCAGGTCCAGGACGAGCGGCGCGGCGAGCGCCGAGTCGCAGCCCTGCCAGATGGTCTGGAGGATCATGCGGGAGCCGAGGAACCCGTCGAAGGCGATGTGGTCCCAGGCGGTCTTCCACTCGCCGAGCGCGGGCACGTCATCGATGTGCACCTCGCCCTCGGGCGCGATGCCGAGCGTGTCGGCGAGGACCCGCTCCTTGCCCGCGTTCTTGGCGGCGGCGGCCGCCGGGTCGGCCAGCGCCGCTCCGTCCCCGCCGCCCAGCAGATTGGTGCCCGACCAGGCCCTGACGTCGAGGGCGCGCTGGACGAACATCGGGGCGAGCACGGAACGGAGCAGCGTCTGGCCTGTCTTGCCGTCGCGGCCCGCGTGGGGAAGTCCGCCGGCCTCGACGGCGTCCGCGAGGGCCGCGCTCCGCAGCCCGGTCGACGGAGTGAAGTTCACGTAGGAGCAGCCCGCCCTGAGCGCGGCGGCGGCGTAGAGGGAGCTGGCCGGCAGCCGCGGGTCGTCGGCGGCGGGCTCGGGCTCGGTGGAGGAGACGTTGACGACGACGGCGCGCACGACGCCGGTGCGGCGGATGAAGGCGGTGATGTCGTCGGCGAACGCGGCTATCAGTTCGTCGTCGTCCCGGGTGTCGCCGGGCATCGGTCCGCCGATGCGGATCTGCGCGTCGGCCGCTTCGAGTTCGGCGGCGATCGTGTTGGGCAGGCCGTGCGGGAGGACACCCGCGGCGGTGAGCGCCTCGGCCCGCTTCGGCAGGGGGCAGCTCGCGGTGTCGTGTCCGCCGAAGACCAGCGAGGACAGTGCCGGGAGGCCCGCGCCCGCGAAGGGCGGGGTCTCGGCGACCATGCCGGTCGCGGGATGGAGCCCCGCGGTGACCGCCGCGCAGCCGGCGACGGCTGTCGTCGCGACGGAGCCGCGTGCTCCTACGAACCAGACTCCGGTACGTCCTGCAGTCGAATCGTTGGTGGTCACGGGCTGCCTCCCTGCCGGGTGGGTGTGTTGGTGGACGGCGGGCGGGGGGTACGGCGCCTCCCCGCCCGCCGCCGGCTGGCGGCCGGCCTCCTGGTGGGTTCGCCAGGAGGCCGGGTGGTCCTCCGAGGTACTAGGAGGCCAGTTCCTTCAGTTGGATGTTGCGGAACGCGACCTGATCGTCGGCACCGTGGTTCTGGATGCCGATGTGGCCGTCCTTCAGGCTGCGTGCCGGGTCCTTGTTGGTGAAGTCGTTGATCTTGACTCCGTTGAGGATGACCTGGACCCGCTCACCCTGCACCTTGATCTCGTAGTTGTTCCACTGGCCCGGAGGCCGCAGAACCTGGTCCCTGGCCTTGATGTTGGCCGACTTGAAGGTGTAGATCGCGCCGGTGGTGCGGTCGGCCGCGTCCGTGGCGTCGATCTGGATCTCGTAGCCGTTGTTGACGGCCGACCAGGGGTCGTCGGAGGCCGGGAAGCCGATGAAGACACCGGAGTTGTCGTCCCCGTCCATCTTCCACTCCATCTTCAGCGAGTACGAGCCGAGCTCCTTGGCCTGGTACCAGAGCATGCCCATGCCGCCCTCGGTGTGCAGCTCGCCGCCACCGATGTTGAACTTGCCCGGGCCCGCCTGCTTCCAGCCTTCCAGGGTCTTGCCGTTGAAGATGTCCCGGTAGCCGGTGTTGGGCTTGCAGTCGGCCTTGACCTGGCCGGCCGCGTACCGCAGACCGCCGAGCAGGTGCTCACGGAACGCCGGTTCGGCGTACGACGCCTTGGTGTGGCCGCCACCGGTGTAGAAGGACCGGCCGCCTTCGAACGTCTGGCACCAGGCGATCGGGTGGTCGCCCTTCATCGTGCCGCCCTGGTAGGTGGTCTCGTCGAGGGTGGCGAGGACCTTCACGTTCGAGCGGGGGTTGTCACGGTAGTTGTACCACTCGTCCGTGCGCTGCCACTCGTCGTCCAGGTGTCCGGTGGAGGGGTGGTCGTGGTCCTCGACCCGCACGGTGGCTTCCTGGATCTGCGGGTGCCCGGAGAAGTAGGCACCGACCAGCTTGCCGTAGTAGGCCCAGTCGTACTCGGTGTCCGACGCGGCGTGCACGCCCATGTAGGCGCCGCCGGTGGAGATGTAGTACTCGAAGGCCTTCTGCTGCTCGGGGCCCAGGACGTCACCGGTGGTGGAGAGGAAGACCACCGCGTCGTACCGGGCGAGGTTGTTGGTGGTGAACTGCGCCGCGGTCTCGGTGGAGTCGATGGTGATGTTGCTGGTCTTGCCCAGTTCCTTGAGGGCCGCGATCCCGTCCGGGATGGCGTCGTGCCGGAACCCGGCGGTCTTGGAGAAGACGAGGACCCGCTTCTCGGTCTTGCCGGCGGCCTGGTCGCTGATCTCGAAGTCGTCGAGGTCGTAGAGCGCGCCCTCACCGCCCTTGAAGACGAGGAACAGCTCCGTGGTGGCCTTGGGCACCGAGCGCAGTGGTACGTCGATGTCCTGGAAGGTGTCCCAGCTGCCGGTCACCGGGATCGGCGCGGAGCCGAGGAGCTTGCCGGTGGCGGAGCCCGTACGCACCTCGAGGAATCCGCCCGCGCCGCCGGAGGACACCCGGGCGGTGAGGGTCTTGGACCCGGTCAGGTTGTACGGCGTGAAGGAGATCCAGTCGTCGTTGTTGATGTCTCCGACGGTCTTGCCGCCGTTGGCCGACGCCTTGTCGTACGTCTGGATGCCCGACGCGTGGGAGAAGTGTTCGGCCTGGCGGTGGCGGGGCTGGAGCTGGACCTGGTCGTGCGTGGTCAGCGCGGCCTGGCCGCCGCCTCCGCCGTCGGTGTACTCGGCGTCGATGACTCCGAATATGTCGGCGTTGGGGTCGTGCTCGCCGTCCGCCGGTGCGGTGATGGTGCCTTCACAGCCCTTGGCCGAGGTGATCGGGTGGCCGTGGCTGTCGTGGCCCAGGATGTAGTTGACGGTGACCTTGGAGCAGTCGATCGGACCGTCTTCAGGATCGGTGACCGTGACCTTGAAGGGCAGCTTGTCGCCGAACTTGAAGAGGGCGCCGTCGGCGGGCACGGTGAGCTTCACCTTGGGCGCGGTGTTGCCGACCACGACCTTGACGGCCGAGTTGCCGGTGTGGCCCTTGGGGTCGGTGGCGGTCAGCGTCGCGGTGTAGGTGCCGTTCTTCTTGTACACGTGGCTGGGGTTGGGCTCGGTGGACGTCTGCCCGTCGCCGAAGTCCCAGGCGTAGGTGATCTCGTCGCCGTCCGGGTCCACGGTGCCCGCGGAGGAGAAGTTCGCCCGCAGCGGAGCCGTTCCCGACGTCTTGTTGGAGGTGGCCACGGCTACCGGGGCCCTGCCGTCGGCTATGTTCTCGATCCGGTAGACGGCCGAGTTCTCGTCGCCGCCGAACCAGGCGCGGCCGTAGTCGAGGACGTAGAGCGCGCCGTCGGGGCCGAACTCCATGTCCATGACCTGGGTGCCGGTCCACGGGAAGTCGTGGATGCTGTTGACGGTGCCGTCCGCGTCCTTCTCGATGCGCTTGATCCACTCGCGGCCGAACTCGCCGGCGAAGAAGTCCCCGTCGTACTCCTCGGGGAACTTCGCCGCGGACTCCAGGTCCGGGTCGAAGTTGTAGACCGGGCCGCCCATCGGGGACTCGGAGCCGTCCCCGAACTCCGGCACGCTGTTCCCGTTGTAGGGGATCCAGGCGGCCTGGGAGGGCGGCAGGTCGGTGAGACCCGTGTTGTGCGGCGAGTCGTTCTTCGGCGCGGCGCAGTCGAACGCGGGGCCGGAGGTGCCGGTCGCGAAGTCGTAGTCGCGGTAGGCGTCGTTGTCGCCGGTGCAGTAGGGCCAGCCGAAGTTGCCGGCCTCCGTCATGCGGGCGAACTCGACCTGGCCGGCGGGGCCGCGGTTCTCGGACGCGGCGCCCGCGTCGGGGCCGTACTCACCGACGTATACGATGCCGGTCTTCTGGTCGACGTTGATCCGGAAGGGGTTGCGGAAACCCATGCCGTAGATCTCGGGGCGCGTCTTGGCGGTGCCGGGGGCGAAGAGGTTGCCCTCGGGGATGGTGTACGAACCGTCGTCGGCGACCTTGATCCGCAGGACCTTGCCGCGCAGGTCGTTGGTGTTGCCGGAGGTGCGCCGGGCGTCGAAGGCCGGGTTGCGGTTGGAGCGTTCGTCGATCGGCGTGTAGCCGTCGGAGGCGAAGGGGTTGGTGTCGTCACCCGTCGACAGGTAGAGGTTGCCGTCCGCGTCGAAGGCGATGTCGCCGCCGACGTGACAGCACAGGCCGCGGTTGGTCTCGATGTCGAGGACCTTCTTCTCGCTGGCCTCGTCGAGGGTGCCGTCCTCCTTCAGCGTGAAGCGCGAGAGCCGGTTGTACCCGTCGAAGGGGGCGAAGTCGGCAGCCGTGCCCGTCTCGGGTGCGTCACCGGCGGGGGTGTCGAGCACCGGGGAGTAGTAGAGGTAGACCGCGCGGTTCTGGGCGAAGTCGGGGTCGATACCGACGCCTTGGAGGCCTTCCTCGTCGTGCGTGTACACGTCGAGCTTGCCCGCGACCTTGGTGTCGCCCGCCGCGTCGGTGATGCGGAGCGTGCCGTCGCGCGAGGTGTGCAGGACCTGGCGGTCCGGCAGGACGGCGAGCGACATCGGCTCGCCGACCTCGTCGGCTCCCTTGGCGAGGGCGACCTGCTGGAAGTTGTCGTCCGTCGGGTGGGGATCGTCCGGGTGCGCGGCGGCGGGGACGGCGGAGATGGTGCCGGCGATAAGTGCGCCGGCCACGAGTGCGAGGAGGGATCTGGATCTATGACGTCTTCTGGGCACGAAAGTCCTCCGGGGGTGGGGCTGTTCGTACGTGCGGGTGCCGAGGGACGCCGAAGCGTCGCCCTCGACATGCTGGAACACGTCCGGTGCGAGCAACGTGCCCCCCTACATCTCGCTGGACGTTAGCCCGGTTGGTCCGTGCCGGAAAGACCTTGCGCAGCAATTGGGTTCAACTTTTTCCCCGTTGTGGACAAAGGGAGAAATGGCAGACCGGACGGCCCGGCGGTGGCTGCTGGCCACCGCCGGGCACATCCCGGTCACCTCACCGCGCCTACTAAGCAGGCCCCTCCTTGAGCTGGATGTTCCGGAAGGAGACCTGGTCGTCCGCGCCGTGGTTCTGAAGGCCGATGTGGCCGTCCTTCAGGCTGCGGACGGGGTCGGTGTTGGTGAAGTCGTTGATCTCGACCCCGTTGAGGAACACCTGGAGGCGCTCCCCGTCGACCCTGAGTTCGTAGCTGTTCCACTCACCCGGCGGCTTGAGGGCCTTGTCCCTCGCCTCGATGTCGGCGGCCTGGAACCCGTACACCGATCCCGTGGTGCGGTCGTCGGCGTCGGTGGCGTCGATCTGGACCTCGTAGCCGTTGATCACGGCCGAGTTGACGTCGTCGGAGGCCGGGAAGCCCACGAAGACACCGGAGTTGTCGTCGCCCTCCATCTTCCAGTCGAGCTTGAGCGAGTACGAGGAGAGTTCCTTGGCCTCGTACCAGAGCAGGCCCATGCCACCCTGGGAACGCAGTTCACCGTCGACGATGTCGAACTGGCCCGGTCCGGCCTGCTTCCAGCCGTCCAGGGTCCTGCCGTCGAAGATGTCCGTGTACCCGGGGTCCGGGTCGGTGCCGCCCGCCGGCGTGCAGTCTGCCTCGACCTGGCCGGTGGCGTACTTCAGTCCGCCGAGCAGATGGTCACGGAAGGCCGGTTCGGCGTACGACTCCTTGGTGTGGCCGCCGCCGGTGTAGAAGGACCGGCCACCCTCGTAGGTCTGGCACCAGGCGATCGGGTGGTCGCCCGACATGTTGCCGCCCTCGTAGCTCGACTCGTCCAGCGAGGCGAGTACGCGGGCCTGCTCACGGGGGTTGGTGCGGTAGTTGTACCACTCGTCCGTACGGTCCCAGGTGTCCTCCAGATGGGCCGTGGCCGGGTGCTCGTGGTCCTCGACCTTCAGGGTGGCGGGCTGGATCGCCGGGTGGGAGTCGAAGTAGGCCCCCACCAGACCGCCGTAGAACTCCCACTCGTACTCGGTGTCGGCGGCGGCGTGGATTCCCAGATAGCCGCCTCCCCCGGCCACGTACTCCTCGAACGCCGTCTGCTGCTCGGCGTTCAGCACGTCACCGGTGGTGGAGAGGAACGCCACCGCGTCGTAGTCCGCGAGATTGTCCGCGGTGAACGTGCCCGCGTCCTCCGTGGACTCGACCGTGATCTCGGTGGACTCCCCCAGCTCCTTCAGGGCCTCGGTGCCGGCCTCGATGGAGTCGTGGCGGAAGCCCGCCGTCTTGGAGAAGACCAGGACACGCTCGCCGGCCGCGGCGGGCGCCTCCCCGGTGATCTCGAAGTCGTCCACCTCGAAGAGGTCGCCGTCGCCGCCCTTGAAGGTCAGGACGAGATCGGTCGTCTCCGCCGGGGCTCCGGTCAGGGCCACCTCGACGTCCTCGAACGTGGTCCAGCCGCCGGTGACGGGCACCTCGGCCGAGCCGAGGACCTCGCCGTCGGCCGCGCCCGCCCGCACTTCGAGGGTGCCTCCGGCGCCGCCGGAGGAGACGCGCGCGGTGAGCTCGGCGGCCCCCGCCAGGTGGTAGGGCTCGAAGGAGATCCAGTCGCCGTTCGAGATACCGCCGACGGTCTTGCCGCCGCCTGCTCCCTCACGGTCCGTCACGGTGGTGCCGGACGAGTCGTTGGCGTGCTCCGCCTGACGGTGCCTCGGCTGGATCTCGGACTGGCCGTGACCGGTGAGCGAGGCCTGGCCGCCGCCTCCGCCGTCGGTGTACTCGGCGTCGATCACTCCGAAGATATTGGCGTTGGGATCGTGTTCGGCGTCGGCGGGCGCCGTGATGGTGCCCTCGCAGCCGGTCTTCGAGGTGATCGGGTGACCGTGGCTGTCGTGGCCGAGGATGTAGCGGACGGTGACCTTGGAGCAGTCGATGTCCTCTCCGTCTTCGGGGTCGGTCACGGTGACCTCGAACGGCAGCTCGTCACCGAAGCTGAACAGCGTGCCCGGCGCGGGCAGTTCGAGCTTCACCTCGGGTGCGGTGTTGCCGACGACGACCTGGACGGAAGCGGTGCCGGTGAGCCCTCCGGGGTCCTTCGCGGTGACGGTCGCCGCGTAGGTGCCGTTCTCCTCGAAGGTGTGGGTCGGGTTCGGCTCGGTGGAGGTCCCGCCGTCGCCGAAGTCCCAGGCGTACGTCAGCTCGTCACCGTCCGCGTCCTCGGTGCCCTCCGAGGAGAAGGCCACCTCCAGCGGTCCGGTGCCGGACGTCTTGTCCGCCTTGGCGACGGGGACCGGCGAGTAGCCCTCGGTGGCGTTCTCGATGCGGTAGAGCGCCGAGTTCTCGTCGCCGCCGAAGTAGCCGGTGCCGTAGTCGAGGACGTAGAGCGCGCCGTCGGGACCGAACTCCTGGTCCATGACCTGGGTGCCGGACCACGGGAAGTCGTTGATCGTATTGACCGTGCCGTCGGCGCCCTGGTCGATGCGCTTGATCCACTTGCGGCCGAACTCACCGGCGAAGAAGTTCCCGTCGTACTCCTCGGGGAACTTGACCGGGGAGTCGAGGTCCGCGTCGTAGTTGTAGACGGGACCGCCCATCGGGGACTCGGAGCCGTCGCCGAACTCCGGCACGCTGTTCCCGTCGTAGGGGATCCAGGCGGCCTGGGACGGCGGCAGTTCGGTGAGGCCGGTGTTGTGCGGCGAGTCGTTCTTGGGCGCCGCGCAGTCGAAGGCCGCACCGGACTCGCCGGTGCCGAAGTCGTAGTCCTTGAAGGGCTCGTTGTCGCCCGTGCAGTACGGCCAGCCGAAGTTGCCCGCCTCGGTGACACGTGCGAACTCGACCTGTCCGGCCGGACCGCGGTCCGGGTCGGCCGCGCCCGCGTCGGGACCGTAGTCACCCACGTAGACGATGCCCGTCTCCTTGTCGACGGAGATCCGGAACGGGTTGCGGAAGCCCATGGCGTAGATCTCGGGCTTCGTCTTCTCCGTGCCGGGGGCGAACAGGTTGCCGTCCGGCACGGTGTACGAGCCGTCGTCGGCGACCTTGATCCGCAGGACCTTGCCGCGCAGGTCGTTGGTGTTGCCGGAGGAACGCCGGGCGTCGAACGCGGGGTTGCGGTTCGAGCGGTCGTCGATCGGCGTGTAGCCGTCGGAGGCGAAGGGGTTGGTGTCGTCACCCGTCGACAGGTAGAGGTTGCCGTCCGCGTCGAAGGCGATGTCACCGCCGACGTGGCAGCAGGTGCCGCGTGAGGCGGGCACGTCGAGGACCTTCTTCTCGCTCGCCTCGTCGAGGGTGCCGTCCTCGTTCAGCGTGAAGCGCGAGAGCCGGTTGACCCCGTCGAAGGGGGCGAAGTCGGCGGCGGTACCCGTTTCGGGCGCGTCGCCGGAGGGGGTGTCGAGTTTGGGCGCGTAGTAGAGGTAGATGGCCCGGTTCTGGGCGAAGCCGGGGTCGACGCCGACTCCTTGGAGTCCTTCCTCGTCGTGGCTGTAGACATCGAGGGTGCCGGACACCTTGGTGGTGCCGCCCTCGTCGGTGATACGCAGTGTGCCGTCGCGCGAGGTGTGCAGGACCTGGCGGTCGGGAAGCACCGCCAAAGTCATGGGCTCACCGGCTTCTTCGGCGCCCTTGGCCAGGGTCACCTGCTGAAACGTGGGGGCGGCGGCCTGTTTTCCGGGGTCGGCGGCGTTGGCCGGCACGGCGCTGAGGGTCGACCCCGCGAGCAGGGCGCCGGTCAGCAGTGCGAGAAGGGAGCGGCCTCTGGGACGTCGTTGACTGTGCACGAGAGTCCTCCGGTAGTGCCTGTCGTACCTGCGGGTCCGAGGCGACAAGGAGCATGGGGGCTCACCTCGGGTGGGGGGATGGGGGGGAGTGCTCGTCCAAGCACCCGTGATCCCGCATCTGTTGCTCTCGGTCTGCTGTCTCGCCGGAGCGCGCCGTCGCACCGGAGATCAACATGTCCTGTGCATCTCAGTGACCGTAACGCTGTTCGTCCGAGACGGAAAGCCCTTGCGCAGCGGTGAAGTTCGACTTTTTCCCGTCTCAGGACAAAGAACGTTCCGGGCATGCCGGACGGCCCGGCGGTGAACTTTCCACCGCCGGGCTCGTGTTGGGCTGTGACTTGGGGGTCGGCTACTCGCCGCCGCCGAAGGCCGCGTCGAAGGACGCGGTGGGCGGGTCGAAGTCGAACCGCTTCAGATCGGCGAGCGCCTCGGGGGCGCCGGAGAGCCGGTCCATACCGGCGTCCTCCCACTCCACCGAGATCGGGCCCTCGTAGTTGATCGACCGCAGCATGCGGAAGACGTCCTCCCACGGCACGTCGCCGTGCCCGGCCGAGACGAAGTCCCAGCCGCGCCGCGGGTCGCCCCAGGGCAGATGCGAACCGAGCCTGCCGTTACGGCCGTCGAGACGCTTGCGCGCCTCCTTGCAGTCGACGTGGTAGATCCGGTCCCGGAAGTCGTAGAGGAATCCGGTCGGGTCCAGGTCCTGCCAGACGAAGTGGCTCGGGTCGAAGTTCAGCCCGAACGCGGGCCGGTGGTCGACCGCTTCGAGCGCCTGCTTCGTCGTCCAGTAGTCGTACGCGATCTCGCCCGGGTGGACCTCGTGGGCGAAGCGCACTCCCTCGGTGTCGAAGACGTCGAGGATCGGGTTCCACCGCTCGGCGAAGTCCTCGTAGCCCCGCTCGATCATGCCGGGCGGCACCGGCGGGAACATCGCCAGCAGATGCCAGATGGACGAACCGGTGAAGCCGATCACCGTGTTGACCCCGAACGCGGCGGCGGCCCTGGCGGTGTCCTTGATCTCCGCGGCGGCCCGCTGCCGTACGCCCTCGGCCTCCCCGTCGCCCCAGATACGGGCCGGCAGGATGCCCTGGTGGCGCTCGTCGATGATGCTGTCGCAGACCGCCTGGCCGACGAGATGGTTGGAGATCGCCCAGCACTTGAGGCCGTACTTGTCGAGCAGCTGGTGACGGCTCTCCAGATAGCCCGGATCGGTGAGCGCCTTGTCGACCTCGAAGTGGTCGCCCCAGCAGGCCAGTTCCAGACCGTCGTAACCGAAGTCACGGGCGAGCCGGCAGACCTCTTCCAGGGGCAGATCGGCCCACTGGCCGGTGAAGAGCGTGAACGGGCGTGGCATACGGACCTTCCTAGGACTCGATTCCGGACGGGGCCGGGACGGGTGTGTAGATGGCGTTCTTCTCCGCGCTCTCCTCGACCGCGGCGAGGACCCGCTGCACCTGGAGACCGTCGACGAAGGAGGGCGCGGGATCGGTTCCGGCGGCGATCGCCTCGACCAGATCCTTGGCCTGGTGCACGAAGGTGTGCTCGTAGCCGAGGCCGTGGCCCGGCGGCCACCAGGCGTCGAGGTACGGGTGCTCGGACTCGGTGACGAGGATCCGCCGGAAGCCGGCGGTGACCGCGGGCTCCGACTGGTCGTGGAACGACAGCTCGTTGAGCCGCTCCAGATCGAAGGCGAGCGAACCGTGCTCGCCGTTGATCTCCAGCCGCAGCGCGTTCTTGCGTCCCGCCGCCATCCGGGTGGCCTCGAAGGACGCCAGCGCCCCCGAGGCGAGCCGCCCCGTGAACAGGGCGGCGTCGTCCACCGTGACCGGGCCCGTCTCCGCGCCGGCGGTCGCCGAGAGTCCGGCCGACGCCCCCGACAGCAGCGGCCTCTCCCGTACGAACGTCTCGGTCATCGCCGAGACCCCCACCAGCGGCTCCCCCGCCAGGAACTGCGCGAGGTCCACGATGTGCGCGCCCAGGTCGCCGAGCGCCCCCGATCCCGCGTGCTCACGCTTGAGCCGCCAGGTGAGGGGGAACTCGGCGTCCACCAGCCAGTCCTGGAGGTAGGTGACCCGTACGTGCCGCAGCGCGCCGAGCCGTCCCTCCTCGATCAGCTTCCGGGCGTAGCTGATGGCGGGCACCCGCCGGTAGTTGAAGCCCACCATGGCCAACTGGCCGCGGGACCTGGCCGCCTCGGCGGCCCGGACCATGGCCTCGGCCTCGGCGACCGAGTTGGCGAGCGGCTTCTCGCACAGGACGTGCTTGCCCGCCTCCAGCGCGGCGATCGCTATCTCCGCGTGGCTGTCCCCAGGCGTACAGATGTCGACCAGCTGCACGTCGTCACGTGCGATGAGGTCCCGCCAGTCGGTCTCCGCGGCGGCCCAGCCGAGTTTTCCGGCTGCCGTACGGACGGCCGTCTCGTCCCGCCCGCAGATGGCGGCGAGGTGCGGCCGCATCGGCAGATCGAAGACATGTCCCGCCGTGCGCCAGCCCTGGGAGTGGGCGGCACCCATGAACGAGTATCCGATCATGCCGATACCGAGTGGCGGCGGTGCGCCGGCTTCCTTCTCCGACGCTTCCCTGCTGGTCATAAGGGATTACTCCTCGTCTCTCGCACGTGTGGGGGCAGACCGGCGGAGCCGGTCAGCTGAATCCCTGAGGCAGGTACTCGTCGACGTTGTCCTTGTCGACGACCGCCGAGAACAGCGTGACCTGGGCCGGGATCTCCAGGCCGGCCATGCCGCTCACGCCCTTGCCCTGGCCCAGCGCACGGGCGAGGTCGATGGCCGTCGAAGCCATGATCGGCGGGTACAGCACGGTCGCCTTCAGGACGCTGTTGTCGGCCTTGATGGCGTCCATCGCCGACTTGGCGCCGGCGCCGCCGACCATCAGGAACCCGTCACGGCCGGCCTGGTCGATGGCGCGCAGCGCGCCGACACCCTGGTCGTCGTCGTGGTTCCACAGGGCGTCGAACTTGGACTGCGCCTGGAGCAGCTGGGCCATCTTGGCCTGGCCGGACTCGACGGTGAAGTCGGCCGCCTGGCGGGCGACCTTCTTGATGTTGGGGTAGTTCTTGAGCGCGTCGTCGAAGCCCTGGGTGCGCTGCTTGGTCAGCTCCAGGCTGTCGGGGCCCGACAGTTCGATGACGGTGGCGTTGGGCTTGTCCTTCAGCTTCTCGCCGATGTACTTGCCCGCGTTGACGCCCATGCCGTAGTTGTCGCCGCCGACGTAGCAGCGGAACGCCTGCGGGTCGGCGAAGATCCGGTCCAGGTTGATGACGGGGATGCCCGCGCGCATCGCCTTGAGACCGGCCTGGGTGAGGGCCTTGCCGTCGGCCGGCAGGATCACCAGGACGTCGACCTTCTTGTTGATCAGCGAGTCGATCTGGCCGATCTGCGCGGCGGTGTCGTTCGAGCCCTCGGTGATGTCGAGCGTGACGTCCGAGTACTTCTTGGCCTGGGCCCTGGCGTTCGCGTTGATCGCGGCCAGCCAGCCGTGGTCGGCCTGGGGGCCGGCGAAGCCGATGGTGACGGCCTTGCCCGGCTTGTCGTCGACCGGCTGCTCGTTGGCTGCGGGCTCGTCCTTCTTCTCATTGCTGGTGCAGGCGGTGAGGAGGGCACCCGCCGAAATGGCGGCGGTGCCGAACAGAAGACCTCTGCGGCTCGTTTCTGGCATGACGGTTCGTCCCCTTCGGAAGAGCGGATGCTGCGGTGCGTCGGAAGTGGTGCTTCGAAGAGCGGTACGAGATCGGGCCTCGGGGATACGAGGTCAGCCCTCACCGTTGCGCGCCGTGCGGCGCTGGACCAGTACGGCGGCGACGATGATCGCGCCCTTGGCAATCTGCTGGACGTCGCTCTGCAGGTTGTTGAGAGCGAAGATGTTGGTGATGGTGGTGAAGATCAGGACACCGAGCACGGAGCCGACGATCGTGCCGCGACCGCCGCTGAGCAGCGTGCCGCCGATGATCGCCGCCGCGATGGCGTCGAGTTCGTAGAGGTTTCCGTTCGTGTTCTGACCCGAGCCGGACAGCACGATCAGCATGAAGGCCGCGATACCGCAGCACAGTCCGGAGAGCAGGTAGAGGTAGAGCCGCTGCCTGCGCACGTCGATGCCGGCGAGGCGGGTCGCCTCGGCGTTGCCGCCGACCGCGACGGTGCGCCGGCCGAAGGTGGTGCGGTTGAGCAGCAGCCAGCCGATGACCGTCACCGCGGCGAAGATGATGACGAGCGGCGGGACACCGAGGATGTAGGAGTCGCGGGAGCCGAGGTCGAGGACCGACTTCAACGTGACGACCTGGGTGTTGCCGTCGGTGATCTGGAGGGCCAGACCACGGGCGGACGCCATGATCGCGAGGGTCGCGATGAAGGGCGCCATGCCGCCGTACGCGATCAGTACGCCGTTGACGAGACCGCAGGCCAGACCCACGATGATCGCGGTGAACAGGATGCCGGCGAAGCCGTACTCCTGGGTGGCCAGGGTGGTCGCCCACACGGAGGCCAGGGCCACGATCGCGCCGACCGACAGGTCGATGCCGCCGCTGGTGATGACGAACGTCATGCCGACGGTGACGACACCGATGATCGACGCCTGGGTGAGCACCAGTTGGAGATTGCTGGTGTCCAGGAACTGATCGGGCTTGGTGATGCCGCCGACGACTATCAGTGCGGCGAGCACGCCGAGCAGCGAGAGCGTACGGAAATCCAGACGCAGTCCGAGCGGCGGCCGGCCCCCGGAACCTCCCGGGGTCTTTCCGGCGGGCTTGGTCAGCGGCACGGCTGCGGCGTCGGCGGCGGGTGCGGCCTCGGGCCCGCCCTGCTGCGCCTCAGAGGCAGGCTGGTTCATGGCGTCGGGCTCCCTTCCATCACAAGGTCGAGTACACGGTGCTCGTCAAGCTCCTGGGCCGGTGACGTATGGACGACACGGCCCTCCCGGAGCACCAGCACCCGGTCGGCGAGGCCAAGGACCTCGGGGACCTCGCTGGAGACGAGAAGTACGGCGAGGCCGTCGTCGGCCAGCCGGCGGATCACGGCGTAGAGCTCGGCGCGGGCGCCGACGTCCACACCGCGGGTGGGTTCGTCGAGGAGCAGCACCCGGCAGCCGCGCAGCAGCCAGCGGGCCAGGACGACCTTCTGCTGGTTGCCGCCCGACAGGGTGCGGATGACCGCGTCGGGGTTGTCGGGGCGCAGGGAGAGTTCCTGGGTCGCGGCCCTGGACGCCTTGCGCTCGGCGGCGCTGTCGAGCCAGCCGCCGCGCGAGAAGCGGGACATCGAGGACACCGACACGTTGCGGGTGACCGATTCGATGAGCAGCAGGGCCTGGGCCTTGCGCTCCTCGGGGGCGAGGCCGAGTCCGGCGCGTACGGCGGCGCGGACGCTGCCGGGCTTGAGCTCCTTGCCGTCGACCAGTACCCGGCCGCCGGTGGGCTTGCGGGCGCCGAAGACGGTCTCCAGGATCTCGGAGCGTCCGGAGCCGACGAGACCCGCGAGGCCGACGATCTCGCCGGGGCGCAGTTCGAGGTCGACGGGTTCGAACTCGCCTTCCCTGGTGAGTCCTTCGGTCCGCAGCACGGGCTCGCCGTGCGGGGCGTCGGCGACCGACGGGCGGTCGGGGAAGACGTACGCGACCTCGCGGCCGGTCATCAGCGAGACGACCTCGCTGGTGGGGGTCTCCTTCGCGGGCAGACCCACGGCGACGGTGCGGCCGTCCTTGATGACGGTCACGCGGTCGCCGATCCGGCGGATCTCCTCCAGGCGGTGGGAGATGTAGATGACGGCGACCCCGTCGGCGGTGAGGGTGTCGACGATACGGAAGAGGTTGTCGACCTCGTCCGGGTCGAGCGCCGCGGACGGCTCGTCCATCACGATGAGGCGTACGTCGTGGGAGAGCGCGCGGGCCATGGAGACGATCTGCTGGTGCGCGGCGGAGAGTTCACCGACGGGGCGGCCCGCCGGGATCTCGGGGTGGCCGAGGCGCCCGAGCAGCGCGGTGGCCGCGGTCCTGGCCTCGCCGCCCTTGACGATGAATCCGGCGGTGGTCGGTTCGTGGCCGAGGAAGATGTTCTCGGCGACCGACAGGCCCTCGACGAGGTCGAGTTCCTGGTAGATGGTCGCGATGCCGAGCTTCATCGCCGCGATGGGTGACCCCAGCTGGACCTCTTCGCCGCGCCAGGTGATGACACCGTCGTCGGGCTGGTGCGCGCCGGCGAGCACCTTGATGAGTGTGGATTTGCCGGCCCCGTTCTGGCCGAGCAGACAGTGGACTTCGCCTGCCTGGACCTCCAGGTCCACGCCGTCCAGGGCGCGGACGCCCGGGAACAGCTTGGTGATGCCGGACATGGTGAGCAGGCTGCCTTCGGGTGGTGCTGGTGCCATGGCGTATCCCCTCGGCGGATGCGGCCGGTGAGCGGGCGTGCGGGCGTGCGGAACAGGGCGGTGCGATGCGGGTGGTGCGGTGAACGGTGATGCTTTGTTGGTGCTCTTGTTGGTTTTTTTGCTGTTATTTCGGTAGTGCGGGTGAAGCGTGTGCCGTACGGCCCGACGTCGGGGGTGCCGGTGTCAGGCCGGGGAGAAGAGGTGGTCGCTGATGAGCCGGGCCGCGCCGGTGACTCCGGCGGTCGGCCCCAACTCCCCGAGAACGATGGGGAGATTGCCGGTGGCCAGCGGAAGTGACTGGCGGTAGACCTGGGTGCGGACGCTGGCCAGCAGGGTGTGGCCGAGTCCGGTCACCCCGCCGCCGATCACGACGAGGCCCGGGTTGAAGAAGCTGACGAGCCCGGCGATGACCTGGCCGACCCGGTTGCCGCCTTCGCGGATGAGGTGGAGGGCGGTGGGGTCACCGGCGGCGGCGGCCACGGCGACGTCGGCGGCGGTGAGCCGGCCGGCGGCCTCCAGTCGCGAGGCGAGTTCGGCGGAACGGCCCGTACGGGCGGCGTCCTCGGCGTCCCTGGCCAGCGCGGCGCCGCTGAAGTGGGCTTCCAGGCAACCCCTGTTGCCGCAGACACAGGCGCGTCCGTCGGGCTCGACCCGGATGTGGCCGATGTCGCCCGCGCTGCCGGTCGTGCCGCGGTAGACCTCGCCGCCGACGACGATGCCGCAGCCGATACCGGTGCCGATCTTGACGCAGAGGAAGTCGCCCACGGAGCGTGCGACGCCCGCGTGCTGCTCCCCCATCGCCATCAGGTTCACGTCGTTGTCGACCATGACGGGGCAGCCGAGGTCCTGGCTGAGCGCCTCGCGCACGGGGAAGCCGTCCCAGCCGGGCATGATCGGCGGCGCGACCGGCACGCCCTCGGGGAAGCGGACCGGTCCCGGAACGCCGATGCCGGCGCCGTCGTAGCCGTCCGCGAGTCCGCTGGCCTTGAGCTTGGCGGCCATCGCGAGCACCTGCTCGAAGACGGCGACCGGGCCCTCGCGGACGTCCATCGGGTGGTTGACGTGGCCGAGGACTTCGAGCTCGGCGTTGGTGACGGCGACGTCTATGGACGTGGCGCCGATGTCCACCCCGAGGAAGCGGAGGGCGGGCGCGAGCCGGATGTTGTGGGAGCGGCGGCCACCGCGCGAGGCGGCGAGTCCGTCGGCGACGACGAGCCCGGTCTCCAGCAGCCGGTCGACTTCCACGGCGAGCTTGGAGCGGGAGAGGTCGACCTGGTCACCGAGCTGGGCACGGGAGTTGGGACCACCGTCACGCAAGAGCCGGAGCAGTCGCGCCTGATGAGCGTTCGCGGGTCGTGCGGTCATACGTCTCACGCGCCCCTCCCCGCCTCTCGGCTCTGTGTTACGTCGCTACGTCGGTTGTCGTTTCGACAGGCTTTCGAGGGGAACGTAGCAGCGCTTTCCCCGAGTGGGAAGAAGTTGCGCAGGAATCGCTCCTAACTTTCTCCACAGTCAGGACAAAGACGTTTCACCGTCCGCGGGGACGGGGCTTCGACGAGGGCGCCGGGGGCGGTTCGGAGGCTGGTGGATCATCCCGCTCGGCGCATGACGAAGGCGCCCCCGCGTCCTGCCGGAGGCGCCTCGTCACTGATCGTACGGGCTCGCCCTCGCCCGTGCGAAGTGGTCAGACCGCGGCGTCCCCGCGGTGGTGGTAGGTGGTGCGCGTCTGCTCCGTGTGGGAGCGCATGACCGCCGTCGCGGCCTCTTCGTCCCGCGCGGAGATCGCCGCGATCAGGGCCCGGTGCTCGATCCAGGACTGCTTGCCGCGCTGCCGCGCCACCGGCGCGTAGTACCAGCGCACCCGCCGGTCCACCTGGGCCGCCAGCTCCGCCAGGACGACGTTGCCCGCCAGTTCCATCACCTTCGCGTGGAAAGCCGCGTTCGTCGCGACCGTGAGCTCCACGTCGTCGTCGGCCACCGACTGCTCACCCTTGGCGCAGAGCGCCTCCAGCGCCGCGATCCCCGCCGAGCCCGAGTTCGCCGCGGCGAGCCTCGCGGCCTCGGCCTCCAGGAGCGTACGGACCGAGAGCAGCTGGTCCGCCTCCGCCTCGGTCGGCTCGTGGACGAACGCGCCCTGGGCGGGCCTGAGATCGACCCAGCCCTCGGTGTTCAGGCGCTGGAGCGCCTCCCGTACCGGCTGTCGGGAGACCCCGAGATGACCGGCGAGTTCACTCTCGACCAGATGCTGTCCGGGCCTCAGAGAGCGCACGGTGATCAGTTCGAGCAGCGCCTCGTAGACGCGCTCGCGCAGCGGGCCGGGGCGTTCGAGCTTGGGCACGGAGCCCTGTGGCAGTCCTGCGGACAACATGCGGTCCCCCATCCTGGCCGGCTACGGCAACGGCACGACGATTGGCTATCGTCTACAGTCTACCGAGAACCGTAGCGGTCAGGGGCAGCGGATGACCTGCCCGGCGTAGGAGAGATTTCCGCCAAAGCCGAAAAGCAGCGCCGGAGCGCCGGATTCCACCTCGCCGCGCTCCACCAGCTTGGACAGCGCCATCGGGATGGACGCGGCCGAGGTGTTGCCGGAGTCCACGACGTCGCGGGCGATGACCGCGTTGACCGCGCCGATCTTCTGGGCGACGGGCTCGATGATGCGCAGGTTCGCCTGGTGCAGTACGACGGCGGCCAGGTCCTCGGGCGCGATACCGGCCTTTTCACAGACCTTGCGGGCGATCGGCGGCAGTTGGGTGGTGGCCCACCGGTAGACGGACTGGCCCTCCTGCGCGAAGCGCGGCGGGGTTCCCTCGATCCGTACGGCGTTGCCCATCTCGGGCACCGAGCCCCACAGCACCGGGCCGATAGCCGCCTCCTCGCCCGGCCGGACGGCCTCGACGACCGCCGCGCCGGCGCCGTCACCGAGGAGGACGCAGGTCGAGCGGTCGGTCCAGTCGGCGATGTCGGCCATCTTGTCGGCGCCGATGACCAGCGCGCGGGTCGCCGCACCCGCCCGTACGGCGTGATCGGCCGTGGCGAGCGCGTGGGTGAAGCCGGCGCAGACCACGTTGAGGTCCATCACGGCCGGTGAGCCCATGGAGAGCCGGGCGGCGACGCGCGCCGCCATGTTCGGCGACCGGTCGATCGCCGTGGACGTGGCGACCAGCACCAGGTCGATGTCGGCGGGGGTCAGACCGGCGGCGGCGAGCGCCTTCGCCGCCGCGTGCGCCGCCATCTCGTCCACGGGCTCGTCGGGGCCGCCCACGTGCCGGGTCTTGATGCCGACACGGCTCCTGATCCACTCATCACTGGTGTCGACCATGCCCGCCAGGTCGTCGTTGGTGAGCACCTTGGCGGGCTGATAGTGCCCGAGCGCGGCGATACGAGTGCCGGTCATGCCAGGGACCCCCTCTTCGGTCGACGTCAGGAGATCCCCAGTCTCGTCAGCGACTCACGAGTAAGGGGGCAGGCGACCCAACAGGATTCCCCGCCTCCTCTTGGAGACTCCGGATCATCCGGCGGCGTCCGGAGGGATCACCCGGTGAACAGCTGGGTGGCCTTACGGACCAGTTCATACAGACCGTACGCGAGGGGGACGCCCACCCAGAGCCAGGCGAAGACGATCAGCGCGGTCCGCCGGGACCCGGGCACCGCGTTCCCGCTCTCCGGTGCTGTGGTCATCGGGGGCCTCCTTCGGTGCTTGCTGACGGTGCTTCCGGCTTCGTGGCGGCGGTGTTCGCGGGCGCCGACGCGGGCGCGGGGACGGTCGCGGACGCGGTGGAGTCCGCGGGCCGGTGGTGGCGCGGGTGTACGGGCCGGACCAGTTCGTTGGCCACGAACCCGACGACGAGCAGCCCGATCATGATGGTCAGTGAGAGCCCGTACAGACCGGGCCCGCTCTTGCCCGCCTCCTCCTGGCTGTCGGCGACCCGGTTGACGATGAGCGGGCCGAGGACACCGGCCGCCGACCACGCGGTGAGCAGCCGTCCGTGGATCGCGCCCACCTGGTAGGTGCCGAACAGGTCCTTGAGATACGCGGGGACGGTGGCGAAGCCTCCTCCGTAGAACGAGAGGATGACCAGCGCGCAGATGATGAAGAGCGGTTTGGACGCGTCGCCGAACTGCGCGATCAGCAGGTACATCAGGGCGCCGACGCCCAGGTAGAGGCGGTAGGTGTTCTTCCGGCCGATCAGGTCGGAGGTGGACGACCAGCCGATACGGCCCGCCATGTTGGCCGCCGAGAGCAGCGCGACGAAGCCGGCCGCGGCCGAGACGGAGACCGGCGTGTCGGTGTCGGCGAAGAAGTCGGTGATCATCGGGGCGGCCTTCTCAAGAATGCCGATGCCCGCGGTGACGTTCATACAGAGGACGATCCACAGCAGCCAGAACTGCGGTGTGCGGACGGCCGACTTGGCGGAGACCTGCGCGGTGGTGATCAGGGCCGACGCGGGGGCCGCCGCCGCCTTCGGCGCCGCGTCCGGGCGCGGTACGCGGATCAGCAGGACACCGAGCAGCATGAACACCGCGTAGACCAGGCCGTGTACGAGGAACGCCTTGGCGATGCCGTCGTTCGTGGAGCCGAACGACTCCAGCATCTGCGCGGACCACGGCGAGGCGATGAGCGCGCCGCCGCCGAAGCCCATGATCGCGATGCCGGTCGCCATGCCCGGCCGGTCGGGGAACCATTTGATCAGCGTCGAGACCGGCGAGATGTAGCCGATGCCGAGTCCGATGCCGCCGACGAAGCCGTAGCCGAAGACGATCAGCCAGAACTGCTCGGTCGCGGCGCCGAGCGCGGAGAGCAGGAAGCCGGACGAGAAGCAGACGAGTGCGACGGTCATCGCCCAGCGCGGGCCGTTGCGTTCGACGAGGGTGCCGCCGAAGGCGGCGGACAGTCCGAGCATCACGATGCCCAGCTGGAAGGGGAGGGCGCTCTGGGTTCCGGAGAGACCGAGAGCGGATTCCAGGGGCGGCTTGAACACGCTCCAGGCGTAGGCCTGTCCGATCGAGAGGTGCACCGAGAGCGCTGCGGGGGGCACCAGCCAGCGGCTCCAGCCGACCGGGGCGAGTGGTGGGGTCATGGTCGCGAACTCTAGGAACCGTCCCGACCGTTTGGGAAGATCTTTGACCCGCTGTTCACGTCGACCGTATGCCGACGACAGAAGTCTTGTCGGCAGTTATTCCATACTGTAGACAATATATCGTCGGCAAAGTGTGCTCCTTTCCGCGCTTCTCTCAACACCCTCAAAGCGAACGGAGAGCCCCACGGTGAAAGTCGCAGTCGTCGGTGCCGGTGCGATCGGCGCCTATGTCGGTGCCGCGCTCGATCGCGCAGGCGCCGAAGTCCATCTCATCGCCCGTGGACCGCATCTGGCGGCCATGAGGCAGCACGGAGTCCGGGTGTACAGCCCGCGCGGCGATTGGACCGCGCGGGTGCACGCCACCGATCAGCCGGCCGACATCGGGCCGGTCGACTATGTGTTCCTGGGCCTGAAGGCGAATTCGTACGCGGCGTGCGGGCCGCTGATCGCGCCTCTGCTCCAGGACCACACGGCGGTCATCGCCGCCCAGAACGGGATCCCCTGGTGGTACTTCCACCGGCACGGCGGCCCGCACGACGGCCGTCGTATAGAGAGCGTCGATCCCGGCGGCTCGGTCAGCGCCGTCCTGCCGCCGGAGCGCGCCATCGGCTGTGTCGTCTACGCGGCGACGGAGCTGGAAGGGCCGGGCGTCGTACGGCACTTGGAAGGCACCCGGTTCTCCATCGGGGAGCCGGACAGATCGCTCTCGCCACGCACCAAGGAGTTCGGGGAGGCCATGCGGGCGGGCGGACTCAAGTGTCCGGTCGAGGCCGAACTGCGCGAGGAGATCTGGATCAAACTCCTCGGCAACATCTCCTTCAACCCGATCAGCGCGCTGACCCGCGCCACGATGCGGGAGATGTGTCTGCACCGAACCACCCGGGAAGTCATCGAACTGATGATGAGGGAGACGCTGCGGGTCGCCGAGGCGCTCGGCTGCCACCCCGACATCTCCGTCGAACGCCGGCTGGCCGGCGCCGAACGGGTCGGCGACCACCGGACCTCCACCCTCCAGGACCTGGAGAAGGGGAAGCCGATGGAGCTGGACGTGCTGCTCGCGGCGGTCGTCGAACTGGCCGCCATGTGCGACATCGAGGTGCCGACGCTCCGCACGGTCGACGCCATCTCCGACCTGCTGGCCCGCGGCGCGGCCGCGTAGATCCAGGAGTCCCGGTCGCCGGACGGGCTCGATCGAGCCCGTCCGGCGACCGGGGACGAACCGGCCCGCCGGGGGGACTTGGCACTTCCGGCCCACACAAAACCCATGCGCAAGGCTTCCACTTCCCACGGCCCATCGGGATACTGTATGCAATGGCGCGGCCACAAGCCATGACTCATGAGGGAGCGCAGCGTGAAAAGCAGCGCAAGAAGGCGGGATCGCACGCCGAAGACCTATGCCAGGCTCGAATACCCGCTGGTGCGGGACGAGAAGGGCGGCCCGTTCCGGCGGGCGACCTGGGAAGAGGCACTTGACCGGGCGGCCGAGGGACTGGGCGCCGCACGCGGCGCGTTCGGCATGTTCTCGTGCGCCCGTGCCACGAACGAGATGAACTACGTCGCGCAGAAGTTCGCGCGAGTGGTGATGGGCACCAACAACGTCGACTCCTGCAACCGGACCTGTCACGCGCCGAGCGTCGCCGGACTCTCGGCGGCCTTCGGTTCCGGCGGCGGCACCTCCTCGTACGAGGAGGTCGAGCACACCGATCTGATCGTGATGTGGGGCTCCAACGCCCGCTTCGCGCACCCGATCTTCTTCCAGCACGTCCTGCGCGGCATCAGGAACGGCGCGCGGATGTACGCCGTCGACCCGCGCCGCACCAGCACGGCCGAATGGGCCGAGAGCTGGATGGGCCTCAACGTCGGCACGGACATCCCGCTCGCCCACGCCGTCGCCCGCGAGATCATCCACGCGGGCCTGCACAACAAGCAGTTCATCGAGCAGGCGACCACCGGTTTCGAGGAGTACGCGGCCGAGGTCGAGCCGTGGACCCTCACCGTGGCCGAGAAGGTGACGGGCGTACCCGCCGAGGCGATCCGCGACCTCGCCCACGCCTACGCCCGCGCCGAGCGGGCCCAGTTGTGCTGGACGCTCGGCATCACCGAGCACCACAACGGCACGGACAACGTCCGGGCGCTGATCAACCTGTCGCTGCTCACCGGGCACGTCGGACGGTACGGCTCCGGGGTCCAGCCCCTGCGCGGCCAGAACAACGTGCAGGGCGGCGGCGACATGGGGGCCATCCCCAACCGGCTGCCGGGCTTCCAGGACATCCTGGAGCCGACTGTGCGGCAGAAGTTCGAGACCGCGTGGGACACCGTGGTCCAGCCCCACTACGGCCTCAACCTGACCGACATGTTCGAGGCGATGGAGACCGGCGACCTCAGGGCCGTCTACTGCATCGGTGAGAACCCGGCGCAGTCCGAGGCCGACAGCGAGCAGGCCGTGACAAGGATGAAGGCGCTCGACTTCCTCGTGGTGCAGGACATCTTCCTCACCAGGACGGCCGAGCTGGCGGACGTGGTCCTGCCCGCCACCGCGGCCTGGTGCGAGACCGACGGCACCACCACCAACAGCGAGCGCCGGGTCCAGCGCGTACGCAAGGCGCTCGACCCGCCGGGCGAGGCGCGCGAGGACATCGGGATCATCTGCGAGATCGCGGGCCGCCTCGGGCACAGCTGGAAGTTCGCGGACGCGGAGACCGTCTGGAACGAGCTGCGCGCGCTGTCCCCCGACCACTTCGGGATGACGTATGACCGGCTGGCCGAGCACCAGGGCATCCAGTGGCCGTGCCCCGACACCGAGCGGATCGAACCCACCTATCTGCACGGCAGGTTGTGGGACGCGGACCCCGCCAAGCGCGGCAGGCTCGCCCCGTTCGGCATCGTGAAGCACGACCCGCCGGTGGACCTGACGGACGATCAGTACCCGATCAGGCTCACCACCGGGCGCCGGCTCGACTCGTACAACACCGGTGTGCAGAGCGGGAGTTTCGCCTCCCCGCTGCGCCGCGGCGAGTACCTGGAGCTGTGCCCGGAGGACGCGCGGATGTACGGGGTCGAGGTCGGCGAGGAGGTCCAGATCTCCTCACGACGCGGCACGGTGCGGGCGCCGGTGTGGATCGACCGCGGACTGCGTCCCGGACTGGCCTTCATGACCATGCACTTCCCGGACGAGGTGGACACCAACCAGCTGACGATCGAGGCGAACTGCCCGATCGCCGGCACCGCCGAGTTCAAGGCCTCGGCCATCCGGATCGAGAAGTTGCCCGACAACGTGACAGAGATGTCGTCGACAGCAGTGAGGGGCTGAGAATCAGTGGACCTGCACTTCGGTGACAGCGAACCGACGGACGAGGAGCGCGCGGCGGTCGACTCGCTGCTCGGTCCCGCGACGTCGGCGTGGGAAGGCGCGGCGGACCGCTCGGACGTGGATCTGCGCTGGGCCCGCGGTGGTCGCGAGGCACGCGAGCGGCGCGACCTGCTGTTGCCGGGGTTGCACGCCGTCAACGACCGCGTGGGCTGGATCAGCGAGGGCGCGCTCGCCTACCTGTGCCGGCGGCTCACGGTGCCGCCGGCGGAGGCGTACGGCGTGGCCACGTTCTACGCGATGTTCGCGCTCAAGCCCCGCCCCGCCAAGGTGCTGCACGTCTGCACCGACCTGGCGTGCGCGGGGAACGGGTCCGCGAAGCTCTGCGCGGACCTGGAGGAACGGATGGGGGCGGCGGGCTCGGTCTCCGACGGCGTCACATGGCAGTCGAGCCCCTGTCTCGGGCTGTGCGAACGGGCCCCGGCGGCGCTGCTGTTGCAGGCGGGCACCCCGTCCGACGCCGTGCCCGCGCAGCGGGACCCCCGGCTGAAGCACGCCGGTACCCCGGCGCGGACGGGCGGTCCCAACGAGCCGGCCGGGCCCGACCGGACGGCGGGCGACGCCGGAGTCACCCCCGTCCGGGCGGATCCCGGCACGGCGGACGCGCCGAACGGGGCGGTGGTCACGCCCCTGCGGGCGCACGCCAACGGCTCATCGGCCGAATCCGCCCCCCGGCGGCAGGCGTTCGCCGTCATCGCGCCCGCCACGGTCGACACGCTGGTCGACGCCGCCACGGCTCCCGAGGACGCCCCCGAGGAGCCGTCGGCCGCCCTGGCGGTGCCGCAGGCCGGGCAGGAGGGGCTGCTGCTGCTCCAACGGGTCGGGGTCGTCGACCCGCTCAGCATCGACGACTACCGGTCGCACGGCGGATACGCCGCGCTGCGGCGGGCGTTCGACATCGGCCCGGCCGGGGTGATCCGGGAGGTCACCGACTCCGGACTGCTCGGCCGGGGCGGCGCGGCCTTCCCCACCGGGCGCAAATGGCAGGCCACCGCGTCCCAGCCCGACCGGCCGCACTATCTGGTCTGCAACGCCGACGAATCGGAGCCCGGCACCTTCAAGGACCGGGTGATCATGGAGGGCGACCCGTTCGCCCTGATCGAGGCCATGACGATCGCCGGTTACGCCACCGGCGCCCATGTCGGCTACCTCTATCTGCGCGGCGAGTACCCGCGCGCCCTGCACCGTCTGGAGAACGCCCTCACCCAGGCCCGGCTGCTCGGGTTCCTGGGCGACGACGTCCTCGGCCAGGGTTACGCCTTCGACATCGAGATCCGCCGGGGCGCCGGCGCGTACATCTGCGGCGAGGAGACGGCCCTCTTCAACTCGATCGAGGGCTTCCGCGGCGAACCGCGCTCCAAGCCGCCGTTCCCGGTGGAGAAGGGGCTGTTCGGCAAGCCGACGGCCGCCAACAACGTCGAGACACTGATCAACGTGCTGCCCATCCTGACGACGGGCGCCGAGGCGTACGCGGCGATCGGCACCGAGAACTCCACCGGGCCGAAACTCTTCTGCGTCTCGGGCAACGTCGAGCGGCCCGGCATCTACGAGCTGCCGTTCGGCGCCACACTCGGCGAACTGCTCGATCTCGCGGGCACACCGACCGAGATCAGGGCGATCCTGCTCGGCGGCGCGGCCGGCGGTTTCGTACGGCCCGACGAACGGGACATCCCGCTCACCTTCGAGGGGACCAGGGCCGCCGGCACCACCCTCGGCTCCGGCGTGGTCCTGGTCATGGACGACACCGTCGGCCTGCCCAGGACGCTGCTGCGCATCGCCGAGTTCTTCCGCGACGAGTCCTGCGGTCAGTGCGTGCCCTGCCGGGTCGGCACCGTCCGCCAGGAGGAGGCGCTGCACCGCATCAAGGACCGTACGGGCGCCGCGGCCTCGGACGACGTCGCGCTGCTGCGCGAAGTCGGTCAGACCATGCGCGACGCCTCCATCTGCGGTCTCGGACAGACCGCGTGGAACGCCGTCGAATCCGCCATCGACCGTCTGGGGGCTTTCAAGTGACCGTTGTTCCTCTTCAACTGCCGCGCCGTCTGCTGGAGTTCACACTCGACGGCGAGCCCACCCGGGTCCCCGAGGGCTCCACGATCCTGGACGCCTGCCGGGCCGCCGGCAAGGACATCCCGACGCTCTGCGAGGGCGACACGCTCACGCCGAAGAACGCGTGCCGGGTCTGCGTCGTGGAGGTCGAGGGCGCCCGTACGCTGGCGCCCGCGTGCTCACGCCGGGCGGAGGCGGGGATGAAGGTCAGCACGGACTCCGAGCGCGCCCGGACCAGCCGCAAGGTGGTCCTGGAACTGCTCGCGTCGTCGACCGACCTGTCCACGACACCCCGCGCGGCCGAGTGGATCAAGGAGTACGAGGCCAAGCCCGACCGGTTCGGGCCCGACGCGGCCCGTGTCAACGAGACGCCGAAGATCGACAACGATCTCTACGTCCGGGACCTCGACAAATGCATCCTCTGCTACAAGTGTGTGGACGCGTGCGGCGACCAGTGGCAGAACACCTTCGCCATCTCCGTCGCCGGGCGCGGCTTCGACGCCCGTATCTCCACCGAGCACGCCGTGGCGCTGCCCGAGTCGGCGTGTGTCTACTGCGGCAACTGCATCGAGGTCTGTCCGACGGGCGCGCTCAGCTTCAAGTCCGAGTTCGACATGCGCGAGGCGGGCACCTGGGACGAGTCGGCGCAGACGGAGACCACGACGATCTGCGCGTACTGCGGCGTCGGCTGCAACCTCACCCTGCACGTGCAGGAGAATGAGATCGTCAAGGTCACCTCACCGCACGACAACCCGGTGACCCACGGCAACCTGTGCATCAAGGGCCGCTTCGGTTACCAGCACGCGCAACAGCGCGGGTAACGGCACCGGGACGAGCACCGGCACCGGCACCGGCGGAGTCGGATCGAGCGAGGAAGGGGAGGATCACCGTGGGACGCGTCACCGAGCGCCGCCGCACCATCCGCATCAGGGACGGGGCTGTCACCACCCGCCCGGACACCCTGGTCGCCGAGGAGCCGATGGAGATCCGGCTGAACGGCAAGCCGCTCGCCATCACCATGCGCACCCCGGGCGACGACTTCGCGCTCGCCGCCGGATTCCTGGTCAGCGAGGGCGTACTCGGCTCGGCCGACGACGTCCGGTCGATCGTGTACTGCGCGGGAGCGACGGACGACGGCAGGAACACGTACAACGTGGTGGACGTCCAGCTCGCACCCGGTGTCCCGGTGCCGGACATCACGCTGGAACGCAACGTCTACACCACGTCCTCGTGCGGCCTGTGCGGCAAGGCCAGCCTCGACGCCGTACGCACCACGGCGCGCTTCCCGATCGCCGACACTCCCCCGGTCCGCGTCGAACCGGCTCTGCTTTCCGTCCTCCCCGACCGGTTGCGGGAGGCACAGCGGGTCTTCGACCGGACCGGGGGTCTGCACGCGGCGGCCCTGTTCTCCGAGGACGGAGAACTCCTCGACATCCGGGAGGACGTGGGCCGCCACAACGCGGTCGACAAACTCGTCGGCCGGGCACTCCAGCAGGGTCTGCTGCCCCTGTCACGGGTGATCCTGCTCGTGTCGGGCAGAGCGTCCTTCGAACTCGCCCAGAAGGCGGTGATGGCCGGTATCCCGGTCCTGGCGGCGGTCTCCGCACCGTCGTCACTCGCCGTCGACCTCGCCGCGGAGGCCGGGCTGACCCTGGTCGGCTTCCTCCGCGGCCCCTCCATGAACGTGTATGCCGGCGACGAGCGCGTCGCTCTCCACAGCGAAGTGTGACGCGCTGCCGCGGCACGGGATACACGGGACAAGGCCCCGGCCGGCGGGGAGCGCCCCCTGCGCCGGCCGGGGTCCCTCCCCCTTTTGTTTTTGGGCTCGGTTCGCCTCCGGGGCGCTCTGAGTCGGTGTCGACGGTCGACCGTGCTCACCCCCTCGTCCCTCGGGGCCTCCGCGCGCTCTCCCTCTCGACACCGCCGCGCCCCTTCGGCTCACTCGCCGCAGTCTTCGCCCGCTGTTCAGGCCCGCACGTTCAGCTCGGTTCACCTCGAAGACGCCTCAAGCCGACATCGACGGTCGACCGTGCTCACCCCCTCGTCCCTCGGGGCCTCCGCGCGCTCTCCCTCTCGACACCGCCGCGCCCCTTCGGCTCACTCGCCGCAGTCTTCGCCCGCTGTTCAGGCCCGCACGTTCAGCTCGGTTCGCCTCCGGGGCGCTCTGAGTCGGTGTCGACGCCCGCACGGGGGTAGGCCGGTCCGTGGATGGGGCGTCGGACAGGGTTTCGGCGGGCAGGGGGTCGCGTGAGCGGCGCTTCGCGATCATCGCGCAGACCACCAGTTGCAGCATGTGGAACAGCATCAGCGGCAGCACCGCGAGGCTGGCCTGCGCGCCGAACAGCACGCTCGCCATCGGCAGACCGGCCGCGAGGCTCTTCTTCGACCCGGCGAACTGGATCGCCACCCGGTCCGCCCTGTCGAAGCCCAGTCGGCGCGCCCCGTACCAGCTGACCGTCAGCATCGTCGCGAGCAGCACTACCTCGACCGCGAACAGCGCGCCGAGCCGCCCCGGAGTCACGCGGTTCCAGACACCGGCCACCATGCCCTGGCTGAAGGCCGTGTAGACGACCAGCAGGATCGATCCGCGGTCCACCCGGCCCAGCAGCGTGCGGTGCCGGGTGAGGAATCCGCCGACCCAGCGGCGCAGCAACTGCCCCGCCACGAAGGGCAGCAGCAGCTGCGCCACGATCCGCAGCAGTGAGTCGGGCGAGAACCCGTTGGCGCCGCCGCCGAGCAGCAGGGCGGCGAGCAGCGGTGTCACCACGATGCCCGCGATGCTGGAGAAGGACCCCGCGCAGATCGCCGCCGGCACATTGCCGCGTGCCATGGAGGTGAAGGCGATGGACGACTGGATCGTCGAGGGCACCAGGCACAGGAAGAGCAGCCCGCTGTAGAGCTCCGGTGTCAGGGCGAAGGGCACGAGCCCGCGCGCGGCCAGCCCCAGCAGCGGAAACACCAGGAACGTGCAGGCCAGGACGGTCAGATGGAGCCGCCAGCTCTTGAGACCGTCCAGCGCCTCACGGGTGGAGAGCCGGGCGCCGTACAGGAAGAACAGAAGCGCGACCGCGCCGGTCGTCGCCCCGCCGGCCACGTCCGCCGTGGTACCTGACGCGGGCAGCAGCGCCGCGAGGGCGACCGTGCCGAGGAGGGCGAGGATGTACGGGTCGACCGGCAGACGCGCGAACCTGCGCCACCCCGAACGGGGGGACGGCGCGGCCGGGGACGGGGAAGGGGCCCGGCGACGGCGGAAGGGGCGCGGACGGGGGGACGGTGTGCGGCGGTTCATGTGCTCCACTGGTTCTTGCCGTGCTCTGGATCTTGTCCGGGTTCCGGGACGGATCGCGCGCTCTCCATCGTCCAGGCTCCGAGCTTGATCGGGAATCCCGCATACGGCTCTGACTGTCATCACGTTCCGCGATGACGGGAGCTACCCTGGTCCGCATGTACGACCCCGCCCAGCTCCGCACCTTTCTGGCCGTGGCACAGACCCTGAGCTTCACGCAGGCCGCCCGGCGGCTGGACGTACGGCAGTCGACGGTCAGCCAGCACGTACGGCGGCTGGAGGCGGCGGCCGGGGACCGGCAGCTCTTCACGCGGGACACGCACAGCGTGGAGCTGACCGAGGACGGCGAGGCCATGCTCGGCTTCGCCCGTACGATCCTCGCGGCCCACGAGCGGGCGGCGGCGTACTTCTCCGGGACCCGGCTGCGGGGCAGGCTCCGCTTCGGCGCGTCCGAGGACTTCGTCCTGACGCGGCTGCCCGAGATCCTGGAGTCGTTCCGCACCGACCACCCCGAGGTCGATCTGGAGCTGACCGTCGAACTCTCCGGCACGCTCCACGAGCGGCTGGCGGCCGGCGAGCTGGATCTGGTGCTGGCCAAGCGCCGGGGCGGCGACACGCACGGCGAGCTGGTGTGGCAGTCCACGCTGACCTGGATCGGGGCGCCGCGGCTGCGGATCGACCCCGAGCGTCCGGTGCCGCTGATCCTGTTCCCCGCGCCCGGCATCACGCGCGCCCGCGCGCTGGAGGTGCTGGAGGCGGACGGCCGGGCGTGGCGCATCGCCTGTACGAGCGCGAGCCTGAGCGGGCTGGTCGCGGCGGCCCGCGCGGGGCTCGGCGTGATGGCCCACACCCGTGGTCTGATCCCGCCGGGTCTGGTGCCGGTGCCGGCCCGCGCGGGGCTGCCGGAGCTGGGCGATGTGGACTTCGTGCTGCTGCACGGAAGGCGCGGGCACGGGCGGCGGGCGGGCGCCCCGGGAGGGGCCGACCGGAGCCCGGCGGAGGCGCTCGCCGCCGCCATCCTGGCGGGCGGCGACCGGCTGCACCGCCCCGCCGGCGCGCGCTGACGCGCGCCACTCACGGCTCACGCACCACATCCGCGACCGGCGAGAACCCGCCACGCCGAGGCGCTGGTACAGGCCAAGTCCGCCCCGCCCGGAGGGGACCGTAAGCGCACCGTACAGATTCGGTGGAGATTCCCCCCAAGCGCACTTACTCTACGGTCAGAAGCTCGCCCGGCAACTCTCCCCGGAACCCCTTCCACGCCTCTGACCTGGTGCGATACGGCAAGACACCACTTCCGTCCGCTCCCTCCCGCCGAACCTCCCCTTGGGGTACCGTCACGGCGCCGTGCGGAGCGCCACAAGGAGCAGGTCATTGCGCGAGTTCACTGTCCGACCCATGGCGTCTGCGCCCCATGTGGGCGGGCTGGCGGACGCCGTATTCGATCACGCCCTGGCCGATCCCGACCGTGTCGCGCTCGGCCGCAAGGGCCCCGACGACATCTGGCGGGACGTGAGTTCGGCCGAGTTCCGCGACGAGGTGCTGGCCCTGGCGAAGGGATTGCTGGCACACGGCGTCCGGTTCGGTGACCGTGTCGCGATCATGTGCCGCACCCGGTACGAGTGGACGGTCTTCGACTTCGCGCTGTGGTCGGTCGGCGCCCACTCCGTGCCGGTCTATCCGACGTCATCCGCCGAGCAGGTCTTCTGGATGCTGTACGACGCCGAGGTGTCCGCCTGCGTGGTCGAGCACGAGGACCACGCGATGACCGTCGGCTCGGTGATCGACCGGCTCCCCCGGCTCAAGCGGCTGTGGCAGCTCGACGCGGGCGCGGTCGCCGAACTGAACGCCGCCGGCGCCGACATCGACGACGACGTGGTGCACCGGCACCGCCGCGCGGTGACACCCGACTCGACGGCCACCGTCATCTACACCTCGGGCACCACCGGCCGCCCCAAGGGCTGTGTGATCACGCACGCGAACTTCGTGTTCGAGACGGACACGATGATCGCCCGCTGGGAGCCGGTCTTCCACTCCAAGCGCGGTGACGAGGCGTCGACACTCCTCTTCCTGCCCCTCGCGCACGTCTTCGGCCGCATGGTCGAGGTCGCCGCGATCCGGGGCCGGGTCAAGCTCGGCCACCAGCCGGTGATGCGGGCGAACGAACTGCTGCCGGATCTGGCCGCGTTCCGGCCGAGCTTCATCCTCGCCGTGCCCTACATCTTCGAGAAGATCTTCCACGCCGCACGCCGCAAGGCGGAGCGCGAGGGGAGGACGGGCGCCTTCGACAAGGCCGTTGACGTGGCGGTCAAGCACGCGGAGGCGATGGAGCACAAGGCGTTCGGGATCGGCCCGGGCCCGTCGGCGGCGCTGCGGATCCAGCACCAGTTCTTCGAGAAGGCCGTGTACTCCAAGGTGCGCGCCGCGATGGGCGGCCGGGTGCGGCACGCGATGTCGGGCGGCTCGGGCATGGACCGGCAGCTCGGCCTGTTCTTCGAGGGCGCCGGCGTCACGGTCTTCGAGGGGTACGGCCTGACGGAGTCCAGCGCGGCGGCCACGGCCAACCCGCCGGAGCGGACCCGGTACGGGACGGTCGGCCAGCCCATTCCGGGGACGACGGTGCACATCGCGAAGGACGGCGAGGTGTGGCTGCACGGCGAGCACGTCTTCGCCGGCTATCTGAACGACCCGAAGGCCACCGACGCCGTCCTGCGGGACGGCTGGCTCGCCACGGGCGACCTCGGAGCGCTCGACGAGGACGGCTATCTGACCATCACCGGGCGGAAGAAGGAGATCCTGGTGACGTCGGGCGGCAAGAGCGTGTCGCCGGCCGGCCTGGAGGAACGCGTACGGGCCCACCCGCTGGTCGCGCAGTGCATCGTGGTCGGCAACGACCGTCCGTACATCGCCGCGCTGGTCACCGTCGACCAGGAGGCCGTGGACCACTGGCTCGCGATGCGGGGCAAGCCGCCGCTGCGGCCGGTGGACCTGGTGCGCGACCCGGATCTGGAGCTGGAGGTCCGGCGCGCGGTGGTGGCGGCCAACACGCTCGTGTCACAGGCCGAGTCGATCCGTACGTTCCGGATCCTGGCGCATCCCTTCAGCGAGGAGCACGGGCTGCTGACACCGTCGCTGAAGCTGAAGCGCAAGGCGATCGAGACGGCGTACACGATCGAGGTGGACGCGCTCTACCGCTGACGAGTGGAACGGCCGACGAGTGGGAACGCGGGAATGCGGGCGCGCCCCTGTTCGTTGGGGCCCCTGAGAAGCAACCGACGACGTAAGGATCGACCGCACGTGAGTAAGGTCCCCACCCTCACCCTCACCCTCAACAACGGCGTCGAAATGCCCCAACTGGGGTTCGGTGTCTGGCAGGTCCCCGACGACGAGGCGACACGGTCGGTCGGTACGGCCCTGGAGGCCGGCTACCGCAGCATCGACACAGCGGCGATCTACGGGAACGAAGAGGGCACGGGCAAGGCGATCGGCGCCTGCGGGATCGCCCGCGAAGACCTCTTCGTCACCACCAAGTTGTGGAACGGCAAGCAGGAGACCTGGACGCGGGACGGTGTCCTGCGCGCGTTCGACACGTCCCTGTCGAAGCTCGGTCTCGACCATGTCGACCTGTATCTGATCCACTGGCCGCGCGCCGTGCGCGACGACTACCTCACGATCTGGCGCGCGTTCGAGGAGATCGCCGCGACCGGCCGGGCCAGGGCGATCGGTGTGTCCAACTTCCAGCCCGCGCACCTGCGGCGGCTGCTGGACGAGACGTCGGTGGTACCCGCGGTCAACCAGGTTGAGCTGCACCCGCTGTTCCAGCAGGACGAGGTCCGCGCGGTCAACGCGGAACACGGCATCGTGACGGAAGCGTGGTCGCCGCTCGGCTCCGGCAAGGGACTGCTCGAAGTCCCCACGGTGCTGGCGATCGCCCACAAGCACGGGCGGACGGCGGCGCAGATCGTGCTGCGCTGGCACCTTCAGCTGGGCAACGTGGTGATCCCGAAGTCCGTGACGCCGTCCCGGATCAAGGAGAACTTCGAGCTGTCCGGCTTCGAACTGGACGCGGAGGACCTGGCGGCGCTCGCGGCGCTGGACTCCGGCACCCGCCTGGGCTTCGACCCGGACACCTACGACGGCTGAGCACCCGCGTTGTCCTCAGCCGCCGGACGGACCCGGTGGTTCTTCGCGGTCCGTCCGGCGGCCGGTCCGACCTCGGTCGCCGGACAGGCCGCGTTCGCGGTCCGTCCGGCGACCGAGGACAGGCGCGACCCGCGCGCCACGCTCCCCCCGTGCCCATCCAGCTCACGCCCGAGCAGCGTCAGCCCCACGAGGAGGCAGATCATGCCCGCGGGCACGCTCCAGTGGTTGCGGCCGAAGCCCATGCCGACCGCCATCACCACCGTCCCGGCGGTCACCAGCGCGGCCGACGCGGGCGTACCGCGCCGTACCACCGCGGCCAGGACCGCGAAGACGACGAGGCCGACGAAGATCACCTGCGCACCGATGCCGTAGACGACCGTCTCGGCGCCGGGAATGTCCTTCACCCCGGCGAAGGCGTCCTTGAGTTCGGCGCTGTTCGCCGAGGTGAAGCCGCCGACGAGGTCGATGGCGAGCTGGACGATGTTCGCCAGCGCGCTGAGCAGCACGATCCCGACGCTCGCGGCCAGCGCGATCCGCTGCCCCGTGGTCCGCGCCCCGCTGATCTCACGGAAGCGCAGGCTCATCGCGGCGAAGAGGACGAACCCCGCCAGCCACACCGCGTGGGCGGCCGTCCACCAGCCGCCCGGCTCGGACCGGCCGTCGATCGGCCGCATCAGCAGCCAGCCGCCGAGGAAGAGCGCGGGCGCCGCCGCGAACAGCACACTGGTACCCGGGCGCTTGGTGTTCGTCAGGTTCATGCTCGAACGTTCCCGGCGGCCCGATGTCACGTCACTCGGGGCGGCACCCGAACGCCCCTAGGGCTTTCCCCCGGTCGCCGACTCCGGTTTCCCCGTGCGGTGTTCCTGCGGGCTGATGCCCCGTACCCGCTTGAAGGCCGCGCTCGCCGAGCTTCGTGGACTGGGCGAGCGGTTCGCCGCGCAGGGTGTGGCAGGTGCCGCCGGGCGCCGGGACCGATCAGGGCGTGCGGCGTACGGCCGGGGACGTCGGTGACGGTGTACGCCTCCGGGCCCCGCACGATCCGGATGTCGCCGGGGCGCGGGACGACGGGCTCGGTGCCCGAGTCGTGGACGAGCCATGCCTCGCCGCGTGTGACGCACATCAGACAGATCGGGGCGCGGTCCTCGATCCGTCCGGACCACGGCGGTTCCATCACCATGCGCGGCAGGAAGGCCCCTCGCGCCCGGGGTCCGTCGAGAAGTCCGGCGAGTGCGTCCGTACCGGCCAGATCAGAGGCGCCTTGTGAACGGCCGGAGACCGTGTCTCAGCTCGCGCCGTGCGTGGGCGCGATCTCCTCGACCCGGGCGGCCAGGTCGAAGTCGCGGTCCGTGATCCCGCCGACGTCGTGCGAGTTCACGGCCAGGTCGACGGTGTTGTAGCCGAGGGTGAGATCGGAGTGGTGGTTCAGCTCCTCCTGGATCCGCGCGACGTGCAGGACCATCGCCGCCGCCGCGAAGTGGTCGGCGAGCCGGTAGCTCCGGGCGATCTTGCCGTCCTCGACGGACCACTCGGGCAGCGCCTTGAGCCGGTCCTCGATCTCCTGGGACGTCAGGGAGTCCTTCGCCATGGGGTCACTCCTTACGAGGTCCGCCGGGGACCCTCGCCAGTTCGGGGGACGCGGTGTCGAGCGGCACGGTGTAGGAGCGTACGAGTCCGAGTTGCACGCCCTGCCGGGGCAGTACCGCGTCCAGTATCCAGTCCGCCGCGACGCGGACCCGGTTCCCCGGCATGGCCGCCAGATGGTAGCCGCGGGTGACCGCTCCCGCGAGCGGGCCGGAGAGCGGCACGCCGAGCGGGTTGGCGGCGGCCTTGACCCCGCCGAGATCGACGAGGAAGCCGAGGTCGTGGTGGGAGTACGTGCGCGTCTCCCCGTGGCCGAGGGACGCGGCCACGTTGTGGCCCGCCACCCTGCCCTGGCGGGACGCGTGCTGCGCGGTCATCGGGGTGCACTGGCCCGGCCTGGTCAGATCGGGTACGGCGGCGGCGTCGCCGCACGCGAAGACCTCGGGGTGACCGGGGACGCCCAGCCGCGGGTCGACCCGCAGCCTGCCGCGTTCGACGGGCAGTCCGACCTCGCTGACCAGCGGGTCGGGCCGCACGCCGACGCACCAGACGAGGGTCCGTGTCTCCACGAACTCCCCGTCGTCGAGCTGGACACCCCTCGGTGTGGCCTCCGTGACGGACGTGCCGGTGCGGATGTCCACGCCCCGCCCGCGCAGTACGCGGTGGGCGGTCTCGGAGAGCCTGTGGTCCAGTTCGGGCAGGATCCTGGGCGCGATGTCGACGAGCAGCCAGCGTGGGGCGGGCCGCCGCTCGCGGCCGGGCTGTTTGCGGACCAGGGCGTCGGTGTAGAGCTTGCCGTGGGCGGCGACCTCGGTGCCGGTGTAGCCCGCGCCGACCACGACGAAGGTGGTGCGCGCCCTGCTCACGGCGCTGTCGTCGGCGGCGGCGAGTTCTATCTGGCGGGTGACGTGGTCGCGCAGGTAGAGGGCCTCGGGCAGGCCCCGGAAGCCGTGGGCGTACTCGGCGACGCCGGGGACCGGCAGCAGTTTGTTGACGCTGCCGACGGCGAGGACGAGCCGGTCGTAGGTCAGCTCGCCGGTCTCGCCCTCGGGGCCGGAGTACCGAACGACCCGTTCCGTCAGGTCGACGTGGTCCGCCTCGCCGAGTACGACCCGTACCCGGGGCAGCGCCCCCGGCAGGGAGACGGTCACCCGGCGGGGCTCCAGGATCCCGGCGGCCACCTGCGGCAGGAGCGGGAGGTAGAGGAAGTAGTCGGTCGGGTTGAGCAGGACGACCTCGGCCTTGTCCCGTACGCTCCGGCAGAGCGTACGGGCGGCCTCGAACCCGGCGAATCCGGCTCCCACGACAACGACACGCGGACGGTTTGCACGGCTCACGTTCGACTCCGAACTGTGGCTGTCTGCCCCGTCCGTCCCATTATCCTCGCGTGCGCCGGTACTGCGACATGATCTCGTCGGGTGTGAGCACCCGGTCGAAGAACATCAGGTCGTCCATCCGGCAGTCGCAGGGATTGCCCTCCTGGGTGTTCTGCGGATAACTGCCGCCGATCTTGATTCCGCGCGGATCGGTGGGCGACGCGGCGTCGGGCTCCGGTGCCCCCTCCACCGCCCAGGGGTCACCGGCCACGACATGCCGGCCGGGCAGCGGGCGGCCGTCGCGGTACAGCGCCATCGTGCCGGTGTCGAAGTCGAACGTCGCCGCGAGTGACACCCACGTGTCGGGCGGCAGGATCTCCCGCCAGTCGGCGTCGGCGGCAAACGTCTGCGAACTCCCGTTGTCCACCCGGCGGCCGAGCGCGACGACCTTCATCTCCCCTTCCACCGTGATGAGTTCGAGCAGGGCGCGCACATCGTGGCCCTGCGAGGTGCCGGAGAGGATCCCGGCGAGGCCGATCGCGTTGTAACGGTCGCCCGGATCAGCGGTGTTGGAGTTCGGCGCGGGATTGCCGGCGGTCATCCTGAACCAGCCCATGACGGTGGTCTCCCGCGCGCCGCTGAAGGCGCGCAGGGTCGGCACCCCCTGCGGGCCGTACACGCCCGCCTTCCAGTCGTCGCTCCCGGCGGTCTCCGGCGAGACCTGTCGCGTGCGCAGGACCCGGCCGGGCCGCTCGTCGTCCCTCACCCGGGACTGGGCGCCGCCGTTGACGAGTTCCAGTGTGGTGCCCGACCGGCCCCGGTCCCGCTCGCGGGCCGGGTCACCGGGGACGGGGTGCTCGAAGTCGTACGCGGCGACCGGGCGAGGCACGTGTGCGGGTCCGCCCGTGCTCCGGCCGGCGGGTGCGTCCGCCGGGGCGAACCCCGTGACCAGGAGTGTCGTGGTGAGGGCGACGGCGAGGGCGAGCCTGCCGCGCCCCGCTGGGTCAGCGCGCATCGGTCACCTTCCAGATCTTTCCGTTGGCCTTGGCGAGCACGTACAGCTCACCCGCGCGGTCCGTGCCGAACCGGAGGTCGACCCGGTCGTCCCCCGCCAGTTCCGCCATGGAGGTCGTCGCGCCCGCCGCGTCGACGACCTTGAACTGGTGCACTTCGGCGAGCGGCCCGCCGCGGCGCATGTCGGCCACCTCGGAGTAGAGGATCCGGCCGCCGACGCCCTCGCCGTACACGTACTTGCCCCGCAACTGCGGGATCTCCGCGCCCCGGTAGACGAAGCCACCGATCAGCGCGTTGCCGCTGTCGGCGCACGGTGTGGCCGGCGGCGGCACGTGGTCGAAGGCCGCGACCGGATAGGTGTAGCCGTACTGCTCGTCGTTGTCGGGGAGTTGGTAGACACCGCAGGTCGGGTTGCCCTCCTTGCGGTACTCGAAGGGCCCCTCGCGGTCGCTCCAGCCGAGGTTGTCACCGGCCCTGACGTCGTAGACGGACTCGATGCGGTGCTCCCCGATGTTCCCGACGAACAGCTGTCCGTCGCCCGCCGAGTCCCAGCTGAAGCGGTGCGGGTCGCGGAAGCCGTACGCGTAGATCTCGCCGAGCACGTACTGCCGGTGCGTGAAGGGGTTGGACGGCGGGATGCCGTACTTGCCGCCGGGGCCGTTGTGGCCGCTCGGGTCGATGCGCAGGATCTTGCCCTGCGGTACGTAAAGATCCTGCGGTACGGAACTGCGCCAGCCCGCTCCGCCGTCGCCGGCCGCGATGTAGAGCAGCCCGTAATCCTCGTCGCCGGGCCCGGCGTTGGGGTTGAAGTCGATCTCCTGGATGTCGTGGATCGTGCTCTGGAAACCGAGCCGCATCACCTCGCGGCGCGAGCCGTCGAAGGTCGCGGCGGCCGGGTCGTCGGCCGTCCACTCCGTGACCACGCTGTGGACGACCGTGACTCCGCCGGAGGGCAGGTCGGGACGCTTCTTGAGCGCGTCCCTGGCCTCGGTGTGGACGGTGTAGAACTTGCCGTTGTCCCCGAACTCCGGGTGGAACGCGACGAATCCGAAGCCGCTGCCGAGTCCCTGGTGGGACCAGAAGTCGGGACCGAAGGCCGCGCCGACGTCCAGATACTCGGTGGGGGTGCCCGCGTCGTCCAGCAGATGCAGCTTGCCGTTGAGGTCGGGCACGTACAACCGGCCCGAGCCGTCCGGGACTTCACCGACGAAGTTGATCCGCGCCCAGCGCTTCAGCCGGTCGTCGGTCGGCGGTGGTACCGGTTCGGACTTGGGGAGGGTCGAGAACTCGTCAAGAACCAGGCCAATTTCGGAGAGCGTCGGATCGGGCAGCGGATCGGCGATCGGCCCGTCCTCCCGCGCCACGGCCGGTGGCACGAAAAGCGCCATCAGCAACACCCCCGCCGCGATGGCCAGTCGGCTTCTGCCTGTTGTTCCGGGCTTGGGCATCCCGCTCACCTCATCGGCTCGGACGGCGCGGTCCGTATGATCCCGGACCGCGCAGAAAGCGCTTCCCGCAAAGCATCTGCGCCAAGTTACAAACGAGACAAGGGCACGGCAAGGGGCCGGGAGCGAGCAAAGTGGCGTGGGCATCGATTTCGGGCACAACAGCCCCATGGGACGGTCAAGTCGGCAGGGGTGCGTGCGAAGTGGGTCCCGAATGGCGGTACTGTGCGCGCGCGCCGCCATCCCGGCCGGCGCAGTTCCCGCGGAGGATTTCAGTGACTGTATTCAACAGATCGTGGCGACGCCCCGGGGCGCTCGTGACGGTCGCGGCGGCGAGTGCGCTCGGCGTCGGCCTCTTCGCCGGCCCGGCGGTGGCGCACACCCCGGCCTGGGCCGTGACCTGCTCGGAGGTGAGCGTCGATCTCGTCAACTACACCGCCGACGCCGAGAACACGGTGACCCTGACCGTCGACGGCAAGGAGCTGCTGCCCACCGAGAAGTTCGGTGGCGAGTTCCACAAGAAGATCGAACTGCCCGAGCACACGAAGGAACTGAAGCTCCACCTCGTGGTGGTGGACGGTTCGGGCAACGACGGTTCGCTCAACGACACCAAGACCGCGCCGGTCTGCGAAGGCACCGAGCCCGAGCCCGAGCCGTCGACGACGCCTCCGGACGAGCCCACGCCGCCCGCGGAGGAGCCGAAGCCGGAGCCGGAGCCGAGCAAGACGACCGGCGCCGCCGTGCCGTCGTCGCAGCCGAGCCCCGCCGGTGACGACCTCGCCGAGACGGGTTCCTCCAGCACCACCCCGCTGATCGCGGGCGCCGCGGCCGTCATACTCGTCGCCGGTGCGGGCATCACGTGGGCCGCGCGCAAGCGCCGCACCGTGGGTAACTGACCCACCGCGCGGCCACCGCCGACGACTGCCGACCGAAGGCCGAACCACCGCCGACGGACGCAGAACCGCCGTCGGCCGACGGGCACTTGAGTGCCCGTCGGCCGGCGGCGGTGTCGTTGCCGGCGGCGCACCCCCGGTCAGGACTTGGCACCGGCCGGCAGTCGCTCCAGCAGTCCGCGCAGGTCGTCCGCGTGCTCCTCCTCCTGCGCGAGGAGATCCTCGAAGATACGGCGCGTGGTGGGGTCACCGTCCCCGAGCCACTGCGCGATCTCCGTGTAGGCCGCGATGGCGACCCGCTCGGCGACCAGGTCCTCCTTGATCATCTCGATCAGGTCCAGGCTCGCGTCGTACTCCGCGTGCGAGCGCTTGGTCAGTGTGTCCGGGTTGAAGTCGGGCTCACCACCGAGCTGTACGATCCGCTCGGCCAGCCTGTCGGCGTGCTGCTGCTCCTCCCCCGCGTGCTCCAGGAATTCCGCGGCGACCGGCTCCGCGTACAGTCCCGTCGCCGTGTAGTAGTGCCGCTTGTAGCGCAGGGTGCAGACGATCTCGGTGGCGAGCGCCTCGTTCAGGACCTGGATGACGCGGCCGAGATCCGCCCCGTAGGCATCCGTCACCGGTCCTTTCTCGATCTCCTTGCGCGCGCGTTCGCGAATCGTCCGGATGTCGGTGAGGAATTCGGCCATGCCCGTTCACGCCCCTTCTTTCCGGCTGCCGCTGTCCGCCGGGCCTCAGAATTCGCCGGCCCCGGAGATTTCGGTCGCCCTGCGCGCCTGGGCCGCTTTACGCGCCCGCACTCCCCGATGGCCTCTGCCGAGATACGACTCCGCCGCCCGGATCGCCTCGTGCGCGGTGCGGTGTCCCATCAGCACGCACAGGGTGTAGGCGGCGTCGTCCAGCCGCCGCCTGCGCACCGAGTTGTGCGGCTCCTGGAGGACCAGCCGCTCCCAGATCCGGTAGCGGCGCAGAAGCTGGGCGAGCCGGGCCTTGTCCGGCAGAAGCATGCTCGTCTCCCGATCCCGAGGTCGGCCCGGCTGCCCGGGCGGACGCCCGACAGACGTTGTCCGGCTCGTCCACATTGCGCCGATCGCACGGCGTACGCAAACGGGCGCGTTGTGTAACAAATCCTCAGGCGTCGAAGACGTCGATGAAGACCGAGTCGAACGCCTTCAGATCGTCGGGCCTGCGGCTGGTGACGAGGGTGTTCGGCCCGTCGGTGCAGATCTGGACCTGCTCGTCCACCCAGGTACCGCCCGCGTTGCGGATGTCCGTCCGCAGACTCGGCCAGGAGGTCAGGGTCCTGCCGCGCACCACGTCCGCCTCGACCAGCGTCCAGGGGGCGTGGCAGATCGCCGCCACCGGCTTGCCCGCGTCGAAGAATCCCCTGACGAAGGCGACCGCCCCATCGTCCGTCCGCAGGGCGTCCGGGTTGGCCACGCCGCCGGGCAGGACGAGTCCGTCGAAGCCGTCGACCGTGCTGTCGGCCACCGTCGCGTCCACCGGGAAGGTGTCGGCCTTGTCCAGGTGATTGAAGGCCTGCACCCGGCCCGCCCGGGTCGAGACGAGGACGGGCTCACCACCGGCGTCGACCACCGTCTGCCAGGGCTCGGTCAGCTCGACCTGCTCGATGCCCTCGGGGGCCATCAGAAACGCGACGCGCATGGGGACTCACTCCTTCTGTGCTCTGTGTTCGACTCTCTTGCGCGATCCCGGTCGGGCCGGCGCTCGCGTGCGCCGCCGTCAGCGCACCACGGCGGTCCCCGTCAGCAGCTTCACGGCGGCGGCGATCGAGTCGGCGTCGATGCCCGCACCGCGCAGCTGCTCGGCCGGGGTCGCGGAGCCCGGCATGTTCCGTACACCGAGCCGCACCAGGCGGGGCGCCGGCCTGCCGTCGGAGAAGACCTCCGCGACGGCGTCGCCGAGGCCACCCTGCGGGTGGTGGTCCTCCACCGTGATCAGACATCCGGTGTCGGCGGCGGCGGCCTGGAGGGTGACCTCGTCGGCCGGTTTGATCGAGTACATGTCGACGACCCGCACGGCGATGCTCTCGGCGGCCAGCAGATCGGCCGCCTTGAGGCACTCATGGACGGTGATCCCGGAGCCGACGAGCGTCATCCGGTCGTCGATGGAGTGGCGGAGCACCTTGCTGCCGCCGACGGGGAACTGCTCGTCGGGGCCGTAGACGACCGGTGTCTTCCCGCGCAGTGTGCGCAGATAGCAGACGCCCTCCAGTTCGGCCATCGCGGCGACGAGCCGGGTCGTCTGGTTCGCGTCGCACGGCTGGAGCACCGTAGTGCCGTGCAGGACACGGAACATGGCGAGGTCTTCGAGGCCCATCTGGGAGGGCCCGTCCTGGCCGATGGAGACCCCGGCGTGCGAGCCGACGACGCTGATCGACGCACGACTGACCGTGGCCATCCGCAGGAAGTCGTGGGCGCGGGTGAGGAAGGCCGCGAAGGTGGAGGCGTACGGGATCTGCCCGCACGCCTGCATGCCGACGGCGGCGGCCACCAGCTGCTGCTCGGCGATGTAGAGCTCGAAGTACCGCTCGGGGTGCTCCTTCGAGAAGAACTCGGTACGGGTCGAGTCACCGACCTCGCCGTCGAGCGCGACGATGTCGCCGCGTGCGGAGCCGAGCGCGGTCAGGGCCTGCCCGTAGGCGTCACGGGTGGCGATCTCGTCACCCACGTCGAAGCGCGGCAGGTTCAGATGGCCGACCTCGGTGCGGGGGTCGGTGGCCGCCGCGTCGGGCTTGCGCACCTCGACCCGCAGGTTCCGCCGGCCGCCCAGCTCCTCGATGGCGCCCGCCGCGTCCGGCAGGGGCTTGCCGTGCTTGCCCTCCTTGTCCTCGACGGCGGCGACTCCCCGGCCCTTCCTGGTGGCGGCGATGATCGCCGTCGGCTCCCCGACCGTCGAGCGGGCCTCGTTGCAGGCCGCGTCGATCGCGTCGATGTCATGGCCGTCGACCTCGATGGTGTGCCAGCCGAAGGCGTGCAGCCTGCGGGTGTAGGCGCCGAGGTCGTGCTCGTGGCGGGTGGGACCGCGCTGGCCGAGCCGGTTCACGTCGAGGATCATCGTCAGCGAGTCGAGATGCTGGTATCCGGCGTGCTCGGCGGCCTCCCAGATCGAGCCCTCGGCCATCTCGCTGTCTCCGCAGAGCACCCAGACCCGGTACGGGACCTTGCCCAGCCGCTGCCCGGCGAGCGCCATTCCGACGCCCACCGGCAGGCCCTGCCCGAGCGAGCCGGTCGCCACGTCCACCCAGGGGAGCCGGGGCGTGGGGTGGCCTTCGAGCCTGCTGCCCTGCCTGCGGTAGGTGCGGAACTCCGACTCGTCCACGGCACCGGCCGCGAGGTACATGGAGTACAGCAGGGGTGACGCGTGCCCCTTGGAGAAGATCAGCCGGTCGTTCCCCGGGTGGTCGGGCCGGTCGAAGTCGTACGTGAGGTGATTGGCCAGCAGTACGGCGGCGAGGTCGGCCGCGGACATGGACGAGGTCGGATGACCGGAACCCGCCATGTCGGCGACCCGGACCGAGTCCACCCTGAGCTGCTGCGCCAGTTCTGTCAGAAGTTCGGTACGCATGTCACTCCTCACCGGATACGACCGGGTGCGGCCGGACGGGCGGACGGTGGCTTCCCGGCTGCCCTGGTGCCCGGGGAGTGCGGCGGCAAACGGGAGTCACTCCTGGTTTCGCCCCTTGACAACCAGATTGCCCCACCTGGGAGGAGCCCGCAGAACACCGGGTCCGGGGCGGCTCCGTCCCGGACCCGGCTACCGTCCGGGTATGACATCTCGCGCGTCGGGTACGGAGGTCGGTCCACTCCTCAGGGGCTGGCGTGAACAGCGCCGGATCAGCCAGCTGGAGCTGGCCCTGCGCGCCGACTCGTCAGCCCGTCACATCAGCTTCGTCGAGACGGGCAGGTCCCGGCCGAGCGAGGCGATGATCCTTCGGCTCTCGGAGCATCTGGACGTACCGGTGCGGGAGCGCAACACCCTGCTGCTGGCGGCCGGTTACGCGCCACGGTTCACCGAGACGGCGATGGACGACCCGTCGATGGCGGTGGTGCGGGAGGGGCTGGAGCGGCTGCTGCGGGGGTACGAGCCGTATCCGGCCCTCGTCGTGGACGGAACGTACACGCTGGTGGCGGCCAATCGGGGCCTCGCCCTGCTGATGGAGGGCGTGCCCGAGCATCTGCTGGTGCCGCCGGTGAACGCGATGCGGGCCATCCTGCACCCGGAGGGGGCCGCGCCGCGTATCCGCAATCTCCGGCAGTGGCGGCTCCATCTGCTGCACCAGATGGAGCGGCAGATCGCGCTGGCCCGCTCCGAGGAACTGCGGGCGCTGTACGAGGAGGTCGCCGCGTATCCGCCGCCCGAGGGGGTCGGCGACGGGCCGGAGGGGGCCGAGGACGCCCAGGACGCGGCGGCGTTCGCGCTGGGGACGTTCGCCCTGCCGCTGCGGATCGAGCACGGGGGGCAGGTGCTGACCTTCCTGTCGTCCATCTCGACGTTCAACACACCGATGGACGTGACGGTCGCCGAGCTGGCGATCGAGACGTTCCTGCCGGCCGATCCCGCGACGGCGAAGTACCTCATGTCCGCCTTGGGCTGAGCACGCCGGGCCCGGCCCCCGGCACCGGAGAGGGTCCGATGCCGGGACGTCCGATCCGCGAGCCGACAAGACGCCCCCTAGGACCTGTCGTGTCCGTCCCGGTGCGGGCGCGGCTCGGTGATCAGGTCGTCGGGGGCGGCCGGGGGCGCGGCGGGTGTGGGCGCCGGGGCCTCGGTCCCGTGCTCGGCGGAGCGCGCGGCCTCGGCGCGCAGCAGGGCGTTGAGTACGGCGAAGGGGTCGATGGGCATGGCTGTGTCCTCGCGGTGCGATGGGGGTTGACCGGCTGGATGGGGTCGACGGGCACGCGGGCGTGCCGGACCTCTCAGCAGCGCAGCACCACACGGCGGACGGGCGGCGCCGCGACCGGCCCGGTCCTCGACGAGGCGGCGGCGGAACCTCCGTACGGAGGCCGCGACGGCCTGCGGTCCCTCCCGGCGCGTGGGCCCGCCGCCCGGCTGCCGGCCCTGGCCGAGGCGGGCTGCGCCGCCATCGCCGTGTCGTGGTGTCCCTCTCCAGCGGGCTCGGGCGGCGTCGAGGCGGCCGGCCGGGGTTCCGCGCCGCGCGCGGCCGACGCGCACGGGTCGAGCGACATCCCGAGGAGGGCGAGCAGCACCAGCAGCAGCACAACGGCGCGGGCGGGGGGACGGCCCGCCGTGGCGGGCCGGGGGCTGCGCGGTTCCAGGGCGCTGTTCACTCGGCACGACCTCCTGATCGTGCATCCTGTGCCCGTGGACGCCGCCGTGCGCGCCGGAGGGGCGAGAAACGCTCTCCTGGCGGACGCGGGTTACGCCGACCCGGGCAGGGCCGCCCCCAGGCGCGGGAGCGGGTCCCGGTGCTCCCCCGCCTGGCTCAGGTTCCCTCGGGGCTCGGCTCCGTCTCCTCGCGGGGCACGACCGCCGTGGACGGCGTCAGACCGAGGGGGACCTGCGGTCCCAGACCGTCGTACAGCCAGCGCTTCAGCACCGTGTGGACCTGCTCCGCGCCCACCAGCTCGCCGCCGCCGGGCACGGGCGGGGGCAGGGTCAGGGGCGACAGCAGGAAGGCGTTCGACTGCTCGCCGCCGAGCCCTCCGTGGGAGCCGATCTGCTCCTCGAACGCGTGCACCCGGCCCGTCGCCGGGTCGTACATCGAGTTGACCATGATGTCCGCGACATGCGGGAAGGTGTCGGTGCGCCGGACCGCGTCGGCGGCGCCCGGCCCCATCGTGGCCAGCAGCCCCGTGTCGTCCAGCTTGGCGACCGGGATCTCCGCCCCGGCGGGGCCGAGCACCACGGAACCGTTCGCCTCGCTCCGTACGAGGAGGAAGCCGATGCCCGGATGGTTGGCGAGGGTCCGCAGCAGCGCGGGGTGACGTTCGTCGATCTGTTCGCGGCTCATCCGCTCCGGGACGTCCGGGAAGGAGATCAGCCCCAGATTCCCGGAGGCGAGCACGATCGGGTCGGAGCCCCGCGCCGACCGCTTCTCGTCGCCCTCCTCGCCCTCCTCGACGGGGCGGTGGAGCGCCGTCCGTACGGCGTCACGGGCGGCGTCGCGCGCCTCGGCGCCGCTCTTGGTGCGCACCGCGCGGCGCGGTACGGGCAGTCCGCAGCCGGCCCGTACGAGATCGCGGAGCGTGAGCCCGTACCCGCCCAGGAAGGTCTCACCGGGGCTCTGGCCGTGGTCGGAGAGGAGCACGAGCCGGTACGAGCGCGGCGCGTGGTCGGCGACCTTGGCCAGCAGCGCGATCGAGCGGTCCAGCCGCTCCAGGACGCGGGTGGCGTCGCGGCTGTGCGGTCCCGAGTGGTGGGCGACCTCGTCGTACGCGACGAGGTCGGCGTAGACGGCGGCGCGGCCGGCCAGCATGTCCCCTATCACCGCCGCGACCACGACGTCCCGCTCGACGACGGTCGCGAAGGCGCGGATGAAGGGGTAGAGGCCGCCCCGGCTCACCCGCGGCCGGTCGCCGCGGATCCTCGCGTGCGTCGACTGGCCTATCTCGCGGCAGACCTCGGCGACGAAGGAGACGGCGGTGCGGACGGCGTTGGCCGGGTCGGTGAAGTACGCGAAGTACCCGGCCCGTGAGCGGGTCGCCCTGCCGCGCCGCGCGGCCATCGACAGGACGAGCGCGAGCTGGTCGGCGCCGCCGCTGAAGAGGTTGCCGCGGCTGGCGCCGTCGAGGGTGAGGAGCCCGGCGTCGCGGGTGTGCTCGACGGCCCGGCGCTGGAGTTCGGCGGCACTCGCGGGCCGGTTGCTGACCATGCTCCGCCCGCTCTCCTTCTCGTACCAGCGGAAGGCGGGGACGTCGTGGTTGCTGCCGTGCAGGATGCCGAGCTGGCTGGCGCCGGTCTGGCTGGACCAGTCGGTGCGCCAGGGGGTGAGCCGGTGGGTGGGGCGCTCGCCGAGCCAGCCGGCGACGGTGGGCATGTGGCCGTCGGCGACGGCGTCGAGCAGCACCTGGTGTCCGACGCCGTCGAGTTGGAGGAAGAGGGTGCCGGGCGACGCCGTGTAGCCGCGGCGGGCGCTGTCCTCGCCGCTGCGGCGCCGGCGGCGTTCGGCGAGGCGCGAGAGCCTGCGGCGGTAGGCGTTGTCGTCGCGTACGGCGAGGGCGGTGGAGGTGGCCGACGCGACGGCGGACATGACGGCGGCGACCACGATCGCGTTCTCGGGGTCGGCGGCGCCCCCGCCGTCGGGGGTGGATTTGAGCGCGACCAGCAGCAGGGAGCCGTTGAGGAAGAAGACCAGCAGCCCGAGCAGCAGGGCGGGGACGAGCAGCAGGGCGCGGACCAGGAACGGCCAGACGAGCGCGCTGAGCAGGCCGAAGGCGCCCGCTCCCCAGGCGGCGGTGAGCGCGGTCCTGGTGAGGCTGTCGTCGGCGCCCTGGAGCTGGAAGTCGGGCAGGATGCCGGCGAGCGCCAGCATGGTCAGGGTGGAGACCGCCCATACGACGACCACTCGCACCAGGGCCCTGCCGGCCGTCCGCCCTCGCCCCTTGAACACCGCGTCTTCACCTCACGTCCAGGGCCCGCACACGTTCACGGGCTCGCTCCACAGCCTGACACAGCGCGCGGCGGGGCCGGTCTTCTTCAGGAGGCGCAGGCGGGCGAGGGACGTGGCAGCGAGCGGCGGGCGGGCGCGTTCAGCAGCCGTCGTACCCGGCGGTGGGCATGGAGAGCCTGCGGTGGACCTTGGCCTTTGACGTGGCGTCGTAAAGAGGTTCGTCCGTTCCCACGGTCTCCACGGGGACGCCGCGCCGCTCGCACTCGGCGTAGAAGGCCGGGACGGAGGCCAACGCCCGGTCGAGCACCCGCTCGTTGGGGACGACGAACGCGTCGATCAGACCGGCCTCGACGTCGACCCAGAGCGCGTGGTGGTCGGAGCGCATCCCGTAGAGGAGCAACTGCCGTGTGACGACGTATCCCTTGTCGGCGGCCCAGCGTGCGCACATCGCCTGCTGGCCGCGGATGTCCACCAGGAACGGCTCGCGGTCGAGTTCTTCGAGCGGGGTGAGGCTGGCTATCGCCGCCACTCGTAAATCGCCCATGTATCCGGCCCCCCGCTCAGCTGCACCCGACCGCTCCCCCGAAGCCGCCCCCTGTCCCCCGGTGTTCGACGACACTACTCCGATCGGGCCTGCTTAAGGAGGCGCGTACCGGGCACGGGTGGGCGCATGGATGTGCCACAGGCGCACGCCCTCAGGCGTGCGGGGTCAGCCGCGCAGGTCAGGGGCGCGGGGTCGGGGGCCGCGAGCCGTCCCCCGCCCGTACGACCCCGGTATGACGCCGCTTCGCCGTGCGTCCGCCGTACGCTGAAGACCTGATACGGACGGAGCTGAGGTCCCGCTTTGGGAAATGTCATCACCTGGTGGGGTCATGCCACCTGCACCGTCGAGGACTCCGGGGTCCGGGTGCTGACCGACCCCCTCTTCGCACGCCGGCTGGCGCATCTGCGCCGCCGGCGCGGTGACGTGCCGCCGCCGGAGGCCGCCGTGGCCGACGCCGTGCTGGTCTCGCATCTGCACTCCGACCATCTGCACCTGCCGTCGCTGGCGAAGCTCGCGCCGGGCACCCGGCTGATCGTGCCGCGGGGCGCGCGGCGGGCGGTTCCCGGACTGCGGCGGCTGGACGCCGTCAGACGGACGGGCGGTCTGCGGATCACCGAGGTCGGGGCGGGCGACGAGGTGGAGATCGGACCGCTGTGGGTACGGGCGGTGCCCGCGTACCACGACGGGCGCCGGCTGCCGGTGGGGCCGCAGCGCTCCCCCGCGCTCGGCTATGTGATCACCGGTGAGCGCCGGACGTACTTCGCGGGCGACACCGGCCTCTTCGACGAGATGGCGGACGTCGTGGGCACGGTCGACGTGGCGTTGCTGCCGGTGGGCGGCTGGGGGCCGCATCTGGGCCACGGTCATCTGAACGCCGACCGGGCGGCCGAGGCACTGCGCCGCCTCGCTCCGGGCGCGGCGGTGCCGGTGCACTACGGCACGTTCTGGCCGATCGGCCTGGACGGGGTCAGACCGCACGAATTCCATTCGCCGGGCGATGAGTTCGTCCGCCTCGCGGCCCGGCGCGCGCCCTCAGTCGCCGTGCACCGGCTTCAGCACGGCGAGAGTGTGCGGCCGGGAGCCACCCTGTGATCGACCAGCTCATGAGCCAGTTGCCGTCGGAGTCTGCGCAGCAGGCGGTGACCTATCCGTCGCTGTTCCTGCTGGTGGCGCTGGGCGCCCTGGTGCCGGTGGTACCGACGGGCGCCGTGGTGAGTTCGGCGGCCGTGGTCGCCTTCCACCAGACGGCGCCGCTCGCGCTGCTGTACATATTCGTCGTCGCCTCGTTCGCGGCGTTCCTCGGCGACATCGCGCTCTACTGGCTGGGACGGCGCGGGGTCAACTCGAAGAACGGCTCGCGCTGGCTGGCGGCGCTGGAGCGGCGGGTCGCGGACGACACGCTCGAGGAGGCACAGCGCAAGCTGCGGGAGCACGGCGTGACGGTGCTGGTGCTGTCGCGGCTGGTGCCGGCGGGGCGGATACCGGTGATGCTGGCGTGTCTGGTCAGCCGGTGGCCGACGACGCGGTTCACCAAGGGCGCGCTGCCGGCGTGCCTGGCGTGGGCGGCGACGTACCAGCTGATCGGGATCCTCGGCGGGTCGCTGTTCGCGGAGCCCTGGGAGGGTGTGGTGGCGGCGGTGGCGCTGACGGTGCTGATCAGCGGTGGCCCGGCGCTGTGGCGAAGGCTGCGGGGAAGCGGCAAGGGCTCGGACGGAAAGGGCGGCCCGACGACGGGCGGTCGCCCGGTCGCCGACGGTCCGGCGGAGCGGGACGGCTGACAGGCGCAGGGTGCGCGGGAGCGTCCGCCGCACAGCGGCTGATGTCCGTGTCGGCCGCGGCCGCGAGGCGGAGGTATGCGGCACCGTGCCGGTTGACGACCACCCGGCGGGCTCTCCGGCGGTGCGTGTCGTCTCCCGGTCCCGGCCCGGTTCCGTCGTGGAAATCCCGTTCAGCGCGGTTCGAGCGCCTCTGCCAGAACCGTCGTCAGGACCCTCAGTGCTTCGGCCACGTGCGGCAGTTCCAGCGGGTCCGCCGCGGTGAGGGACTCCGTTCGCTCCTCCGGGGTCGACCCGAGCAGCGGTCCGGTGGCGAGCCGCACCCGCAGCGCGCCCAGTTCGTCGCCGAACCGGTGGCCGCCGGGGACCTGGATGCCCAGCCGTTCGCCCAGGAACTCTTCGAGTTCCATGGAGTCGCCGACCCCGCGTGCGGCGAGACCCCGGCGCGCGGGCCCGAGGTCCGCGTAGAGGTGGCGGCCCGCCTGTGGCGGTCTGGTCAGCGCTCCGGCGGTGAGCACGGCGTGGTGCACGGCGCCCGCCACGCGCGCGTGCAGCGCCGTCGCGGCGGCGACCCGCCCGGTCACGGCCGGCGGCTCGTCCAGCGCGTGGGCCGCGGCGGCGGCGACCGGCCCCGCGACGAGCGCGCCCAGCGCGGTGAGACGGTCCAGCGTCCTGGCCCTGCGCACGGCGCCGCCGGACGTGGCGGGGAAGCGCGCGACGGCGGCGGGCCACGACGCCGGGGTGAACGCGCCCGCCAGGTCGAAGAAGACCGTGACGTCGTCGGGCCACATCTCGGCGGGGCTGAGCGGCACGCTCTCGTGCGGCCGGTGCAGGGTGTCGCGCCACGTCTCGTCGCTGATGATGTGCATGCTCTCACCGACGGCGGCCTCGCACGCCTCCCTGAGAAGCTCGGGCGGGGCGACGGTGCCGGTCGGGTCGTCGGCGATCGAGAGCAGCAGGAGCCGTGGTGTGCCGCCCTCGGCCCGTACCCGGCGCACCGTCTCCAGGAGGGCGTAGGGATCGGGTACGCCGCCGCACTCCGCGGGTGTCGGCACCTGGAAGACGGGCCGCCCCAGGAGTCTGGCCTGCGGCGCCCAGGAGGCCGGGTGAGGGCGGGGCATCAGGATGTCGCCGCCGTGGGCGGCGAGGAGCGCGAGGAGCAGCGGCTGCGGGCCCGCCGCCACCGCGGCCTCCTGGGGGTGCGTGGGCAGGCCGCGTCTCGACCAGTAGCCGCAGGCGGCCTCGCGCAGGACGGGCCCGCCACCGGGCGGCTCCGGCGACGTACGGTCCGCCGCGTCCGCGAGTACGGCGACGAGTTCGGGCAGCGCCGGCAGGCCGACGTCCGGGGCCAGTGGCCCGTACCGTACGGGACCGCGTCCCTCGTGGACCGGCCCAGGAGTCCCCGCCGTTCCCGCCGTCGCCATGCCCGTCTCCTCCCGCGCTCACCGGCCACGATCCGGCCGTCGGGCCCGCTGTGCTCAGTCGGCGGACGGGCCGGTTTCGCGGCCCAGCATCGCCAGCAGGCGGGTCTGCGCGTCCGCGCCGGGCGGTGGCTCCAGCGGGGCGTCGAACAGACCGCTGCCCGAGAGGCTGCCCGCGTACGGCTCGACCTCCTTCAGCGCGAAGTCCACCAGCGGACGCGGCAGCCGCTCGTTCACACCGATCCCACGCGACAGGTCCCAGGTGTGGACCACGGCGTCGAGCACCATCTGCGAGCAGTAGGCGGCGACGGGGGTCACGCCGTACGAGAGCTGAACGGTGCGCTCCAGCGCTCCCCGCTCGGCGAACGCGGCGCGCGCCGCCGCCGCGGCGCGGTCCCATGTGGCGACCGGGTCCTCTCCCAGTACGTCGCCGTCGAAGGCGTCGCCCACCTCGGCCATGCTCCGGCCCTCGCTCACCAGCGGGGGCACCCAGAGCTGCTCGGACGTCAGATGGTTGACCAGGTCGCGCACGGACCACTCGGTACAGGGCGTCCCCTCCCGCCACTGGTCGGCGTCGACGGCGTGCACCCGGTCCGTGAAGAGGTCGAGCGCCTCACCGTGCCGGTCCAGCAGTGGATCGTCCATGTCCCCCACTCTCCCCGGCCGCCCGGCGGAACGCGAGCCGGCCGAACGCGCGACCGAACACGCGGCCGGATACGAGGCGGCCCGACGCGACCGGCCCAGGTCACTGCGTGGCGTCACGTCGTACGGGGTACCCGCGTTCCATGTCTGACATCTACGCGGGACGCACCCCGGTCGATCCCGGCACCCGGAGCCGGATCGCCGCCCTGCTCACCGGCTGGGACCAGCGGGTCTTCAGCTCGGCGGCGGACCGGCACTGGCCGGGCGCCGGCCCTGTGCTGCCCCGGCTCAGCCGCTCGGCCAACCACGGTCTCCTCTGGTTCGGCGCCGCCGCCGGAATCGCCCTCATCGGGCGCGGGCAGCGCTCCCGCCGCGCCGCCCTGCGCGGGGTGGCCTCGCTGGCCGTCGCTTCGGCGGCCATCAACACCGTCGGCAAGCGGTCGGTACGCCGCCGGCGGCCCGTCCTGGACGCCGTACCGGTCATCAGGCAGCTGAAGCGGCAGCCGATCACCACCTCCTTCCCGTCCGGGCACGCGGCGTCGGCCGCCGCCTTCGCCACGGGGGTCGCCCTGGAGTCGAAGGGCTGGGGGGCGGTGGTGGCGCCGATCGCGTTCTCCGTCGCGGCGTCCCGCGTCTACACCGGCGTGCACTACCCGAGCGACGTGCTGGTGGGCGCCGCGCTCGGGGTGGGCGCGGCGTACGCGGTTCGGGGCATCGTGCCGACCCGCTCGCAGCTGCCGTCGCCGGGCCGGCCCCACGCGCAGGCACCGGTCATGCCGGGCGGCGAGGACATGGTGATCGTCGTCAACCGGGCATCGGGCTCGTCGGACGCGGCGGGGGCGCTGCACGACGCGCTGCCGCTGGCGGAGTTCGTGGAGTGCGACCCCGAGCAGGTGAACACGGAGCTGGAGAAGGCGGCGGAGCGCTGCCGCGCGCTGGGCATCGTCGGCGGTGACGGCACGGTCAACCGGGCCGCGGTGGTCGCCGCCCGGCACGGGCTGCCGCTGGCGGTGTTCCCCGGCGGCACGCTGAACCACTTCGCGTACGACCTCGGGATCGAGGACTTCCACGACACGTGCCGCGCGATGGCGGAGGGTGACGCGGTCCGCGTGGACCTCGGTCGGTTCACCGGTCCCGACGGGGTCAGCGGGCATTTCCTCAACACCTTCAGCCTGGGTGTGTATCCGGAGCTGGTGCGTGTGCGGGAGCACTGGGGGCCGCGGATCGGCGGCTGGCCCGCCGGGGTGCTGGCGGCGGTCAAGGTGCTGCGCGGCCAGCATCAGCTGGAGGCGGAGTTCGAGGGCCGGCAGCGGTCCCTGTGGATGCTGTTCGCCGGGAACGGCATCTACCAGCGTTTCGGGTTCACGCCCGGCCACCGGCTCGACCTGGCCGACGGTCTGCTGGACGTGCGCGTCGTGCACGGCGGCAGCTTCCCGAGCCTGCGGCTGCTGGCCGCGGCGGCGGCCGGTCCGCTGAGCCGCTCGCCGGTGCACGCGGCGGAGCGGATGCGGCGGGTGCGGATCAAGGGGATCGCGCCGGGTACGCCGCTGGCCTTCGACGGCGAAGTGGCGGAGGCACCGGCCGAGTTGACGATCGACAAGGCGAACGAGGGGCTGACGGTCTACCGCCCGCGCGCCTTCCAGTGACTCCGGTTCCTGTCCGCGAAGTCCCGCCCGGCCGAAATCCGTGGCGCGGCCCGGGGGTGTCGGCCGAGGATCCGGGACATGGACTCCGAGACCCCGCCCTTTCTCCAGACCCCGCGGCTGCGCCTGCGCGACTGCGTCGAGGCCGACCTCGACCGTCTCCTCGCCCTGGACAACGACCCCGGTGTGAAGCGCTTCATCGACGGCGGCGTGCCAGCCGCGCCCGAGACGTTCCGGTCCGAGGCCCTGCCCCGGCTGCTCGGCCGCGGCTTCTGGGCGGCGGAGGAGCCGTCCACCGGCGAGTGGCTCGGCTGGTTCGAACTGCGCCCGCTCAACGACACCGGCCGGGAGGTGGTGGAGCTCGGCTACCGGCTCCACCGGGCGGTGTGGGGCCGGGGGTACGCGACGGAGGGGGCGCGCGCGCTCGTACACAAGGCGTTCACCGAGCTGGGCACGGAGCGGATCACGGCGAACACGATGACGGTCAACACCGGGTCCCGGCGGGTGCTGGAGAAGGCCGGGCTGAGGTATCTCCGTACGTACTTCGAGGAATGGCCGGAGGTCATCGACGGCTCGGAGCAGGGGGATGTGGAGTACGCGCTCACACGCGAGGATTGGCGACGCGCCGCCGGTGAGTGAGCCCCCGCCCGACCGGCCGACCACATCGCGAGACATGGGTCTCATATTCCGACATCGCGGCGTACCGTGACGGGACCACTTCACGAGAGGGAGCCCGGTCATGGCACGAGAGACCGCCGTCTACACCCATGGTCACCACGAGTCGGTCCTGCGCTCGCACCGCTGGCGGACGGCGGAGAACTCGGCGGCGTATCTGCTTCCCGAACTCCGTTCCGGACTGGAGGTGTTGGACGTGGGCTGCGGTCCCGGCACCATCACGGCCGATCTGGCGGAGCTGGTGACGCCCGGCACCGTGACCGCGGTGGACGCGGTGGCGGACGTGCTGGAGCGGGCCGCGGAGACGGTCGCGGCGCGCGAACTGGCCAATGTCCGCTTCGCGGTCGCCGACGTCCACGCGCTGGACTTCCCGGACGACTCCTTCGACGTCGTCCACGCCCACCAGGTGCTCCAGCACGTCGGGGACCCCGTGCAGGCGCTGCGCGAGATGCGCCGTGTGTGCAGGCCGGGAGGCGTTGTCGCGGCGCGCGACAGCGACTACGGCGCGTTCACCTGGTTCCCCGTGTCGCCGGAGCTGGAGGGCTGGCAGGAGCTGTACCGCCGGGTCGCCCGCGCCAACGGCGGCGAACCGGACGCGGGCCGCCGGCTCCGCTCCTGGGCCCGCCACGCGGGCTTCACCGACATCACGTCCACGGCGGCGGCATGGTGCTTCGCCACCCCGGAGGAACGCGCGTGGTGGAGCGGCCTGTGGGCGGAGCGGACGACGGCGTCGGTCTACGCCGAGCTCGCGGTGCGCGGCGGCCACGCGACCGACGAGCGCCTCACCGGCATCGCGGCGGCGTGGCGCGCGTGGGGCGCCGACCCCGACGCGTGGTTCATGGTCCCGCACGGCGAAGTCCTGTGCCGGGTCTGAGGGTCGGGTCCTTCGAGATCATGGTCGCGGGTGAGGGTGCTTCGCTACCCTCACCCGTATGGAAATCCTGGGAACCACGCTGCGCATCTGCGTCGACGACCTGGAGACCTCGGTCGCGTTCTACGAACGACTGACCGGTAGCCCCGCGCTCCGTTTCGAGCGCGGCGGGGTCTCCGTCGCCGCCGTCAGTTGCTTCCTGTTGATGAGCGGTCCTGCCGAGGAGATCGAGGTGCTGCGCAAGGTCACCGCCACGATCGCCGTCAAGGACGTCGACGAGGCGTACACCGCGCTCACGGGCGTCGGCGCCCAGGTCCTCGCGGGCCCGGTCCCCACACCGGCCGGCCGCAACCTGATCGCCCTGCACCCGGACGGCTCGGTCTTCGAGTACGCGGACCGCAACCCGGTCACAGGCGGCTGACGTGGCGTCGGACGGGCCGCCGTGCGTGCGGCCCGTCCGAGGACTCGGGCGTCAGTCCGCCGCGGGCCGCATCCGGTAGTCGTACGCCTCCGGCAGCGGGTCGTCCGTCAGGGACGACCACACCTCGTTCAGTGTCTCGGCGCCCTCCCGGAGGTCCGCCACCTCGAAGCCCGCGTCGAACAGGGCGCGGGCGGCGGCCTTCTCGCCCTCGGCGAGGAGCAGTTGGGCCTCGATCAGCCGGAACGTGCCCCGTCGGCGGGTCTCCTCGGAGAGCCGGTCCCAGACGCGGCGCGCCTCCTGCGCGCGGTCGACGGCGAGCAACGCGGCGATCGCCTCGCGCGCCAGGGACGCCGTGGCCGCGGTCCAGGACTCGCCCTCGTCGACGCGCTCGCGGCAGAGGTCGTCGAAGGCCTCCGCGTACTGGTCGGCGGCCCGTTCCGGATTGCCGCCCTCGCAATCGGCGACGGCCAGGCAGCGGAGCAACGGCCAGCGGGACGGGGCGAGTTTGAGGCCGCGTTCCCAACTCCGCACCGCCTGGGCCAGGTCTCCCGCGTGCCACTGGGTGACGCCGAGGTGATACTCCGTCAGCGGCTCGGCGGGGGCCGTCTCCAGCATGTCGCGCCAGTGCGGCGCGACGAGGGTCGGGCCCGGCGGCACGATCTCACCGGGCTTCGGGAGCGTGCCCTGGGTGAACAGCTCCACCCACGGCGCCTGTTGCTCGCCGAGCATGGACTCGTCGAACGGTGTGCCATGCAGTCGGTACCCGCCGCGCATCTCGCCGCGCAGGACTTCGAGCGCGCCCCAGCCCGAGCCGGTGGCGAGCCGTTCGCCGGGCTCCTCGTCCGCGTACGGCAGCCACGCCTCGTACGCGGCGTCGACATCGGCGCGGGGCAGGGCGAGTTCGAGACGGTCTGCGACCTCCGCGCGGGCCGCGTCCCAGTCGGCGCCGTGCACCGCGGCGGGGTCGGCTTCGAGCGGGCCGTACGACTCCAGCCAGCTGAAGTCGTCGTGGCCTTCGAGCTTGACGTGTTCGAGCTGGGTACGGGCGAGCCCGGCCTGGATCTCGGCGTAGCCGGGCGTGCCCGGTTCGGTGAGCCACCGCTGCCAGCGCCGCCCGCCGCGCCCGGCGCCCCAGAGGAAGAGCTTGCGCCCGCGCAGGGTGTCCGTGGAGGTCTGGACGAGTCCGTGGCCGTCCGCGTCGAGCGAGGTGATCCACTTCCGGGAGTCGAGGGGGACCTCGTAGAAGTAGTCCGCGGGGAATTCGGACCGCAGCGGGTACGTGCGGTCGGTGCCGTCGTACTCGGGCACCGGGACCCGGCGCAGGCTCCGTTCGTACCCGAAGTGCCACGCCTCATCGGCGGGTGCGAGGACGCGGGTGTGCTCGTCCTCGGGTACGGCGATGTTGGACCACCAGTAGACGGGCGCCGGTCCCTGGTGCGGGTTGCGTATGCGGACGCCGACGTGCAGGAAGTCGGAGTCGTCGGGCAGCCAGAGATCGACCTGGAACGGCAGTCCCCGCAGGGGCTCCCACTCCCAGAGCCGGACCATCTCGCCGCCGTCGGGCGCGGGGACGAGCGCGGCGTGCACGGGCGCGCAGGAGAGCGTGGTGTGGCCGGTGGCGCCGATGTTCCACTCGATGCCGCCGGAGAACCAGGCGCCGTTGAGCGCGAAGTCGGCCGGCTGGAACACCGGGTTGCGGTAGAGCAGTTCGCGTCCGGTGGGCTTGTGGTGCAGGGAGTGGATCCGGCCGCCGAGGCCCGGCAGGACGGTGGCCCGCAGCCGGTCGTTCTCGATGACGATCGTGTCGAAGTCGGTGGGCTCGCGGTCGCGTCCGTAGCCGTCGAGGACGCGGACCGGCAGCAGGGTGCGCAGCGGCTCGTAACCGATCTGCCGTGCCATGTCGCGGGGCAGGTCCCGCTTGGCGCGTTCGTCTATGGAGTGCGTCTCGTCGAGCGGCCGCAGCGCGGGCAGAGGGTTCTCCGGCCCCAAAGGGGCGGCAGGCAGGGTCAGTACGGCACGTCGCACGCTCGTGGCCACAGGCAAACCTCGCTTCGCTCGCTGGGGCCGCCGGGGCTCGGTTGGCCGGCGCGCACCCGATGACCATGGAACACGGTCGAGTGCGCGCCGAACAGAGGACCTGGAGATCAGTCTTGGGTGAGGGCCGCCACAACGATGTCCGCGAGGAGCGCTCCGGCGGTGCCCTCGGGGTCGAGGTCGGGGTCGTAGATGGTCAGGTTGAGCCCGACGCAGCGGTCTGAGCGCACCAGGATCGTCAGCAGCGTTCGCAGCTCGTCAAGGAGCAGTCCGCCGGGGTCGGGAGCGTCGACGGCCGGCATCACCTCGGGGTCGAGGACGTCCGCATCGAGATGCACCCAGAAGCCGTCGGTGACGGGGGTCTCGAGCGTCTGGAGCACGGCGCCCGCGAGGTCGGCGACGCCCCACCGGCGGAATTCACCGACGGACACGGTGGGGATCCTCAGCCGGGCCAGCTCCGCACGGTCCTCGTCGTGGTCGCGGATGCCGAAGAGCCGCACGTCCTCGTCGCGGATGTAGGGGCGCAGCCCCTCGATGTCGCTGAGGTCGCTCTGGCCGCGCCCGGTGGCGATGGCCAGTTCCTCGCCGCCCGCCGCGCCGACGGACGGGGAGTTGCCGGTGTGCCGGAAGTCGGCGGAGCCGTCGATCGCGGCGATGCCGTACCTCCCGATCCTGCGCAGCGCGAGGGAGGCGCCGAGCTGGATGGAGCAGTCGCCCCCGAGGACGAGCGGGAAGTCGCCGGCCCGTACGTGGCGCTCGATCCGGTCGGCCAGTCTGGGCGTGTACGCGGCGATCGCGGCGGCGTTGAAGACCCCGTCGCCCTCCTTCCAGTCGCCCCGGTCGTAGCGCGGCGGTACGACGACCCCGCCCTCGAAGGCGCCGAGCCGCTGCACGATCCGCTGCTCGCGCATGGCGCCGGCGAGCTTGTAACAGCCGGGCACGGTACCGGGGGCGGGTGGCCGGAGGCCGAGGTTGGAGGGAACGTCGATCACCACGATATTCCGCATGCGATCCATCCTCGGCGTCGTACGCTCGTTCTTCAATCTGGTTACTCGGTGAGAGGGCGGCACGTCCATGACCACGCAGCACACGTATCGGGTGATCGTACGCGGGACTTTCCATAACCTGGCGGACGGGGCGCGGGCGCGGTTGCTCGACGAGGTCGAGGAGCACGGTCTGGGTCAGATGCGGTTCACGCCCGAGGGGTCGCTGACCTACGACCGGGGGCTGCGGCACTTCTCGTTCCGCTTCGTGGTGGTGTCCGACGCCGACGACGGCGAGGAGATGGCGGCGGCGCTCGCCGAGGACCGGGCGGAGACGGCGCTGAGGGCCCTCGGCGGCGGTGCGGGCGTCGGCTTCGGGGAGCTGCGGTCGTCGGTGACGGACATGGACACGATGAAGATCAACCGCAAGGGCCGCTGAGGTCCTCCCGGCGGGGTGTCGGGGTTGGGGTCCGCGGTGATCGCCCGGAGTTCGCGGGCGCGCCGGGCCCCGTCGATGGGCAGGAAGTCCGACGAGTGGCCCTCGTGGCCGGAGCCCGCGCGACGCACGGGCGCGGACGCCGCAGTGCCGGCAGCCGGACATCGGCCTCCGGCCCGTGCGGGCCGGAGGGCGGGCGCTGTGTCCTGTCTCCGAACTGGCGTCGTCCGCCCGCAGGGCGGGGCTCAGGCGTCCGGTGCGTGCGGTCGCAAGACGGAGGATCGCATCCGTACCGGGCGTACTCGGGTGAGTCCGACAACGCGGCCGGCGTGCGTGCCGGGAGCCGTGAGCCAGAGGCCGGACGCCGGTGTGAAGACAGGACCTAGGTCAGTGCCGGGACCTCCAGCGTGAGGGAGCCGCCGTCGGTCGTCGCCTCCAGGACGGCGGGGACGCCCAGTGGCACGGTCAGGTTCGTCGGGCCGTGGCCGAAGCCGAGTTCCTCGACGACCGGGACGCCGAGGCCGCCGAGCCGGTCGAGCATCAGGGTCCGCACGTCGTCGTACGGGCCGCAGCCCGCCCAGGAGCCGAGCGCGACACCGGCGACCCCGTCCAGCCAGCCGGAGCGCAGGAGTTGGGTGAGGATCCGGTCCAGCCGGTACGGCTCCTCCTCGATGTCCTCGATCAGCAGCAGCCCGCCCGCTGCGCGGCGGCGGGCGTGCGGGGTGCCGAGGTCGGCGGCGAGGAGACTGACGCAGCCGCCGAGGGTGATCCCGCGGGCCCGGCCGGGGACGAGGCCGCGTGCCGTGCCCGGACCGATGACCCGGACCGTCTCGGGTTCGAGGAGCGTGGCGCGCAGGGACTCCTGGGTGGCGGGGTCCTTGAGGATGGTCAGCGCGGCGACCATGGGGCCGTGCAGCGTGGAGACGCCGGCCCGTACGGCGAACGCCTCGTGCAGCGCGGTGATGTCGCTGTAGCCGACGAAGGCCTTGGGGGCGGCGGCGCGCATGGTGTCCCAGTCGAGCAGGTCGACCATGCGCTGGACGCCGTAGCCGCCCCGTGCGCACAGGACGGCTTCGATCGTCGGGTCGCACCAGGCGTCCTGGAGGTCACGGGCGCGTGCCTCGTCCGTCCCCGCGAGATAGTCGAACTCCCGGTGCGTGTCCAGGACATGGGGCGCCACGACGGGATCAAGGCCCCAGCCGCGCAGGATGTCCAGGCCCGCTTCGAGCCGTTCGGCGGGCAGCGGGCCGCTGGGCGCGACCACGGCGACCTTCGCGCCGGGCCGCAGCCGGGGCGCGCGTACGAGGGGCGCCAGGGGTGCGGCGGCCGGGCCGGGCTCGGGGGTCACTTCCTCAGCTCCAGGACGGGGATGTCGGGGCGGTCGATCCCGAAGGTCTGGGCGTACAGGGACAGTTCGGCCTCCAGCGCGCGGACCATGGTGTCCGTCCTGCGGAAGCCGTGGCCCTCGCCCTCGAAGGTGATGTACGCGTGCGGGATGCCGCGCCCGGCCAGCCGTTCGAGGAAGCGCTCGCACTGGACGGGCGGGCAGATCACGTCGTCCAGGCCCTGGAGCAGCAGGAACGGGGCGGTGATCCGGTCGACGTGGTTGATCGGGGAGCGTTCGCGGGAGCGGGCCGGGACCTCGGCGACGGGGCCGACGAGCGATTCGAGATAACGCGACTCGAAGTCGTGGGTCCCGTCCTCGGCCCAGGTGGACAGGTCGAGGATCGGATAGATGACGGTGCCGCAGGCGTAGACGTCGGTGCCGGTGAGGGACGCGGCGCTGGTCCAGCCGCCCGCGCTGCCGCCCCGTACGGCGAGCCGCGCAGGGTCGGCGGTGCCTTCGCCGGCGAGGGCGCGGGCGACGGCCGCGCAGTCCTCGACGTCCACGACGCCCCACTGTTCGCGCAGCCGTTCGCGGTACTCGCGTCCGTAGCCGGTGGAGCCGCCGTAGTTGACCTCGGCGACGCCGATGCCGCGTGAGGTGAAGTAGGCGATCTCCAGGTCGAGTACGAGCGGTGCGTGGCTGGTCGGCCCGCCGTGCGCCCACACGACGTACGGCGGGAGTTCGTCGCCGGGTGAGCTGTGGTCGGGGCTGTGCGGCGGGTAGATGTGGGCGTGGATCTCGCGGTCGTCGGGTCCGGTGAAGGTGCGGATCTGCGGCTCGGGGTAGTAGACGGGGTCGACCGGGTCCTCGTGTGCCGAGCCGATGACCCGGGCCCGCCCGGTCGTCGTGTCCAGTTCCACGATCTCGTACGCGCTGCGCGGGCTGGCTCCGACGCCGATCACCCGGGTGCCCCGGACGGCGAGGGTGGCGGCCCATTCGGTCCAGGGCCCGGCGGCGTCGGCGAGTTGGCCGGTCTCGGGGTCGAGTATGCCGAGGGCGGTGGCGCCCTTGCCGTGGACGACGGCGATCATGCCGTCCTCCATCGGCCGGAACCACTGGAGGCCGATCTTCCACAGCGGCCCGCCGAACTCCTCCTCCACGGCGGGGCTCAGCCGGGCCGGCGCGCCCACGCCGAGCGGTGACGCGTCAAGCCGCAGCCGCCGCAGCTGCCACCAGTCGCCGGGGTCGGAGACGTACAGCAGGGAGCCGTCGACGGCCCAGTCGGTCTGCGCGACGGATTCGCGGGGGCCTCCGGCGACGGTGCGGACCCGCTCGAAGACGCCCGCCTCCGTTACGTCGGCGAGCAGCAACTCCGTGCCGTCCCAGGGCATTCGGGGGTGGTCCCAGGCGATCCACGCGGCATGCCGGCCGTCGGGTGAGACGCGGGGGCCGGTGACGAAGCGGTGCCGGTCGTCGGAGAGCTCCCGCACCGCCGAACGGTCGTCGGCGGCGGAGCCGTCCAGCGGTACGGCGGCGACGACCCGGCGCACGTCGGTGGGCGCCTCCCCGGTGAACTCCTCCAGTACGCACCAGACTTCGCCGCTGTCCGGGCGGATCTGGGGATCGGCCCAGCGCAGTGTGCCGCTTACCCGGCCGTCCGGCGGCGGGGCCGGAGTGAGCGGGCGCGGAGACCCGCCGCCGTCCGGCTCGTACGCGTAGAGGCGCTGGTCGGGGAAGTGCGCGAAGACGACGAGGGGGGAGCCGTCAGCCCGGACCGTCCCGTCCCAGGGTCTGCCGCCGTACTCGATGACCCTGCTGCGGACGTTCCACGGGGGCGGCAGGACAGATTCCTCGCGGCCGTCGGACCGGACGCGTACGAGTGCGCGCCGGCCGTTCTCCGCCGGCCGCGGCTCGGTCCACCACACCTCCTCCCCGACCGCGCCGACGAACTCGGGCCGCCCGTCGTGGGAGGCGGCGAGCGCCGCGTCGATCGGTGACGGCCATGAGCCGTAAGGCGTCGGCTGCTCCATGCCCAACTCCCTCTACGCGGTTTGGAGATAGTGGTCGAGAACGCGGACCCCGAAGTGCAGGGCGTCCACCGGGACGCGTTCGTCGACGCCGTGGAAGAGGGCCTGGTAGTCGAAGCCCACGGGCAGCTTCAGCGGCGAGAAGCCGTAGCCGGTGATGCCGAGCCGGGAGAACTGCTTGGCGTCGGTGCCGCCCGACATGCAGTACGGCACGACGTGTCCGGCCGGGTCGAACCGCTCGACGGCCGCGCGGAGTCTGGCGAATGTCGGGGAGTCGACCGGTGCCTGGAGGGCGACTTCGCGGTGGTGGAACTCCCAGTCGACATCGGGGCCGGTCAACTGGTCGAGGGTGGCGCGGAATTCGTCCTCGGTGCCGGGCAGCATCCGTCCGTCGATGAAGGCGACGGCCTGACCGGGGATCACGTTGACCTTGTAACCGGCCTCCAGGACCGTCGGGTTGGCGCTGTTGCGCACGGTCGCCTCGACGAGGGCCGCGGCAGGGCCGAGCTTGGCGAGCAGGGCGTCCGCGTCGAAGTGATCGCAGTGGACGTCGGCGTCGATGCCGTGCAGCGCGGCGATTTCCTTCAGCGCGGCGCGGACGGTCGGGGTGATCCTCAGCGGCCACTCGTGCTGGCCGATACGGGCGACGGCGGCGGCGAGCCTGCTGACCGCGTTGGCCCGGTTCACCTTCGACCCGTGGCCCGCCCTGCCGCGCGCGGTGAGTTTGAGCCAGCCGGTGCCGCGTTCGCCCGCCCCGACGGGGTAGAGCGCCATGCCGGGTCCGGCGTGGAAGGTGTAGGCCCCGGACTCGCTGATGCCCTCCGTACAGCCCTCGAACAGCTCCGGGTGGTGGTCGGCGAGGAAGCCGGAGCCGTCGATCGCGCTGGCCTCCTCGTCGGCCGTGTAGGCGAGCACGATGTCGCGGCGCGGCCTGACCCCGGAGCGGGCCCAGGCGCGGACGACCGAGAGGACCATCGCGTCCATGTTCTTCATGTCGACGGCCCCGCGGCCCCAGACGACGCCGTCCCTGACCTCGCCGGAGAAGGGGTGCACGGACCAGTCGGCGGGCTCGGCGGGCACCACGTCCAGATGGCCGTGGACCAGGAGCGCGTCGGCGCCCGGGTCGGTGCCGGGGATGCGCGCGACCACGTTGGTGCGGCCGGGGGTGCGTTCGAGGAGCGTGGGCTCCAGTCCGGCCGCCGCCAGCCGCTCCGCGACGTACTCGGCGGCGGGGCGCTCGTAGCAGTCGCCGTTGCCCCGGTTGGTCGTGTCGATGCGGATGAGCTCGGAGGTGAAGGACACCGCCTCGTCCAGGGCCACCATGTCGATGGCGTCGGCCCGGTCGGGACCAGTGTCCTCGGGCGTCGTGCCGGGCGAACCGGCGGGCGTCTTGTCGGGCGTCATGTCAGCCATACTGCTCCTCCACCGCGGCCGAGACGATCGTGGTGACCGCCTTGAAGGTGCGAATGCCGTCGTACATCGTCCCGGTCGTGTAGGCGACACGTCGTTCGCCGCTGCCCACCACTCCGGGCACGACCGTGGCGGCCCCGGCGAGATGCTCGGCGTCGAACTCCAGCTCGATGGTGAACGGGCCCCCGTCGACCGGTTCGTACCGTACGGCCAGAGCGGTCGCCTCCTGGGCCGCCGCGCGGATGTCGGCCGCCGTACGCGCCGGGGTGCGGCAGACCGCCGCGTACCGGGAGACGTAGTCCTTCACCGCGACCTTGCGGGCGCCGGGCGCGTAGCCGTCCGCGTCCCGGCAGGTCAGGTCGTCGCCGGTGACCAGGACCACGGGGACGCCGTACTCGGCGACGACATGGGCGTTGAGCAGTCCCTCGCTCGCTCGCGCGCCGTTCAGCCAGACTCCGGTGACGGAGTTGGCGAGGTACGTGTGCGCGAGGACGCCCTCCGTGCCCGCGCCCGTGTGGTAGCCGATGAAGGCGATGGCGTCGACGTCACCGTGCTGGACGCCTTCGACCATGCTCAGCGTCTTGTGCCGCCCGGTGAGCAACTGGGCCCGGTCGTCGAGCTCTTCGAGGAGCAGGTTGCGCATGGACCAGTGCGCCTCGTTGATCAGCACGTCGTCGGCGCCGCCGTCCAGGAAACCGAGGACGGCGGCGTTCACATCCGAGGTGAAGAGGGTGCGGCAGCGCTCCCACTGCGGCGTCCCCGGCAGGACGTCCGCCGGCCAGGTCACACCGGTGGCGCCTTCCATGTCGGCGCTGATCAGGATCTTCATTTCGCCCACGGTACCCGCCGCCGAATTCCGGGGCCAAGGATCTTTCACACAGGTCGCGGACCGGTCCGAGCGGTTCCGGACGCGCTCCGCGCCGATCTGACGAGTACGGCCGGTGCCACCGGGGGCGCGCCTCCCGCCGCGGCGAACCCCAGGTCCCCGTACGCGTGGTACACCGGCGGCCGGACGGGCGCCGCCGCGGCTCCGCCGAAGAACCGGGCCGACAGGGCGAGGGACGCGGCGGCCGCCCGGGTTGTCGGGCGCGCCGGTGACCGCCGGCGTGTTGGTGACCGGGCGCGGGCCCGTCACCGCCGCGCCGACCAGCGCCACGCCCGTCAGGCAGCGCTCAGGACGAACCATCTGGCGGGCAGGTCGATCCGGGTGCCGTCGGCCAGGTACTCCGTCTGCGGCAGCGTGGTGTCCCCGCTGTCGATGATCCGCAGGCCCGCCTCGCCCAGCAGCCGCGGCACTTCGTCGTCGGCGGCCCCGGCCGGTCTCAGTCCGTGGTCGAAGACCCGCCGCAGCTTCGCGGGCGGTCCGCCGGGATCCGCGGCCGCCCGCTGGAACAGCGCCCTGGACCCGGAGGTCAGCTCCACGACGAAGGCCCTGCCGCGCTCACCGAGCAGCGCGGCGACCGACGCGGCGACGGCGGGCCGGTCCCGCGGTTCGCTCTGGTGGATCACGGCGCGCATATAGACATGGGTGTCGCCGAGCCGCGCCGACAGCGCCCGGACCGCTTCGTGGTCGACGAGGCTGAGCTGCTCGAACTCGGCCACTTTCTCGGTGTCGGCGCGCCGGGCGTGCTCGATCGCCGCGTGCGAGAGGTCGACGCCGACGGCGCGGGGGAAACGGGTGGCGAGATAACGGGTCTGGGTGCCGTTGCCGCAGCCGAGGTCGGCCACGGGCAGCGACGGGTCGGTGTGCGGCAGCAGTATGGCGCAGTGCGGTTCGGCGGTCAGGGAGGGGTCGGAGTCCCAGATCGCCTCGCCCGGCGCGTCGGACGTCTCGCGCCAGTAGCCTTCCCATGAATCCCGGTAGCGCTCCGCAACGCCCATCTGTGACGACCTCCCGAACTCGGCCCCGGCAAATGCGAACTGACGGCGCGTCACTTCCGCGCTTGGGACGCCCCTTCTCCCGCCAGGGACTGTTCGAACCACACGGTCTTGCCCTGCGCCGAACTGCTGCTCCCCCAGCCGCGGGCCAGCCGGCTCACGATCCGCAGACCCCGCCCGAACTCGTCGTCGGCCGTCGCGCCCAGCAGGCTCGCGGGGGCCGGTTCGTCGTCGGTGACCTCGCAGAGCAGGGCGTCCGTACGGACCAGTCGCAGCTCGACATGGCGGATGCGCGCGTGCCGCACGGCGTTGGTGACCAGCTCGCCGACCATCAGCTCCGCGTTCTCCACGGCGCCCGGCAGATCCCAGTCGCAGAGCTTGCCGCGCACCAGACGCCGGGCCCGCGCCACCTCGCGCGGGTCGAGCGCGAGCTGCCACTCGGCGACGTCACCGTCCGGTATGCCGTTCAGCCTGGCCATCAACAGGGCCACGTCGTCCTTGCGTCCGCCCTGGGTGTTGAGCGCGCGGATGATCGTGTCGCAGGCGCCGTCCATGGAGGCGGCCGGATGCGCGGCCGACTCGCAGAGCGCCGCGAGACCGGCGCCGATGTCCTGGCCCCGCACCTCGACCAGGCCGTCGGTGCACAGCACCAGCCGGTCGCCGGGGCCGACCCGTACGGTCGCGGTCTCGAAGGGCACGCCGCCGACGCCGATGGGGGCACCGGTCGGCAGGTCGAGCAGTTCGCTGCGGCCGTCGGTGGCACGGACCAGGACGGGCGGGATGTGTCCGGCGTTGGCGATCTGCAGCTCGGAGCGGATGGGGTCGTACACCGCGTACAGACAGGTCGCCAGATAGTTCTCACCCAGCCGCTGCGCCAAGTCGTCCAGATTACGAAGCAGTTGGGCGGGCGGCATCTCCATCGTCGCCATCGTCTGGACGGCCGTCCGCAACTGGCCCATCATCGCCGCCGAGTTGAGGCCGTGGCCCATGACGTCACCCACGACGAGCGCGGTGCGTGAGCCGGGCAGTTTGACGGAGTCGAACCAGTCGCCGCCGATCCGGCCGAGCCGCGCGCCGGGCAGATAGCGGGTGGCGATGTCGCAGCCCGCCATGCGCGTGGCGACCTGCGGCAGCATGCTGTCCTGGAGGGTGTCGGCGACGTTCTCCTGATACGTGTACATCCGGGCGTTGTCGAGGACGAGACCGGCCCTGGCGGCCAGTTCGGCGCCGGTGGTGCGGTCCATGTCGTCGAAGGGCCGCCGCCCCTGACGCCGCATCAGCACCATGAAGCCGAGCACCACGTCGCGCGCCTTGAGCGGCACCAGCAGCATGGAGCGGTTGTTGATGAGCGGGCGCAGGTCGCGCTTCTCGAACTGCGCCGAGATCCGGTCGCCGTCCTCCTCGCTGAGCCGGGGGATGAGGACCGGTTCGCCGGTGACCATGCACTGGAAGAAGGGGGTGTGTTCGGGGAAGGCGATGGCCTCGCCGACCGGCACCGTGTCGTCCCAGCGGCCCGGTTCGTCGTTGTGCTCGACCCAGACCCGGTGCCAGATGGTCGTGACGTCGGGGCGCCCCGTGGGGAAACCCTCTCCCGCCAGGACGGCGGCGCGCAGATGGGTGCCCGCGAAGTCGGTGAAGCGGGGCACGGCCACGCTGGTGACCTCGCGGATGGTGCGCGCGAGATCGAGGGATGAGCCGATCAGCCCGCTGACCTCGTTGAGGAACTCCAGCCGTTCGCGGACCGCCGCGTACTCCAGGTCGAGTTCGGGGTCGGGCGCGGGCACCGGCAAGGCGGCGGGGTGGCCGTACGAGGTACCGGCGCCCGCGGCCCCCGGCTCCGCCGTACCGTGCGCCCCGGCCGGCCGTCCCGCCACCCGGCGCGGCACACCCCAGTCGGGGGTGACGGGGACCCGGTCGTGGTGACTGAACTCCAGCACGGGATAGCCGAGTTCGAGAATCTGGGCGACGATGCGCTCCGACTCCGCGACGCTCATGTTCGGCAGGATGTGCGGGAGCCGGCCGGCGAGCGACTGGGAGTCGGCGAACTCGGTGTGGTGCGAGAAGCTCGGAGCTATCCGGCCGCTGTCGGCGTCGCCGACGCGGAACTGGTCGACGTCCGCGGCGAGTACGAGATGGCGGCCGGCGCCCGGCCCGGCCAGCGGGTAGGCCCACCACAGCACGTCGAGCCGGGGGCGTCCCGGGTCGGAGAGCTTCGCCCGGCCGGCGGTCGGGTAGGAGCTGCGCCCGTGCAGCTCCGGGCCCAGTTCGTCGTCGGCGCCATAGAGGTCGTACGGGCCGTTGACCCGTCCCGTGCGGTCCTCGGTGAGCGCACCCGAGACCGGCATCAGATCGCCGGCCGGCTGGCCGACCGCGGCCTCTTTGGAATGGCCGAAAAGCCGCCGTGCGCCGCTCGACCAGTGCGACACGAGGCCGTCGGCGTCCACGACGACCACGGCAAGCGGAATCCGGCCGGTCGCGGCGCGCCCGCGCCGTGACCGGAGCGACGGAGTGCCACTGTGCATGGGTGGAAGGCTCCTTCCCCGCCGCCGGGATCTGCGGCTGTGCACCCACGGTACGGCTCCGCACACGGAATGCGCCGGGCAATGAACTATTGGATCGTGCGCCCGCGTACGCTGGAAGGTTGACTGAAATTCAGTCAGTGACCGGCCTCTTGATCCACTCGCCGGTCCGGTCAGTCCGCGTGGCCCAGCTGCAGGTCTCTCTCGGTGCGTCCGCCGCCCGCCATCCGCAGGACGGTGGCCACCGGCGGATAGCCCGCGGCGATGACCGTGTACTCGCCGGACGACAGATCGACGAAGCGGAATGTCCCGTCCGCGCCCGTCGTGAGGGTGTCGACGACATTGCCCGCGGCGTCGAGCAGGGTGACGCGCGCGTCCTCGACCGGACGGCCGCCCCCGGCCCGTACGGTGCCGCGCAGCACCGCCCCGCCGGCCAGTTCGATGTCCTGCCGGGTCTCGCGCGAGGCCTGGACACTGACGAGGAGCGCGGCGGGCCGGAAGGCGGGCGCGCTGGCCGCAAGGGTGTACTCCCCCGCCACCAACTCCGAGATCACATAGCCGCCTTCGCGCCCGCTGCGGGTGGAGGCGACCACGTCCCCGCGTACGTCGGTGAGGGTGACGGCCGCGTCGCGCACGGGTGTGCCGTCGGCGGTCAGTACGGTTCCGGCGAGGCGACCGGCGCCGCCGAGGACCACGTCGAGCTCGATCGGGCGCTCCCCGACGGTGACGGTGACGGCCTGCGGCTGGTGTCCGCCGGCCGCGGCGATCATCACGTACGAACCGGCCCCCGGCACGCTCAGCGCGTACCGCCCGTCCTCGCCGCTGGCCCCGCGCCCGATCTGGGTGCCCTGCACGTCGATGAGGGTGAGCGCGGCGCGCGGGACGGTGCTGCCGTCGTGGTGCTGGACGGTGCCGCAGACGGGGACACCGGGCGTGTACGCGTGCGGGGCCACGCCGTTCGCGGAGGCGGGGGCGGCGGCGGGGCCGGGAGTGCGGGCGCCCGGGACGGCGGTGGACTCGGCGGCGGAGGCGTTGTGGGACACCAGCGGTTTCTCCTTGAGGAAGCAGGCGATGAGCAGGCCGAGCAGAAGCACCGGCACGAGATAGAGGAAGATCCGCGGCATCGCGTCCGCGTACGCCTGGATGTAGCCGTCCCGCAGTTCGGGCGGCATCGCGTGCACCATCTGCGGTGTGATGGATTCCGCGCTGGGCAGTCCGGCGCCGGACGGGATGCGTTCGACGAGCGCGTCGGTGAGCCGGTCGGCGAAGAGCGTGCCGAAGACGGCGGCGCCGACGCTGCCGCCGATCTGCCGGAAGTAGTTGTTGGCGCTGGTGGCGGTGCCGAGGTCGCTGGGCCGCACCGAGTTCTGGACGGCGAGGATCAGGACCGGCATGACGAGGCCGATGCCGAGGCCGAGTACGGCCTGCCAGACGCTGTATTCGAGCCGGGAGGTGTCGGTCTCCAGCCGGGACAGCAGCCACATGCCGACGGCGGAGACGGCGCTGCCGAGGATCGGGTAGATCCGGTAGTGGCCGGTGCGGCTGATGAGCTGGCCGGAGACGACGGAGGCGGCGACGATGCCGCCCATCATCGGCAGCATCAGCAGGCCGGACTCGGTGGCCGAGGCGCCGTCGACCATCTGGAGGAAGGTCGGCAGATAGCTGGCGGCGCCGAAGAGCGCGACGCCGACGACCGCGCCGACGAGGCCGGTGATGTTGAAGATCGAGTCGCGGAACAGCCGTAGCGGGATGATCGGTTCGGGCGCGAAGTGCTCGACGACCACGAACAGGACGGCCGTCACGACGGCGCCGGCGGCGAGGCCGAGGATCTCGCGTGAGCCCCACGCGTACTCCGTACCGCCCCAACTGGTCAGCAGGACCAGGCACGTCGATGCGGCGGCGAGCAGCACGGCGCCCATGACGTCGAGCCGCGCCCTGCCGCTGGGCTTGGGCAGTCTGAGCACGACGGTGACGACAGCGAGCGTGAGGAGGCCGAACGGCACGTTGAAGTAGAAGCACCAGCGCCAGGAGACGTGGTCGGTGAAGAAGCCGCCGAGCAGCGGTCCGGCGACCGAGGCGAGGCCGAACGCGCCGCCGATGAGGCCCATGTAGCGCCCGCGCTCACGGGGCGGCACGATGTCGGCGATGATCGCCTGGACGCCGATCATGAGTCCGCCGGCGCCGACGCCCTGGAGGGCGCGGAAGGCGATGAGCTCGTTCATGGTGCGGGACCAGCCGGCCAGGGCCGATCCGACGACGAACACGACGATGGCGAACTGGAAGACGCCCTTGCGGCCGAAGAGGTCACCGAGCTTGCCGTAGATCGGCAGGCCGATCGTGGAGGTCAGCAAGTAGGCGGTGATGGCCCAGGGCATCCGGTCCAGGCCCTGGAGCTCCCCGACGATCTTCGGCAGGGCGGTGGCCACGATCATCTGCTCCAGCGCCGCGAGCAGCAGCGCGAGCATCAGCCCCGTGAAGACCAACCGCACGCGGCGCGGGGAGAGTTCACCGCCCGGGGTGGCGGCGCCGGTGGCGGGTGGGGGCGGTTCGGTCGCGGCCGGAGCGGGCACGGCGGCCTGCTCGTCGTCCTTCACCAGCGTGATCCCACCCACGAATTGCTCCCCTTCGTCGCGTCTGCGCGGCGTAATTCTTCACATTGCACGCAGAGCGGGAGCAAGCCGGGCGCTTCACCGGGAAGGAGTACGGCGCACCGCGGCAGGAGGTGGTGAGGAGCGGGCGGGGGCGCTCATCAGCGGCTTTCCCGCGACGCGTGGTGCGCGGGCGCACGTCACGCGTCGCGGGGGAAACCACTCGAATCAGTGATGCCGGGGGTGTCGTCCGTCGACGTTCAGGACGCCCCGGCCCGGGGGGACTTGACGGTTCAGGACGCCTCGGTGGCCTTCTCCGTCTCCGCCGCGAGCTTCGCGAGCAGCTCGTCGTGGATACGGGCGAGGCCCTTGGGCGCGAACGTCCTCTCGAAGAAGCCGCCGATACCGCCGGCGCCGTCCCAGACGGTGGTGACGACGGTCTTCGAACGGCCTTCGCCCGCCGGGGTGACGACCCAGGTGGTCACCATGGAGGAGTTGCGGTCCTTCTCCACGAGCTGGCCGTCCGTGGGCTCGGTGACTTCGATGAGGCAGTCACGGACGCGCTTCTTGGTCGCCTGGAGCTTCCAGCGGACGAGGGTTCCCTCGCCGTCGCCGCCCTCGCGGACCTCGTACTCGCTGAAGTGCGCGGGCAGCACCTTCGGGCGGACGTCCTGGTAGTCCGCCAGCGCGTCGAACACCGTCTCCGCGTCCGCCGCGATGATCCGCTCCGTCGTGGCTTCGACCTGCGCCATGGCTTCCTCCAGCATTCGGTTCTCCGGGCGGCCAGCCAACCATCTCCGCGAGGCGCGCCCAAATCCGGGGTTGCATCGATCATGGGAACACATGTTCTATTCTGTGGTCAGTACAACTGAGGAGGCGCAAATGCGCTGGGACAATCTGGCCGAGAACCCCACGTCGGCCCGCGACGCCGCGCTCTTCGGTACGGACGCGGTGACCACCAGGACCTTCGACACCCCCGAATTCCGCGGCATCACGTTCCACGAGATCCGCGCCCGTTCGATCGTTAACCGGGTGCCGGGCGCGTCGCGCATGCCGTTCGAGTGGACGGTCAATCCGTACCGGGGGTGCTCACACGCCTGCGTGTACTGCTTCGCCCGCAAGACCCACAGCTATCTGGACCTCGACACCGGCCTCGGCTTCGACTCGCAGATCGTCGTCAAGATCAACGCGCCGGCGCTGCTGCGCAGGCAGCTCGCCTCCCGCCAGTGGCAGGGCGCGCACATCGCGATGGGGACGAACGTCGACTGTTACCAGCGGGCGGAGGGCCGTTACCGGCTGATGCCGGGCATCATCTCGGCGCTGCGCGACCGCGCGAACCCCTTCTCCATCCTGACGAAGGGCACGCTGATCCTGCGTGATCTGGAGCTGCTGCGAGAGGCGGCGCAGGTCACGGACGTCGGCGTGTCCGTCTCCGTCGGCTTCACCGACCAGGAGCTGTGGCGCACGGTCGAGCCGGGCACACCCTCACCGCAGCGCCGTCTCGACGCCGTCCGCGCCCTGACGGACAGCGGCATAGGCTGCGGGGTCCTGATGGCCCCCGTCATCCCCTTCCTCGGCGACAGCGCGGACCAACTGCGGGCCACGGTGCGGGCGATAGCCGCGTCCGGGGCGACGTCGGTGACCCCGCTGGTACTGCATCTGCGGCCGGGGGCGCGCGAGTGGTTCATGCGGTGGCTGCGGGAGCACCACGCGCATCTGGTGCCGCGCTACGAGCGGCTGTACGCGGAGGGGGCGTACGCGCCGAAGTGGTACCAGCGCCGCATCACGCGCCAGGTCCACGAACTGGCGGACGAGTTCGGGATCGGCCCGGCGGGGCGGGCGGCGCGACGGCGCGTGCCGGTCCCGGAGACGCCCGCCCCGGAGGCGGGGCCGACGCAGCTGACGCTGTTGTAGTTCCTGGTGCGATCATCCGGGGATGACAGTGATCGAGGCCGTTCAGGGCGACTGACGGCGGCGGTCGCGACGGAGTAGCCGGCCGGGCCCGGTTCGCCCGGCCTGCGGCCCGCGCGTGTCCTCAATCGCCGGACGGGCTTCAAGTTGCCGCCCCGGCCGACGCTTCCGTCCCGCCGGCGGGCCCTTCCAAGCCCGTCCGGCCGACGCTTCAAGCCCGTCCGGCGATTGAGGACAACACCCCGTCGCGGCGGCCCCTTCCAGCCCGGTCGGCGGATTTTTCAAGCCCGTCCGGCGATTGAGGACACACCCCGTCGCGGGGGGGACCCGCATCCGTGGGCCCGCCCGCCGCTTCCGGGAAAAGGCCGGATTCGGATCCGGCACCGAGCGGGCCACCGCGGCGTATCAGCCCAGGCGCCTGAGCGCCTCCGACGCGGCGGCCGACAACCGGGGGTGTGCGCGGGCGCTGCGGAGCAGGGGGAGCGCGCGGCGGTCGCCCAGGCGCCCGAGGCCCTCCACGCACGCGAGCGCCACCCGCCAGTGGGGCTCGTCCGGCGCGAGCAGCCGCTCCAGGGTGGCGATCAGGGCGGGTACGGACTCCGGCGCCCGCAACTCGGCCAGCAGCCGTACCGGGTGGAGCGCGTACGCGGTGCGCAGCACGTTGGTGGCGAGCGCGGCGGCGGCGCGCGGTGTACGGGGGTCGCCGAGTACGGCCAGCGCGCGGGAGGCGGACAGGCAGCGCTGGGCGTCGCGGTGGTTCAGGAGCAGCACCAGCGTCTCGAACGCCCGCCGGTCGCCCGCGCAGCCGAGCCGGAAGGCGGCGATCTCCCGCGCCCACAGGGGGTGTTGGGGAGCGACGAGCACGTCCGCCAGTTCCTCGTGGTCCTCGGTGGCCATCAGTCGCCGGTACGTGGCCGAGTTGCCGGACTCGTCCCGTACCCGGTCGGCGAGTACGCGCGATTCCTCGTCGCTGACGGCCCGTTCCGCACGGGCGGTGACCGGGGCACGGGGCCCGATCACCCCCACCGCCTCGGTCGCTCCCGCCCTCGCCGCATCCGAGGGCCCTGCCTGCCGTTCCAGCTCGCTCATGCCGGGCAGGGTATCCGCGCTCCGTGTCCGACAGGATGCACTGCGTGACCACCCGGTGCCCGAACGGCCGGTTTACGCCGGTGACGCACCGCACATCTCCCCAGGGCTGGCGCGCTCGTTACCCGCCGGTTAATCTCAAGTGAGCGGGAAACCCCCGCGGCTCCCGGTGGCCTGGTGACGCAGCCACCGTGAGTGCCCGTCGGTTCGGCACACGCACGGCGCGACTCCGGGACAGGGTCCGCCGACCTCTCACTCCTACATCCACAGCGCCCGCGCGGCGCGCCCCACTCAAGCAGTGCGGCGGACCCCGCGCGCGGCAGCGGCAACGGCAGCGCGCCCGTCCCCCTCTTCAGTCGTCACTCATCCCCTGGAGTCCCGTGATGGACATCCCTCTCTCCACCATCGCCGTCGTCGGCCTCGGCACGATGGGGACCGGTATCTCCGAGGTCCTCGCCCGCGCCGGCCGCGAGGTCATCGGCATCGACATCGACGAGATCGCCACCGCCCACGCGGTCGCCGCGCTCGAAGCGTCCACGGCCCGTGCCGTGGAGCGCGGGCGGGTCACCGAGGAGGAGCGGCGCGGGATGCTCGCCAGGTTCCGTACGTTCACCGACCTCCAGGCCGCCGCGGACGCCGATCTCGTCATCGAGGTCGTCCCCGAGTCGTACGAGATCAAGCAGCAGGTCTTCCGCGCGCTGGACGGGATCGTCGGCCCCGGCACGATCCTGGCGACCGGCACCAACGCGCTGTCGGTCACCCGGCTCGCCGCCGAATCCGCGCACCCGGAGCGCGTGCTCGGCATGCACTTCTTCAATCCGGCCCCCGCGATGAAGCTGGTCGAGGTCGTGTCGTCGGTGCTGACCGCGCCGGCGGCCGTCACCGCCGTCACCGCGCTGGCTCGTGAGCTGGGCAAGGAGCCCGTCGCGGTGGGCGACCGGCCCGGTTTCGTCGCCGACGGGCTGCTCTTCGGCTATCTGAACCAGGCCGCCGCGATGTACGAGGCGAAGTACGCCTCGCGCGAGGACATCGACGCCGCGATGCGGCTCGGCTGCGGCCTGCCGATGGGCCCGCTCGCGCTGCTGGACCTGATCGGCGTCGACACCGCCCGTACGGTCCTGGAGGCCATGTACGCGGCGTCCCGCGACCGGCTGCACGCTCCGGCGCCGATCCTGCGGCAGCTCAGCGAGGCGGGGCTCACCGGCCGTAAGTCGGGGCGCGGCTTCTACACGTACGAGGAGCCGGGCAGCGGCACGGTGGTGCGCGACGCGCTGACCCCGCTGGACGTGGGGGGCGGCGGCGGGAGCGGGCGGCCGGCGGTCCGGTCGGTCGGTGTCGCGGGCTCGGGAACGATGGCGAGCGGGATCGCCGAGGTCTTCGCCAAGGCGGGTTACGTCGTGGTGCTCGCCGCCCGCAGCCAGGAGAAGGCGGACGCGGCCAAGGCGCGGATCGCCAAGTCCCTGGGCCGCTCCGTCGACAAGGGGCGGCTGACCGGGGAGGCGCGCGACGACGCCCTGGCGCGGATCACACCGGCCGGTTCGCTCGACGCGTTCGACGACGTCGATCTCGCGGTCGAGGCGGTGGCCGAGGACCTGGAGGTCAAGCGGCAGTTGTTCGCGGCACTCGACAAGGTCTGCAAGCCGGGCGCCGTACTGGCCACCACGACGTCGTCGCTGCCTGTCGTCGCGTGCGCCCGCGCCACGACACGTCCGCGCGACGTGATCGGCATGCACTTCTTCAACCCGGCCCCCGCGATGAAGCTGGTCGAGGTGGTCCGTACCGTCCTCACGTCCGACGAGGCGCACGCCACGGTCCGCGAGGTGTGCGCGACGATCCGCAAGCACCCGGTGGACTGCGGTGACCGGGCCGGTTTCATCGTGAACGCGCTGCTGTTCCCGTATCTGAACAACGCGGTGAAGATGGTTCAGGAGCACTACGCCACGCTGGACGACATCGACGCCGCGATGAAGCTGGGCGGCGGCTATCCGATGGGGCCGTTCGAGCTACTGGACGTGGTCGGTCTCGATGTCTCGCTGGCCATCGAGAAGGTGCTGCACCGGGAGTTCCGCGACCCCGGGCTGGCGCCGGCGCCATTGCTCGAACACCTGGTGGCCGCGGGTTGCCTGGGCCGCAAGACGGGACGCGGCTTCCGCGAGTACGCGGCGCGGAAGTAGGGCGAGCGACCCGTGGACCGCACCCTGTCCTCGTTCGCCTCACGGGTTGAACTCCAGCCCGTGAGGCGATCGAGGACACAGCACGCGGCCCGTCCGGCGATCGAGGACGAACCGGACGTCGGACGGGCCCCCGGCACGGCCCCCACGGGCGCGCCCTCCTGCGCGGATGCAGTACGTTCGGGTCATGGCTCAGCCCGCTGACTCCGCCCGACGGCCCGCCCGTACGCACACCGCTGCCGACGCGCCGGAGAGCGCGGCGGGCGGCCGCGCGGCGGCGCAGCGGCTGAAGATGCGCCGGGAGTTGTCGGCGGCGGCGATGGAGCTGTTCTCCACCAAGGGGTACGAGGCGACGACCGTCGACGAGATCGCCGCGGCGGCCGGGGTCGCGCGCCGGACGTTCTTCAGGCACTTCCGTTCCAAGGAAGAGGCGATCTTCCCGGACCACGACGACACCCTCGTCCGCGCGGAAGCGGTCCTGAACGCGGCGCCGGCGCACGAGCACCCCCTCGACACCGTGTGCCGGGGCATCAAGGAAGTCATGCGGATGTACGCGGCTTCGCCGACGCTCTCCGTGGCGCGCTACCAGCTCACCCGTGAGGTGCCCACGCTGCGCGAGGCCGAGATCGCCTCGGTGGCGCGCTACGAGCGGCTGTTCACCCGCTATCTGCTGGGCCACTTCGACGAGCACGAGCACCCCGACGGCAACGACGACCCGCTGCTGGCCGAGGTGGCCGCGTCCGCCGTCGTCACCGCGCACAACCATGTGCTGCGCCGCTGGCTGCGGGCCGACGGCCAGGGCGATGTGGAGACCCAGCTCGACCACGCCTTCGCGATCGTCCGTGACACCTTCGGCTCGGGCATCGGCGCGGGCCGGACCATGGGGGGCGGCGCGAGTCCCGCCGCCACGGTGAGCACGAGCGGCGAGGTCCTGGTGGCGGTGGCCCGTACCGACGCGCCGCTGGACGAGGTCATGCGCACGATCAAGCAGGCACTGGGAAACCGCTGACCCCACCACCCGCCGCGACTTCCGTGATAGGCAGTCAGTTCGATGCCGGAGCCGAGGGAGGGGGCGGACGCTGGTGTCCGGGGAGCCGGTGTTCAGCAACGAGTTCAGCGGCGGCACGGCGGAGACCGTCCTCCAGGTGGGCCACGCCGACCTGGTGAACGTGTACGGGGCGAACGCCGCCGCCCCGCCCCGGCGGGCGCTCGCGGGGCTCCCTGCCCGGCCGGGCCCCCTGGTGGGCCGCGAGGCACCGACCCGGTCGCTGCTCGGCCTCCTCGGCCCCGACCGCCCCGACCCCTCCTCCACCGGTCCGCGCGGTGTCGTGGTCACGGGCCAGGGCGGGGTGGGCAAGACGTCGCTCGCGCTGGACGCCGCCCATCAGGCCCTGGAGCGGGGCTGGTTCCCGGGCGGAGTGCTGTACGCGGACGCGGGCACCCTGCCGCCGGGCCGCCCGCCGGGGCCCGAGGAGCTGCTCAGCGCCTTTCTGCGCATGCTGGGGGTCCCCGGCGGCGAACTCCCGCCGCACCGTATCGGTCTCGAAGCAATGTTCCGGTCCCAGCTGAAGACGCACGGCGACCAGTACGGAGCGGTACTGGTCCTGCTCGACAACGCCGCGGACGAGACCCAGTTCACGCCGCTGCTGCCGGCCGACCCGCGGCACCGACTGCTGGTCACATCGCGCACCCGGCCGGGGACCCGGGACATGGCCGTACTTCCGCTGCACGTCCTGACCGCGCGGGACTCGCGGGCCCTGCTGAGCGCGGCCCACGACCCCGGCGAGAACGAGGAACTGGACGAACTCGCCGCACTGTGCGGCCATCTGCCCCTCGCGCTCGGCGTCGTACGGGCGCGCCTGGACCGGGAGGAGCACGATGCCGCCCCCCTGCTGAGCGCGCTGCGTCCGCAACGCGATCGGCTCGGCGAACTGGGGCTGGACGCCACCTTCGATCTCAGCTACCGCAAGTTCGACGAGCCGACGGCCCGGCTCCTGCGGATGCTCGGGCTGCACCCAGGCCCGCTCCTCGACGCCGCGTCGGCGTCCGCGCTGAGCGGGCTGTCCCCGGCCCGGACGCGGCGGGCGCTGGACCGGCTGCGCGACGCCCATCTGCTGCTGCCGGGCGACGCGTCAGGGCAGTACCGCTTTCATGACCTGACCAGGCTGTACGCGCAGGCCCGTCTCGCGGACGAGTCGGACGGGGCCCGTTCCGAGGCGCTGGGCCGGCTGCTGGACCACTACGCCGACGAGGCGGGCGCGGCGGACCCCGGCCCCTGGTTCGAACACCACGCCGCGGCGGCGGCCAAGGCGGTGGGTATGGCCGTCGCGGCGGACGCCCACGAGCGGGTGGCGGCGATCGGGGACCCGCTGCTGGAGTTCCTGACGAAGCGCGCGCAGCTGGTGGAGTCGTTGCATCTGCTGACGGATCTGGTGGACTCCGCCCAACGGGAGAGGAAGTTCGCGCGCCAGATCGAGCTGCTGGGCAAGATGGCGTCGCGCTACGGCGATCTCTCCTGCTGGGAGCATCAGATGACGTGTTTCGAGGCCGCCAACCTGGTGAATGTCCGCCATCCGGTCCGGGTGCGGGACCGGCACGACGTCAACGCCGACGTGGCCGCGATGAACGGCGACCTCACCGCCGCGATCAGGCGGCGGCGGAAGGCGGTCTCCCATTGGCGGTGGGACGGGGACACCGGGCGGGAGGTGGACTCCCGTATCGCGCTGGGCGACCACCTCACCGAGGCCCATGACCCCGACCGGGCCCGGCGCGCCTACCGGGACGCCGCGGATCTCGCCGAGTCGGCCACCGACCCGGTCCGGGCGGCGCGGGCCCACCGGCGGCTGGCGAAGGACGCGGGCGATCGCGGGGAGTGGGCCGCGGCCCGGTCGCACGGTGTCACGGCGCAGGAGTTCGCCGTGCGCTCCGGAGATGTGCGGGCCACGGTGACGGCGGTCCGGGCCCGCGCGGATACGGAGCTGCTGGCATCCGCGCCCCGTGCCGCGGCGCCCCTGCTGGGTGACGCCCTGGAGCTGGCGCGCGCGCACCAGTTGCGAGGGGAGGAGACCAACTGCCAGCTCGCGCTGGTCAGGCTCCACCTCGCGAGCGGCGAGAGGGCACTGGCCTCGGAACTCCTCGACTTCATACGGCCGCTCATCGAGGCCCGGGAGGCACGGGACGCGCCCCCCGGGGTTCCGCCGCCGCCCCCGCTCCCCTCACAGCCGCTGACCCGCCGCGACCGGGCCAGGACACTGGCCGGGCCGGCGGCGGGTGTTCTGTGGGCCACCGGGTGCCTGGTGGCCGGCGCGGCGGTGGACGGCAGCGGACCGGCGGCACTGTGGGGTGCCCATCTGGGGCTGACGGTTGTCGGGGCCTGGGCGGCCCGGCGTTACTGGCACCACGGAATCGCGCCGGGAAAGCTCAACTCGCTGGCCGTCGCGTCCCAATTGGTCGTCCCCATGCTCGCCATGGGCGTCCTGTGGGCCATCGCGCTCGCCACGTCCCAGCCGGAGGCGACCGCGGTCATGACGGTGACGGCGGCCTGTCTCCTGTTGATTCAGATGGCGCTCATCTGGTCGGGCCCGCGCCCTCTCATGAAGCGCCCGTACAAATGGGTACGGTCCCGGCTCCACACCGCACGCTGAGTCGCCGCTCCTCACCCCACGTGATCCCATGGCGCTCATGCGTGTTGACCGGATGACAACTGAGAAAAATTGTTGGCACGCAGTGCCTTGTCCAATGACACGGCGTGCCATACGTTGTGTATGTCCGGGCAGCCGGCGTACCGAGACCTCTCGTACTCCGGCTGTCCCCGCGAGCCACCCGGCCCGTGTGCCCGGACGCCTGCGTCACAGGCATCCCACGCGCCCACCCGGCGTCGCCGAGCACCACCACGCGCCGAACCGACGGCACACCTCCACCGCACCACGCGCACAGCGCGACCCGTTGTCCCATCCCTCAGGGACCTGTTCAGCGTTCCCGCAACACGCTTCGCCGGAGGCCACATCGTGAAGGACATCCTGGACGCCATCCAGTCGCCGGACAGCACGTCCGCCGACTTCGCCGCGCTGCCCCTGCCCGAGACGTACCGGGCGGTGACCGTGCACAAGGACGAGACCGAGATGTTCGCCGGTCTCGAATCCCGCGAGAAGGACCCGCGCAAGTCGCTCCACGTCGACGACGTGCCGGTGCCCGAACTCGGGCCCGGCGAGGCCCTGGTGGCCGTCATGGCCAGCTCGGTCAACTACAACTCCGTCTGGACCTCCATCTTCGAGCCGATGTCGACCTTCGGCTTCCTGGAGCGCTACGGCAAGCTCAGCGAGCTGTCCCGGCGCCATGACCTGCCGTACCACGTCATCGGCTCCGACCTCGCCGGGGTCGTGCTGCGCACCGGCCCCGGAGTGAACACCTGGCAGCCGGGCGACGAGGTCGTCGCGCACTGTCTCTCCGTCGAGTTGGAGAGTTCGGACGGGCACAACGACACGATGCTCGACCCCGAGCAGCGCATCTGGGGCTTCGAGACCAACTTCGGCGGTCTGGCGGAGATCGCGCTCGTCAAGTCCAACCAGCTGATGCCCAAGGCCAGGCATCTGACCTGGGAGGAGGCGGCGGCCCCCGGTCTGGTCAACTCCACCGCGTACCGCCAGTTGGTGTCGCGCAACGGTGCCGGGATGAAGCAGGGCGACAACGTGCTGATCTGGGGGGCGAGCGGCGGACTCGGCTCGTACGCCACCCAGTTCGCGCTCGCCGGCGGCGCCAACCCCGTCTGTGTGGTCTCCAGCGACCACAAGGCCGAGATCTGCCGGCGCATGGGAGCCGAGGCGATCATCGACCGCACCGCCGAGGACTACCGGTTCTGGGAGGACCCGCACCACCAGAACCCGCGCGAGTGGAAGCGGTTCGGCAAACGCATCCGTGAACTCACCGGCGGCGAGGACGTCGACATCGTCTTCGAGCACCCGGGCCGTGAGACCTTCGGCGCCAGTGTCTACGTCACGCGCAAGGGCGGCACGATCGTCACCTGCGCGTCGACGTCCGGATACACCCACGAGTACGACAACCGCTATCTGTGGATGTCGCTGAAGCGGATCGTGGGCTCGCACTTCGCCAACTATCGCGAGGCGTGGGAGGCCAACCGGCTGGTCGGCAAGGGGAAGATCCACCCGACGCTGTCGAGGGTGTACGCCCTGGAGGAGACCGGCCAGGCCGCGTACGACGTCCACAGCAACCGGCACCAGGGCAAGGTCGGAGTCCTCGCGCTGGCACCCCGCGAGGGGCTGGGGGTAAGCGACCCGGCGACCCGTGCACAGCACATCGACGCCATCAACCGCTTCCGGGACGTGTGACATGCCGGAAGCGGAACGGGCAGCAGGCGGCGGCAGGCACCCGAAGGACCGGCCGTGGCTCATGCGGACGTACGCCGGCCATTCGACCGCCGAGGCGTCCAACGAGCTGTACCGGAACAACCTGGCCAAGGGCCAGACCGGGCTCTCCGTCGCCTTCGACCTGCCGACACAGACGGGTTACGACCCCGACCACGTCCTGGCGCGCGGCGAGGTGGGCCGGGTCGGCGTCCCCGTCTCCCATCTGGGCGACATGCGCCGGCTGTTGAAGGACATCCCGCTCGCCCGGATGAACACCTCGATGACCATCAACGCGACCGCCATGTGGCTGCTGGCGCTCTACCAGGTGGTCGCCGAGGAGCAGGGCGCGGACAGCGACCTGCTCCAGGGGACGACACAGAACGACATCGTGAAGGAGTACCTGTCGCGGGGGACGCACGTCTTCCCGCCGGTGCCCTCGCTGCGGCTGACCACCGACATGATCACGTACACCGTGGCGCACATCCCCCGGTGGAACCCGATCAACATCTGCAGCTATCACCTCCAGGAGGCGGGGGCGACCCCGGTCCAGGAGATCGCGTACGCGATGTCGACGGCGGTCGCCGTGCTGGACGCGGTGCGCGAGAGCGGGCAGGTGCCGGCCGAGCGGTTCGGTGACGTCGTCGCCCGGATCTCGTTCTTCGTGAACGCGGGGGTCCGCTTCGTCGAGGAGATGTGCAAGATGCGGGCCTTCGGCCGCATCTGGGACCGGATCACCCGCGAGCGGTACGGCGTGAGCGACGAGAAGCAGCGACGCTTCCGATACGGCGTCCAGGTCAACTCCCTGGGGCTGACGGAGGCGCAGCCGGAGAACAACATCCAGCGCATCGTGCTGGAGATGCTGGGCGTCACGCTCTCCAAGGACGCCCGCGCCCGCGCCGTGCAACTCCCGGCCTGGAACGAGGCGTTGGGACTCCCCCGGCCCTGGGACCAGCAGTGGTCTCTGCGCATACAGCAGGTACTCGCCCTGGAGAGCGATCTTTTGGAGTACGAGGACATCTTCGCCGGGTCGCACGTCGTGGAGGCGAAGGTCGCGTTGCTCGTCGAGGACTCGCTGGCGGAGATGGCGCGCATCGAGGAGATGGGCGGCGTGATGGCGGCCGTCGAGTCCGGCTATCTGAAGTCGCGGCTGGTCTCGTCGCACGCCGAGCGCCGGGCCCGTATCGAGTCGGGCGAGGAGAAGATCGTCGGCGTCAACTGCTTCGAGGCGACCGAGCCCAATCCGCTGACCGCCGATCTGGACACCGCGATCATGACGGTCGACCCGGCCAACGAGGCACGGGTGGTGGCCGCGCTGCACGAGTGGCGGGCGGGCCGGGACGACGCGCGGGTGAACGAGTCGCTGGCCGCCCTGAAGCGGACCGCGGCCGGCACCGGCAATCTGATGGCGGCGACCGTGGAGTGCGCGCGGGCCGGTGTGACGACCGGTGAGTGGTCCTGGGCGCTGCGGGAGGTCTTCGGCGAGTTCCGGGCACCGACCGGGGTGGGCGGGGCGCCGGTCGCGGTCGCCGCGGAGGCGGGGACGCCGCTCGCCGCCGTACGGGAGAAGGTGTCCCGCACGGCCGCCGAACTGGGCTCGGGGCGGCTGCGGCTGCTGGTGGGCAAGCCGGGTCTGGACGGGCACTCCAACGGGGCCGAGCAGATCGCCGTACGCGCGCGGGACGCCGGGTTCGAGGTGGTCTACCAGGGCATCAGGCTGACGCCCGAACAGATCGTGAGCGCCGCCGTCGCCGAGGACGTGCACTGCGTGGGCCTGTCGATCCTCTCCGGTTCGCACGCCGCGCTGGTCCCGGACGTGCTCGGCAGGCTGCGGGAGGAGGGGGCCGGGGACATCCCGGTCGTCGTCGGCGGGATCATCCCGGGCGCCGACGCCCAGGCGCTGCGGGCCGCCGGAGTGGCCGCCGTCTTCACCCCGAAGGACTTCGGGATCACCGAGATCATCGGCCGTATCGTCGACGAGATCCGTCACGCGAACAAGCTCGAACCCCTGGAGGTCTCCGCATGACCACGTCGCCCAAGTCAGCCGCGTCGGACACGCCCGCCGACCGGCTCCGTCCCCGGCGCTCCTGCCTGGCCGTGCCCGGATCAAACCCGCGCTTCCTGGAGAAGGCGCAGGGGCTGGCGGCGGACCAGGTCTTCCTCGACCTGGAGGACGCGTGCGCGCCGCTCGCCAAGGAGGGCGCCCGGCACACCGTGGTGGACGCGCTCAACAAGGGTGACTGGACGGGCAAGACCAGGGTCGTGAGGGTCAACGACTGGACGACGCACTGGACGTACCGCGACGTGATCACGGTCGTGGAGGGCGCGGGCCACAATCTGGACTGCCTCATGCTGCCCAAGGTCCAGGACGCGCAGCAGGTCGTGACGCTCGATCTGCTGCTCACCCAGATCGAGAAGACGATGGGCTTCGAGGTCGGCAGGATCGGTATCGAGGCGCAGATCGAGAACGCCAGGGGCCTGGTGAACGTGGACGAGATCGCGGCCTCGTCGCCGCGGCTGGAGACCATCGTGTTCGGCCCCGCCGACTTCATGGCGTCGATCAACATGAAGACGCTGGTGGTCGGCCAGCAGCCGCCCGGTTACGGCGCGGACGCCTACCACTACATCCTGATGCGGATCCTGATGGCGGCGCGTACGCACGATCTCCAGGCGATCGACGGGCCGTTCCTCCAGATCCGCGACGTGGACGCGTTCCGCGAGGTCGCGGGCCGCGCCGCGGCGCTGGGCTTCGACGGCAAGTGGGTTCTGCACCCGGGCCAGATCGACGCGGCGAACGAGATCTTCTCGCCGTCCCAGGAGGACTACGACCACGCGGAGCTGATCCTCGACGCGTACGACTACGCGACGTCCGAGGCGGGCGGCAAGAAGGGGTCGGCGATGCTCGGCGACGAGATGATCGACGAGGCGAGCCGCAAGATGGCGCTGGTCGTCTCCGGCAAGGGCCGGGCTGCGGGTCTGCGGCGGACCTCGAAGTTCGAAGCCCCGGAGGCGTGAGAGATGCGATTCGGACGCACCTTTGAGGAGTTCGAGGTCGGGGCCGTCTACAAGCACTGGCCGGGAAAGACCGTCACCGAGTACGACGACCACCTGTTCTGTCTGCTCACCATGAACCACCATCCGCTCCATCTCGACAGCAACTACGCGGAGAAGACCACCGATTTCGGCAGGAACGTGGTGGTGGGCAATTACATCTACTCACTGCTGCTCGGTATGTCGGTGCCCGACGTCTCCGGAAAGGCCATCGCCAATCTGGAGGTCGAGTCGCTGCGGCACATCGCGCCGACCTTTCACGGCGACACGCTTTACGGCGAGACGACCGTCCTGGACAAGACCCCGTCACGGTCCAAGGACGACCGGGGAGTCGTATATGTCGAGACCAGGGGCTACAAGCAGGACGGCACGGTCGTGTGTGTGTTCCGCCGCAAGGTGATGGTGCCGACCGCGACCTACATCGACAAGCGCGGCGGCGAACAGCCCGGCCGCCCCGAGCCGACGACGCAGGAGAGCTGACCCATGAGCCGTCTCGCCCAGACCGCGGACCTGACCGACATTCAGCGGGAGATCCTCTCCACGGTAAGGGACTTCGTCGACAAAGAGATCCTTCCGGTGGCCACCGAACTGGAGCACCGCGACGAGTACCCGACCCGGATCGTCGAAGGACTGAAGGAACTCGGCCTGTTCGGGCTGATGATCCCCGAGGAGTACGGGGGTCTGGGTGAGTCCCTGCTCACGTACGCGCTCTGCGTGGAGGAGATCGCCCGCGGCTGGATGTCCGTCTCGGGCATCGTCAACACGCATTTCATCGTGGCGTACATGATCAAGCAGCACGGGACCGAGGAGCAGAAGGACACCTTCCTGCCGCGAATGGCGGCCGGCGAGGTGCGTGGCGCGTTCTCGATGTCCGAGCCGGGGCTCGGCTCCGACGTGTCGGCGATCACGTCGAAGGGTGTGCGGGACGGCGACGAGTACGTACTGGACGGCCAGAAGATGTGGCTGACGAACGGCGGCACGTCCACGCTCGTCGCCGTTCTGTGCCGCAGTGACGAAGGCCACCCCGAGGGCACGGCCCCCCACAGGTCGATGACCACGTTCCTGGTCGAGAAGGAGTCCGGCTTCGGTGAGGTGCGGCCCGGTCTCACCATCCCCGGCAAGATCGACAAGATGGGCTACAAGGGCGTCGACACCACCGAGTTGATCATGGACGGACTGCGCATTCCGGCCAATAGGGTCCTCGGCGGCACCACCGGACGAGGGTTTTACCAAATGATGGACGGTGTCGAAGTGGGCCGCGTGAACGTCGCCGCGCGTGGCTGCGGCGTCGCACAGCGTGCCTTTGAACTCGGCGTCTCGTACGCCCAGCAGCGCCACACTTTCGGCAAACCGATCGCCCAGCACCAGGCGATCCAGTTCAAGCTGGCGGAAATGGCGACCAAGGTCGAAGCGGCCCATGCCATGATGGTGAATGCGGCGCGCAAAAAGGACTCCGGGGAACGAAACGACCTGGAGGCGGGGATGGCGAAGTACCTCGCCTCCGAATACTGCAAGGAAGTCGTCGAGGACGCCTTCCGCATCCACGGCGGTTACGGCTTCTCCAAGGAGTACGAGATCGAGCGCCTCTACCGCGAGGCGCCGATGCTGCTGATCGGCGAGGGTACCGCCGAGATTCAGAAAATGATCATTGGCCGCCGATTGCTTGAGGAGTACCGATTCCAAGGCTGATCACGGCCTTTGATCCCATTTGACCGCCCACAACATCACACCGCGTCATCGTCTTCCGGCCGTCGACTCGGCTTCTGCATTGCCCAGTTGCACCCGGCAACCGATACCATCGACGGAAAGCCGCCGTCCCCCGTTGCCCGTGCGGCTCCATCCGCTACGAAGGTCATCCATGCCCCACAGCCAAACCTCCGCACCACGCGACCTCATTCCCAAGGGACGCCTCGCGCGCGGAGCATCGCCGTGGCTTCTGCCGACCGTCGCCACCGCAGCACTCAGCCTGGTCCGTGCGCGCCGATCGAGGCGTGCCGCCGCCGTCGCTGTGCCCGCCACCGCTCTCGCGGCAGGCATGCTGTGGTTCTTCCGCGACCCCGAGCGAGAGATCACACAGGGCCGGGTCATCTCACCGGCCGACGGAGTGGTGCAGAGCATCATGCCGTGGAAGGACGGGCGCACCCGCGTCGCGATCTTCATGAGCCCGCTGAACGTGCATGTGAACCGTGCCCCCCTCGCGGGCACGGTGACGTCCGTGGAGCACATCCCCGGCGGCTTCGTTCCCGCTTTCAACAAGGAGAGCGAGAACAACGAGCGCGTCGTCTGGCACTTCGACACCGAGCTCGGTGACATCGAGATGGTGCAGATCGCCGGCGCCGTCGCCCGACGGATCGTGCCGTACGTACCGCAGGGGACCAAACTGGAGCAAGGCGAGCGCATCGGCCTGATCCGTTTCGGCTCGCGCGTCGACATCTACCTTCCGGAAGGTGTCGAGGTAGCCGTCGAGGTCGGCCAGACGACGACCGCAGGGGTGACTCGAATTGACCGTGATTGATCCCGACACACCGGCCGGCTGGGTCGCCGAGGCCGAGGAGGAGGACGAAGCCGAAGACATGCCGCTGTCCATGCGGCTGTCGATAGCCGACACCCTCACTCTCGGCAACGCGACCTGCGGCTTCATGGCTGTCTACTTCACCACCACCGGCATCCTGATCCCGCACCTCACGGGCAGCGAAGAGACCGGCATGGCGCGGCACTCCGCGGCCACCGCCGTGATCCTCATGCTCTGCGCCGCCGTCTTCGACCTCTTCGACGGGCTCGTGGCGCGCAAGCTGCGCAGCTCGCCGATGGGCGCGGAGCTGGACAACCTCTCCGACCTGATCAGCTTCGGTCTGGCGCCCGCGTACTTCGTGCTCGTCTACGGCATGGTCGCCGACGACGCGCATCAGCGGGTGTCGGCGCTGGCCGCGATCGTGGTGCTGCTGGCGGTGGTCCTGCGGCTCGCGAGATTCTCCTGTGTGACGCTGAAGGACGGCATGTTCCAGGGCATGCCGAGCCCCTTCGGCGCGCTGACGGTCGTCTCGATCGTGCTCCTGGAGCTCCCCTTCGTACCCACGCTCCTGGCCATCATCGGCGTCGCGTGGCTGATGGTGAGCCGGGTCGAGTATCCGAAGCCACGAGGTGTCCTCGCGGTGGCGATGCTCAGCTGGATCGTGGCCGCGATGGGGCTCCTGGCGGCCTGGGCGTTCGACGCGCCGGGTGGACAGCTACTGCTCCAGACCGGCTGTGCGCTCCAGGTGGTGACGGGCGCGGTGATCCCGCTCTTCGCCACGGCGCGACGGGTGAACACCTTCCGCGACAACCGCCGCGAGGCGCGGGCCGCGCAGCATCCGTAACGGCGGGCAACGGCATGGGGAGGGGCCCGGACGCTTGAAGCGTCCGGGCCCCTCCCCGTGCCGGTCGACCCGCTACCCGCCGAAGGTGAACGACTCCGCGGGCTCCGCCACCTGCGCCTCCTGGACGACCTTCAGACCGCCGGGCACCTTCGAGTCCGGCTTCATGATCACGGACTGCCGGGTGGAGGGCGCCGCCGGGTCGGAGAAGTCGTGCGTGATCCCGAAACCGGTGGAGAACGCGTCGAGCCCGAGCAGCGCCTTGTCGATGCCCGCCCTGGTGAGGTCCTTGTTCTCGCACGCGGTCTTCAGCAGCTCGCCGTAGAGCGTCGCGGCCGTGTAGCCGGACACGACGCCGTTGTCGAGGCCGTCGTCCGGGTAGGCGGCCGCGTACTCGGTGGCGAGCTTCTTCGGCGCCGCCTCGTCCGAGCCGATGGGCAGGGTGGAGGAGGCGATGTAGTAGTCCTTCATCAGCGCCGGGCCGGCGGCCGTGGCGAGCAGCTGCGGCGCGAACGCCGAGTTGTTGCCGACGACCGGCACATTGAATCCGCCCGCCGCGGCCACACCCACCAGTGAGGCCGCCTGGCGGGGTCCGGCGCTGATCACGATCGCCTTGACACCGGCCTTCTTGAGCGCGGCGACCTGCGCGGACATGTCGTTGTCGGTCGGCTTGATCTTCTGCTCGACGACCGTGAGACCCGCCTGCTCGGCCGCGTACTCGGAGCCGACGAGCGCGTTCTCGCCGTAGTCGCCCTCGAAGTAGACATGACCGATCTTGTCGCCCTTGGTGATGCGCTTCTCGCTGAGGAGGTAGTCGATGGCGTTGATGGTCTCGATGTCGTACGTGGCGCCGACGACCCGTACGTAAGGACTGCCGAGCAGATTGGCCGACCATGCCTGCGGCAGGACCAGGCCCTTGTCCTGGCCGTCGATCCGCTTCTCGACGGCGGCGACGAACGGCGAGCCGATGAACTGCGCGAAGCCGAGCACGTCCGGCTCCAGCTCCGTGTAGGCGGCGACGGCCTTCTGCGGGTCGTAGCCGTGGTCGCGTACGGTCAGCTCGATCGTACGGCCGCAGATACCGCCCGCCTTGTTCGTCTGGTCCGCCCACAGCTGCTGGGCCTGGGTGACGCTCTTGCCGAGCGAGGCGTAGACCCCGGTCATGTCGGTGAGGACACCGAGCGAGATCGTCTTGTCGCTCACGCCCTCCCCGGTCCTCACTCCCCCGGCACCCTTGTCCTTGCCGTCGCCCTCGGTGGCCTTGCCGCTGCACCCGGCGAGCGCGAGTGCCAGCACGACCAGCAGCGCCGCGCCGGCCCTCGGTGCGTTCGTATGACGTGCGCGTCGCTTCATGTCTTCTCCCGTGAGAGCCGTCGAACCGTCGGAACTGACAGGCGGGTGAGTCCGCCGGGCAGGAACAGGACCACCGCGACGATCGCGGCGCCGTACAGATAGCGGGACGCCTCGCCCGGTGTGACGCCGCCCGAGCCCGGGTCGGCGACGAGCGGGAGCGAGTCGCTGTAGTGGGTGAGGAGTTGCGGCAGCAGGGCGACGAAGGCCGCGCCGACGACGGCGCCGGAGACCGTGCCCAGACCGCCGATGACGATCATGGCGAGATATTCGAGGGCGAGGATCATGCCGAAGTAGTCGGGCACGGTCCGCTGGAAGATCAGCGCGATCAGTACGCCGGCGAGCCCCGCGTACATGGAGGACAGGACGAACACGGCGCCCCGGTAGCGGGCGACCGGCACGCCCATCACCCCGGCGGCGATGCGGTGGTCGCGGATCGCGTTCATGGCCCGGCCGGGCCTGCCGCGCAGCACGCCGCGTGCGAAGAGGCCGCCGACCAGGAGGGCGAACAGGCCCGCGTACCAGAGCTTCTCCGACGCCCCGAAGGGGACGGCGGCGATCACGACCTCGGTGTCGTCGAAGGCGAAACCGAAGAGGGAGAGCACGGGGACGTCGCGGCCGTTGAACCCGCCGGTCAGACCTCCCGCGTTGAACAGGACGTGCTGCCCGATGAAGATCAGCGCCAGGGTCGCGATGCCCAGATAGGCGCCGCGCAGCCGGCCGGCGATGGGGCTGAACAGGCCGCCCGCCGCGCCCGCGAGGAGTACGGCGAGCACGGCCGCGAGCCAGGTCGGCAGACCGAGTCCGGTGAGCTGCCGGCCGTTCTCCTCGCCGCTCTCGCCCGCGAGGACGCAGTAGCCGTAGGCGCCGACGGCGAGGAAGAAGGAGTGGCCCATGGAGAGCTGTCCGGTGGCGCCGGTCAGGAGGTTGAGGCCGATGGCGCCGATGGCGGCGGCCATCGCGAAGAGCCCGGCCTGGAGCCAGAAGCGGTCGAGGTAGAAGGGCAGGGCGAGGAGCAGGAGGGAGCCGGCGAGCCAGGCGTAGGCGCGGGGGTGGCGCAGGAGGGCGCGAGCCGTGGCGGGGACCTGCCTTGTGTCAGACACGGGCGAGCTCCTTCGTACCGAAGAGCCCGGCGGGCCGGACCAGCAGCACCGCGACCATCACGAGATACGGCGCGAGGTCGCCGAATCCGCGCCCGAGGAAGGTCAGATCGCTCTGGTAGCCGGTGGCGAAGGACTCGGTGACGCCGACGATGAGTCCCCCGGCGAGCGCCCCGGTCGTGGAGTCGAGGCCGCCGAGAATCGCGGCCGGGAAGGCCTTGAGCGCGGCGAGGGAGGTGGCGCGTTCGAGGCCGGGGGTCGGGAAGACCGTGAGGAAGAGGGCGGCGACGGCGGCGAGCGAGCCCGCGACCGCCCAGGCGGAGAGCGAGACCCGGCCGAGGCGTACGCCCATGAGCGCGGCGGTCTGCGGGTTCTCCGCCGCCGCGCGCATCGCGACGCCCCAGGTCGTGTAGCGGAAGGCGAGCAGGAACGCGGTGATCAGCAGCGCCGCCGCGACGAACGCCGCGACCCGGGTCTGGGCGATGGTGATGTCGCCGATGGTGAGGAGTTCGTCGCCCCACGGGTCGCCGAGCGCCAGGACGTCGGTGCCGATGCGGCGGGTGAGTTCGGTGGTGAGGAGGATGTCGACGCCGATGGTGACGATGGCGAGGACGCTGTGGTCGGCGCCCCGGTAGCGGCGCATGACGGTGTACTCGACGGCGGACCCGACGACGGCGGCGCCCGCGATGCCGGCGGCGAGTGCGGGCCAGAAGCCGATGTCGTCGTGGAGCACGGCGGTGACGTAGCCGCCAGCGAGGAGGAGCGAGGCGTGGGCGAAGTTGACCACTTCGGTGGCCTTGAAGATGACGACGAAGCCGAGGGCGATCAGGGCGTAGACGGAGCCCATGGAGAGTCCGCCGAGGAGGAGTTCGACGAAGGTGGTCATGACGTGGCCTCCTCGTTGGTGTCACTGTTCTCGGCGCTCTCGCCGAGGTAGGCGCGGACGACGGCCGGATCGCTCTGCACCTGGGCGGGCGTACCGCCGGCGATCCGCCGTCCGAAGTCGAGTACGGTCACGGCGTCGGCGAGCCGCATCACCACCCCCATGTCGTGTTCGACCAGCACGATCGAGATGCCGAGGCTGTCGCGTACGCCGGCCACGACGGCCGCCGTACGGCGCCGTTCGTCGGCCGTCATCCCGGCGACGGGTTCGTCCAGGAGCAGCACCGCGGGCTCCATGCACAGGGCACGGCCCAGCTCGACGAGCTTCTGTTTTCCGTACGGGAGGGATCCCGCCGGCCGGTCCAGATCGCCGGCCAGTCCCACGAACTCGGCGATCTCGCCGACCCTGGCCCGGTGTTCGCGGGCCTCGCGGGCGGCGGACGGCAGACGGAGCCCGGTGGCGAGGAAACCGGCGCGGGTGAGGCGGTGGCGGCCGAGCAGCATGCTGTCGGCGACGGTCGCGTGCGGCGGGAGCGCGAGGTTCTGGAAGGTGCGGGCGACGCCGAGCGCGGCGATACGGTGCGGGGGGAGCCCGGTGAGTTCGGCCGCGCCGAGGCGGACGCTGCCGGAGGTCGCGCGGTAGACGCCGGACAGGACGTTGAAGCAGGTGGACTTGCCCGCGCCGTTGGGGCCGATGACGGCGTGGACGCTGCCGGGTTCGACCGTGAAGGAGACGGAGTCGAGCGCGGTGAGTCCGGCGAACCGGACGGTGACGTCGGTGACGGTGAGGGCGGGGCTCTCCACGGATCCGGCCCCGTACGGGGCCGTGTCGGCGTCCGTGCCGCCCGCGGCGTGCCCGACCGTCCGTTCGGGATGTCCGGGCGACGTACGGCCCGCCGGAGCGGCCGGCCTCTTCTCGGAGTCCGTCACGCGCTCCACCTCCGCAGCACCGGCGCGCGGTCCTGGGCCAGGCCCGCGTCCTCGGCGGCCGTCTCGTCGACGACTCCGAGGTAGCGGCGGCGTACCTCGTCGGAGGAGGCCAGTTCGGCCGCGTCCCCTTCGAGCGTGACCTCGCCGACCTCCAGGACGTACGCGCGGGACGCGAGCCGCAGCGCCATGGCCGCGTTCTGCTCGACCAGCAGGACGGCCGTGCCCCTGGCGTTGATCTGCTGGATCGTCTCGCCGATCCGGGCGGCCATGAGGGGGGCGAGTCCGAGGGACGGTTCGTCCAGGAGGAGCAGCCGGGGGCGTGCCATCAGGCCCCGGCCGAGGGCGAGCATCTGCTGTTCGCCGCCGGAGAGAAGTCCGGCGCGCTGGCCCGCGCGGTCCGCGAGTACGGGGAACAGTTCGTGCACCTCGGCGAGGGACGCCGCGTACCGCTTGCGGCCGCCGGACGCGCCGAGCGCGCCGGCCCGCAGGTTGTCGGCGACCGTCATACGGGCGAACACCTGGCGCCCTTCGGGCACTTGGACGACACCGGCCGCGACGACACCGGCGGCGCTCAGTTGGCCGATGGGCCGGCCGTCGAAGTGGACGGTGCCGCCGCCCGCCGTACCCCGATGGAAGCCGAGGGTGCGGGAAATGGCTCTCAGCAGCGTGGACTTGCCCGCGCCGTTGCCTCCGAGCACTGCGGTGATCCCGCCGGACGGTACGTCGAGGGACACCTCGTGCAGGGCGCGTACCGGACCGTAACCGACGGACAGGGCACGCACTTCGAGCGCGGCCATGCATTCTCCTCTGCGTTTTGCCGGGCGTTTCTTCGGATGCCGCTGGACTCGGCCGTCCTGGTTCGGCAGTCCTGATTCGGATGTCCTGATTCGGATGTCCTGACATGCCGTGGAGGGACACCTCAGCACCGGGCCGGGGCACCGTCCACGGCGCGGGACCGAATCGCTGCCGATGACCAGCGGTGCGGCGGCCGGATTGTGCACGCGCACAAGGGCTGTCGCACCACGCCTCCCGGTGGCATTCTCACCAGTCATGGGTGGCCGCAGAGCGCGCACTGATCGTGAGTGGTCGGTCCTGGTGACCGCGTCCCGGGTGCTGCTGGAGCGTGTACCGGCGCTGGCCGACCAGTTGATGGACGAACTCACGCTCCACTCCGAGCAGTTCGACGCGGCGGTGCCGCGTGACGAGCACTGGCGGCAGATCAACGAGGCGATGCGGTACGGGATCGAGGCGATCGCGGCCCCGCGTACGGCGCCGCGCCGCGATCTGGCGTACGCGGAACAGCTGGGGCGGCAGCGGGCGGAGCAGGGTCTGGCGCTCGATCTGCTGCTGCACGCCTACCGGCACGCGGGCTATCTGGTGTGGGACGAACTGCTGCGGATCGTCACCGAGGAGGATCCCGACGACTTACCGATGCTCGTGCACACGGCGTCGCAGATGTGGGCGGGCGTCGACCGGCAGGCGACGGCGGTCGCGGAGGCGTACCGCAGTACGGAGCAGTCGATGCGACGGCGCAGCGACGAACGGGTGCAGGCGCTGCTCGACGCGCTGCTGGAGGGCCGCTCGACGCCCGGCCTCGCGGCGCGGGCCGCCGCCGGTCTCGACCTGCCCGAGCAGGGGCGTTACGCGGTGGTGGTCGTCCGGGTGGAGCGGCGGGACGGACGGGAGCCGTTCCGGCGGGTGGCCGTGGCGGAGGGGATGCGGTTCTTCTGGCGGATGCGGACGGACTGCGAGATCGCGGTCGTCGCGTTCGACGGCGAGACGGGTCTCGCGGAGCTGACGGCGGAGCTGGTGCGGCCCTGCCAGGGGCCGGGCGGTGTCAGCCCGGTCGTGGACAGCCTGTCGGGCCTGGGCCAGGCGCGCCGACTGGCCGAGACGGCGCTGCGTACGCTCCCGCCGGACGCGCAGCGGATCGTCCGCCTGGACGAACGCCTTCCGACGGCCCTGGTGGTCAGCCAGCCGGAACTGGCGGCCCGTCTGATCGCCGACGTGTTCGGCCCGCTGCTGGACCTGGACCCGGCGGACCGCGCGGTCCTGCTGGAGACGCTGGACGCGTGGCTGGAGTACGGGGGGTCGGCGGGGCGCGCGGCGACGCGTCTGTACTGCCACCGCAACACGGTCTTCAACCGCCTGCGCCGCCTGGAACAACTGACGTCGCGCTCCCTGTCCCGCCCCCGGGACCTGATCGAAATGACCCTGGCGCTCGACGCGTTCCGGCTGACGCCGGGGTGAGGGAGGGCTGCCCGGTGCCGGTCGTGTCCTCGATCGCCGGACGGGCTTGTTCTGCCCCCCGGCGATCGAGGACCGCGGCGGGCCCGGAAGGAAGCGCCGTCCACCCCCAGGGCGGGGCCCGCGGCGGCCGGCGCGGTGCATCGCAAGACTGAGGACCGGCGTGGTGGACGAACCAGCCGTACCCGGCCGACCCCGAAATCGCGGCGGGGTGCCGTGCCAGGCGTCCGGGCCCCCGAAGATCCGCCGGACACGGCCCAGCCCGCGGCGGGCCCGCGCGTCAGGTCAGGTAGTCGCGCGCGATACCCGTCGACATGCGCTCCAGCAGCGGTCCCGCCTCCGCCATGCAGCGGGCCGGGTCCGGCTCCAGGTCCGTCAGGGCGTACGCGCGGCGGATTCCCGCGCGGCCGAGGGCCTCCGCGGGCAGCGCCAGTCGGCCACAGACCGCGATCACCTCGATGCCCCGCGCGCGGGCCGCCGCCGCGACGCCCGCCGGGGCCTTGCCGTGCAGCGTCTGTTCGTCCAGCGATCCCTCGCCGGTGATGACGAGCGTGGCCCGGGCCAGCGCGGGGCCGAAGCCGAGCACGTCGAGCATGACCTCGATGCCGGGCCGGAAACTCGCGGCGAGTCCGACGAGGGCGCCGTAGCCGATACCGCCCGCGGCGCCGGCGCCGGGTGAGAGCGCGGATTCGGCCACCCCGGCCCCGGCGGTCTTCTCCAGGACGCGGGCGTAGTGTGCGAGGGCCGCGTCGAGCGTGTCGACGTCCTCGGGGGACGCGCCTTTCTGCGGGCCGTAGATCGCCGCGGCGCCTTTCGGTCCGGTCAGCGGGTTGTCGACGTCGCTGGCGAGGACGATGTCCGTCGCGGCGATACGGGGGTCGAGCCCGGACAGGTCCACCGTCGCGAGATCACGCAGCCCGCCGCCGCCCGGTCCCACCGGCTGCCCGTCGGCGTCCAGGAAGCGTCCGCCGAGCGCGGCCAGCATGCCCGCGCCGCCGTCCGTCGTGGCGCTGCCGCCGACACCGAACACGATGGTGCGCGCGCCCGCGTCGAGCGCGGCGCGCAGCAGTTCGCCGGAGCCGTACGTACCGGCCGTCAGCGGTGCGAAAACGCCCTTCGGGAGGTGCTGGAGACCCGATGCCTCGGCCATCTCCACGACGGCCGTGCCGTCGCGCAGCGCGTACGCCGCGGTCAGTTCGTCGCCGAGCGGCCCGGTGACCCGTACCTCACGCCGTTCGAACCCGGCCGCCACCGCCGCGGCCACGGTGCCGTCACCGCCGTCCGCGACGGGCAGTGCCTCGACCGTCACGTCGGGGGCGGCCCGGCGCAGCCCGGCCGTCACCCGCTCCGCGACCTCCACTGCCGTGAGCGAGCCCTTGAACTTGTCCGCCGCGACGAGCACGTGCGCGGCCTCGGTTACTGCTCCGTCCGTCACCTTGTCATCCTTTGCTTTCGAACAGGCAGTCGCGCCGCACCGACCCTATCCGGACCCCCGGCCTCCTGCCCATGGGCGGCGCTCATCACCGGAGCGCCGATAGGGCCGACAAACCGCCCATAGACATGGGTGCGGTCACGGGGCCGTGAGGGGACCTCTGAACTAGGCTTTCCGCGTGACGACCTCTCGCGATGCCGACTACCTCTCCTACATCGCCGGGCTGCCCCGTGTGCTCGCCGGTGCCGCCGCGCTCTGCCGGGACAAGGAGGGTCGGGTGCTGATCGTCGAGCCCGGCTACCGGCCGGGCTGGGCGCTGCCCGGCGGGACGATCGAGTCGGACGAGGGCGAGACGCCCCGGCAGGCCGCGCGGCGCGAGACGCTCGAAGAGATCGGGCTGGACGTCGAGTTGGGGCGGCTGTTGGTGGTGGACTGGAGTCAGGCACCGGACCGGCCGCCCATCGCCGCGTATCTGTACGACGGCGGTGTGCTGGATGACGAGCGGCTCGGTGAGATCCGGCTCCAGCACGAGGAGTTGCTCTCCTGGCGCCTCGTGGAGCGTGCCAGGATCCCCGAGTTGATGATCGGCTCGCTCGGCGGCCGCATCCTGGCGGGGCTCGACGTGCTCGAAGCCGGCACGGGAGCCGTGGAGTTGGAGAACGGCCTGCGGGTCGGGTGACCCTCTCGCGGTGACGTCGGTTCACATCGCGTTGGCTCGCCGTGCACGCGCGCCCTGCATGATCCAGAATCCCAAGGCCCAGGACACCGGAGGGAACATGCGACGGCAGATTCGCGGCTGGCTGACAGCCGTGCTCACCACGGCGGTTGTGGCGGCGGGCGCGGTGACCGCGTCGGCGCGGACGGCGGAAGCGGCGGAAGCGGCGGAAGCGGCGAAGACGGCGTACGCGACACCCACTGCGCCGGCGGGGACCGGCTCCGGGCGGGGCGCGCCCAGGACCCCCGCGCTCCCGGCGACCGTGGACGGCGGCGCCTGGAAGTCGGGCCATGTCCAGGGCATGGCCGTCGACCGCCGCAAGGGCTTCATGTACTTCTCGTTCACCAACCTCCTGGTCAAGACCGACCTCGCGGGCAAGCCGGTCGGCTCGGTCACCGGCTTCACCGGGCACCTCGGGGACCTGGACTTCAACACCAGGGACGGCAGGGTCTACGGCTCCCTGGAGTACAAGGCGGCGGAGGCCTTCTACATCGCGATCTTCGACGGTGACCGCATCACCGAGATGGACATGGACGCCCAGACGACCGATGTCGTCTCGACCGTCCATCTCCAGGAGGTCGTGGACGACTACACGGCCGACATGGACGGCGACGGCGTCTTCGACGGCAACACCGCCAAGACCGCCGACCACCGCTATGGATGCAGCGGCATCGACGGTGTGGCGTTCGGCCCCGCCTTCGACGACAAACGGCGCGACAACGGGCGGGGCCAGGCGCGCAGGCAGCTGCTCACGGTCGCGTACGGTGTCTACGCCAACACCACCCGGCAGGACAACGACAACCAGGTGCTGCTCCAGTACGACATCCGGCGGTGGAAGGAGTTCGAGCGCCCGCTGACCGAGGCCGACCCGCACACCAGCGGCCCCGGATCGCCCGACGGCAAGTACTTCAGCTACACCGGCAACACCACCTACGGCGTCCAGAACCTCGACTACGACGCGCACACCGGCAACTGGCTGATGGCCGCGTACAAGGGCACCAAGACGCAGTTCCCCAGCTACTCCCTCTTCGTGCTCGACGGCTCCCAGCACCCGGTCACGGGCCCCGTCAGCGGCCAGCCGGTACCGGAGCGGGGGCGGCTGCTGCCGCTCCTGGCGCGGGGGCTCCACCACCCGCCGTCCGGCATCCACGGCTGGGAGTCGACCGGTCAGTACGGGCTCGTGTCGCTCGACGACGGGCGCTACTACCTCGCCGAGGCCGGCACGGTCGTGGAGGACGGCGTCACCAAGCAGACGGGCAGGGCGGTCATGAACCACTGGACCGGCGGGACGCCCACCCCCTTCACCCCGGTCGCCGCCGTCGCCTCCGACAGCGTGACCGCCCCCTCCGACTACGCCGGCCACGCGCCCCACCCGGGTCACCTCGGCCACCTCCGTTAGAGGCACGAACAGAAGGCACCGCCCGTCGCAGCAATCGGGTCGCCCGTCCCCGGCTCCGCCGCATACCCTCGCTGCATGACTCTCGTCGCGATTTTCAGCGGCGCCGGGATCTCCACGGACTCCGGCATTCCCGACTACCGGGGGCCGGACGGTGTGTGGCGGCGTGACCCCGCGGCCGAGAAGCTGGTGACGTACGACTCGTACATGAACGACCCGGAGATCCGCCGACGCTCCTGGCGGATGCGCCGTGACAGCCCGGTCTTCCGTGCCGAGCCGAACGTCGCCCACCGTGCCGTCGCCGAGCTCGACCGGGTGGGCGACGGCGCGGTCCGGGTGATCACGCAGAACGTCGACGGGCTTCACCAGCTCGCCGGGACCCCCGCCCGCAAGGTGCTCGAACTGCACGGCACGGCGAGGGCGGTGGTCTGCACGGGGTGCCGGGCAAGGTCCTCCATGGAGGAGGCGCTGGCCCGTGTCGAGGCGGGCGAGGACGATCCGCCGTGCACCGTGTGCGGCGCCGTACTGAAGTCGGCGACGGTCATGTTCGGCGAACGGCTCGACCCGCACGTCCTCGGGCAGGCCATGTCGATCGCCAAGGCGTGCGACGTCTTCATCGCCGTGGGGTCGACCCTCCAGGTGCAGCCCGCCGCCTCACTGGCGGGGATCGCGGCCGAGCACGGCGCACGGCTCGTCGTGATGAACGCCGAGCCGACGCCGTACGACGACCGGGCCGACGAGATCATTCGCGAGCCGATCGGCACGGCGCTGCCCACGCTGCTGAAGCGGTTCCACGCCGGCTGAGGGCAACGGCGGCGGGGACGGGGCGGATACGGCAGCGGGGCGGGGACGGGCCCTCGGTCAGAAGAGTGTGCCCGCCCCGTCCGCCCCCGGCCCCGTACCCACCCGCGCCGCGCCCTCGAAGGCCAGCAGCCGCTGTTTGCGGTCCAGTCCGCCGCCGTATCCGGTGAGACTCCCCGTCGAGCCGATCACCCGGTGGCACGGCACGATGATGCCCACCGGGTTCCTGCCGTTGGCCAGTCCGACCGCGCGTGAGGCCCCCGACTTGCCCAGGGCGTCGGCCAGTTGGCCGTACGACCGGGTCTCGCCGTACGGGATCGCCACCAGTTGCTCCCAGACGCTGCGCTGGAACGGCGTGCCGTTCAGCCGCAGCGGCACGTCGAACCCGGTGCGCTCGCCGGCGAAGTACTGGTCGAGCTGGTCGATCACGACACCGAAGGGGCGTGCGTCGACCTCTCCGAACGTCTCCTGCGGCGGGCGGTGGCGCTGCTCGGTCATGTAGAGGGCGCTCAGCACCCCCTCGGTCGCCACCAGGGTCAGCGGCCCGTACGGGCTGTCGATCACGGTGTGTGATCTGGTCATGCGGTGAACTCCTTTATGCGGGAAGGACGTTGATGGCGTGGTCCTCGGTGGCCCAGAGGTACTGCACGGCGTACGCGCGCCAGGGCCGCCAGGCGGCGGCGCGTGCGGTGAGCGCGGCGGGCGTCGACGGCAGCCCCAGTGCCTGCGCGGACCGCCGGACACCGAGGTCGCCGGGCAGGAAGGCGTCCGGGTCGCCGAGCGCGCGCATCGCGATCAACTCGACGGTCCAGGGACCGAATCCGGGGAGCGCGTGCAGCCGCGCCCTGGCCTCGTCCCAGTCGCTGTCCGTGCCCAGCGGGAGCGTGCCGTCGGCCAGCGCGGCGACCAGGGTCGTGAGCGTGGCGCGGCGGCTGCGCGGCAGCGCGAGGGATTCGGGGTCCAGGGCCGCCAGCGCTTGCGTCGTGGGGAAGAGATGGGTGAGCCCGCCCTCGGGGTCGTCCACGGGTGTGCCGTACGCCGTGACGAGACGGGCCGCGTGCGTGCGCGCGGCGGCGGTCGACACCTGCTGGCCGAGCACCGCGCGTACGGCGAACTCGGCGGCGTCGACGGTGCCCGGCACCCGGCGACCGGGCGCCTTGTCGACCAGCGGGGCCAGCAGCGGATCGGTGCGCAACTGCTCGTCCACGGCGACCGGGTCGGCGTCCAGGTCGAGCATGCGGCGGCAGCGGCTGATGGCGACGGTGAGATCGCGCGGGTCGGTCAGCGCGAGCCGGCAGGCGATGTGGCCGGGGCGCGGTGTCAGGGCCACGATGCCGTGCCCGTACGGAAGGCGGAGCGTGCGCCGGTACGCGCCGTCCCGCCACTCCTCGACGCCCGGGACCGCCGTCGCCGCCAGGTGACCGAAGAGGTTGTCGGGGGTCAGCGGTGCGCGGAAGGGCAGCCGCAGGCTGATCACGCCGGGTGTCCGGGGTCCGGGGGCGGCGTTGTCCGGGCGCCGGGCGCCGCGTGCGCGCAGTTCGGTGGGGGCGAGCGCGAACACCTCGCGGACGGTGTCGTTGAAGGCGCGGACGGAGGAGAAGCCGGCGGCGAAGGCGACCTCCGCCATCGGCAGCGCGGTCGTCTCGATGAGCAGCCGGGCGGTCTGGGCCCGCTGGGCGCGCGCCAGGGCGAGCGGCCCGGCGCCGAGCTCGGCGAGCAGTTGCCGCTCGATCTGCCGCTGCGAGTAGCCGAGCCGCCCGGCGAGCCCGGTGACGCCTTCGCGGTCGACGATGCCGTCATGTATGAGCCGCATGGCGCGGGCGACGGAGTCGGCGCGGGCGTTCCACTCGGGCGAGCCGGGGCTGGTGTCGGGCCGGCAGCGCTTGCAGGCGCGGAATCCGGCCTGCTGGCAGGAGGCCGCGCTGGGGTGGAAGACCATGTTCTCGGCCTTGGGGGGCACGACCGGGCAGCTGGGACGGCAGTAGATACCGGTGGTCAGGACGGCGGTGAAGAACCATCCGTCGAATCGCGCGTCCTTGGACCGGACGGCACGCAGGCAGCGCTCGGTGTCGGTGTGCATGCGTCAAGCATCGGTCACGCGGGGTGGGCGGGGCTGGCGGGAATCCGACATCAACCTCACGCTGCCAGAGGTCATCTGCCAGGGGTCATGGCGCCGCCCGGCTTGTGCCGCGCTCGTCCTCGATCGCCGGCCGGGCCGCATGCGCCGCCCGTCCGGCGATCGGGGACAGTGCCCCCGGACCTGAAACTCAGCCCGCCCGGAGCCTGCGCCACACCGCCTTCGCCGCGTTCTGGCCCGACATGCCGTGCACGCCCGGCCCCGGCGGGGTCGAGGACGAGCAGATGAAGACCGCCGGGTGCGGGGTGCTGTACGGCGACAGGGAGAGCTTGGGACGCACCAGCAGCCGCAGACCCGCGACGGAGCCGCTCGCGATGTCCCCGCCCACGTAATTGGCGTTACGGGCGGCCAGCTCTCGCGGGCCGGCGGTCGCACGGGCCAGGACACGGTCCCGGAAGCCTGGCGCGAAGCGCTCGATCTGCCGCTCCATCGCGTCGGTCAGGTCGCCCTCCCAGGCGTGCGGCACATGGCCGTACGCCCAGAAGACATGCTTGCCCTCGGGGGCGCGGGACGGGTCCACCAGGCTGGGCTGGGCGGTGATCAGGAACGGTGTGGCGGGAGCGCTGCCGCCGTACGCCAGATTCAGCGCGGTGCTGATCTCCCCCTTCGTGGGCCCCACCTGGACGGTGCCGGCCCGGCGCGCGGCCTCCGCCGTCCAGGGCACGGGCCCGTCCAGCGCGTAGTCGATCTTGAACACGGCTGGGCCGTACTTGTACGAGTCGTACGCCCTGCCGAGGCCCGCGATACGGGCGAGCGCGGTCGGCGTGGTGTCGAAGACGTACGCACGGGCGGGGGGCAGGTCGTCGAGCCGCTTGACCTCGAATCCGGTGTGGACCGTGCCGCCGAGGTCGCGCAGATAGGCGGCGAGCGCGTCCGAGATGGACTGGGAGCCGCCGCGCGGCAGCGGCCAGCCGTTCTCGTGCGCGGCGAGCGCGAACATCAGCCCGACCCCGCCGGTCGCGATCCCGCTCAGCGGAGCGATGACATGGGCGACGAGTCCGGCGAACAGCCCCTTCGCCTTCTCGTCCTTGAAGCGCCTCATCAGCACGTTCGACGACGGGATCCCGGCCAGCCCGAAGCGGGCGAGCGTGAGGGTGTCGTGCGGCAGGCCCCTGGGGGGCAGTGCCATGAAGTCCCGCGCGAAGCTGTCCCACTTGCCGAGGAAGGGGGCGAGGAGGCGGCGGTACGCTCCCGCGTCGCGCGGGCCGAGGGAGGCGGCGGTCTCGGCGACGGAGCGGGACAGCACGGCGGCCGTGCCGTCGTCCCAGGGGTGGGCCATGGGCAGCTCGGGGTGCAGCCACTCCAGGCCGAACCGCGCGAGGGGCATGTCGTTGAACGCGGGCGATCCGACGCCCAGCGGATGCACGGCGGAACACGGGTCGTGACGGAAGCCGGGCAGCGTCAGCTCCTCGGTCCTCGCTCCCCCGCCCACGGTGTCACAGGCCTCGAACACGGCGACGGAGAATCCTCGCCGGGCCAGCTCGACCGCGGCGGTCAACCCGTTGGGGCCCGCCCCCACGACGACGGCATCGAGCATCGACGGCACCTTCGGACTCCTTCGTCAGCCGATGGCAGAGGAACCAGGATATTCCTGGCTCCCGACACGGCGTCGGCGGGGCGACGGATGCGGCCCGTCCACGAGCCACCGGCTCCGTCAGTCGCCCGGACCCGCCCCGGCCCCGGCCTCCGCCGGTTCCCCCGCCAGCAGGTGCTCCCGCACCCGCCGCGCGGTCACCGCGTCCCGTGCCGCCGTGAACGGCAGCGCGTTGCCTCCCGTGATCCGGAAGGGCTCGCCCGTGAGCGTCGTCTGCGCGCCGCCCGCCTCCGTCACCAGCAGCAGGCCCGCCGCGTGGTCCCAGGCCAGCTCCCAGCTGAAGGCGACGGCGTCGAGCGCGCCGCGCGCGATGTCCAGATACTCCAGCCCGGCAGACCCGCACGGCCGGGCGGCGATGTCGTCGGCGCTCCGGACGCCCAGCAGCGCCCGCTTCTCCTCGGGCGTCGTGTAGTCCGGGTGCGATGTCGCGACGTCGAGCACCGCGTCGGGCGCGGGGGCGCCGCAGCTCAGCGGGACACCGTCCAGCCGGGCGCCCCGGCCTCGTACGGCGGTCGCCATCTCGTCCGTCGCGGGCGCGTACGTCCAGGAGGCCAGCACCTCGCCGCCCTGGGCGAGCGCGACGAGCATGCAGAAACCGGGCTCGCCCCGGACGAACTGGCGGGTGCCGTCGACGGGGTCGACTATCCACACCGGCGCCTCGCCGCTCAGCGCCCCGTACACGGCCGGGTCGGCGTGCACCGCCTCCTCGCCCACCACCACCGAGCCGGGCAGGAGCGCCGTGAGGGCCGCGGTCAGGTGCTCCTCGGCACCCCGGTCGGCGCTGGTCACCAGGTCGTGGGGGCCGGACTTCTCGACGATCTCGTGGGCGGCGAGCTGCCGGTAGCGCGGCATGATCTCGGCGGCGGCGGCAGCGCGCATCGCCGCCTCGACAGCGGAAAGGTCACCGTTCAGGAAGTCATCGATCATGCCTCAAGAGAACCACAGAGGTGCGACAACGCAGGTGGGAGCGGAGATGACGGCTCGATGGCGGCCGGGCGTCCGGCCACCGCACGGCATTCACCGGCCCACGGCGTACCCCTGCATACCGCGCGGGTTGGCCGCGGCGAGTAGCACTCCCGTGCGCGGGTCCCTGGCGACCGCGCAGAGCCGCCCCTCGGACCAGGGTTCGCCGACGGTGACGTCGTGGCCCCGCTCGCGCAGTCCGTCCACGACGGACGCGTCCGTGGCGGCCTCCACGGTGACACTGCCCGGCCGCATCCCGCGCGGATAGAAGGAGCTGGGGAAGCTGTCGTTGTGCCAGTTGGGCGCGTCGATCGCGCCCTGGAGGTCGAGTCCGCCGCGTACGCGCGGGCGCAGCGCGACGGCCAGGAAGAAGTGGAGCTGCCACTGGTCCTGCTGGTCGCCGCCGGGGGTGCCGAAGGCCAGGACGGGGGTGCCGTCGCGCAGGGCGACGGACGGTGTGAGCGTGGTACGCGGCCTGCGGCCCGGCGTGAGGGAGTTGGGCAGTCCGGGCTCCAGCCAGGCCATCTGGAGGCGGGTGCCGAGCGGGAAGCCGAGTTCGGGCACGACGGGGTTGGACTGGAGCCAGCCGCCGCTCGGTGTCGCGGCGATCATGTTGCCCCAGCGGTCCACGACGTCGAGGTGGCAGGTGTCGCCGCGGGTCGCGCCGTTTTGGGCGACGGTCGGCTCGCCCGCGCCCGCCGCCGGTACGCCGAGGGCGTCGAAGCCGGCCTCTCCGGCGGCGACGGCGGCGGCGTGGGCGCTGAGGACGGGCGTGCGTCCGTCGGGGCTGCCGGGGCGCAGTTCGTAGGAGGCCCTGTCGCCGACCAGGGCGCGGCGTGCCGCGTTGTACGGCTCCGAGAGCAGTGTGCCGAGCGGTACCTCGGCGGCGTCGCCGTACCAGGCCTCGCGGTCGGCCATGGCCAGCTTGCAGCCCTCCGTGAGGAGGTGGACGTACTCCGCGGAGCCGTACGCCGGAAGCTCGGGCACGGGCGGCAGGAGGGCGAGTTGCTGGAGGAAGGCGGGGCCCTGGCTCCAGCCGGCGGCCTTGCAGAGGGTCCAGCCGTTCCAGTCGTACGTCGCCGGCCTCTCGTACGTCGCGGACCAGCCGGCCAGGTCGGCGGCCGTGAGGGTGCCGGTGTGACGGGAGCCGCTGGTGTCGAGGGTGGGGCGGTCGGACTGGCGTATCAGCGCGTCGGCGATGAATCCCGTGCGCCAGATCGAGCGCGCGGCCTCGATCTGCGCGACGCGGTCCTCGCCGCCCGTCTCCTCGGCTTCGGCCGTCAGCCGTCGCCAGGTCGCGGCCAGGGCGGGGTTGCGCAACAGCTCTCCGGGGGCGGGGGCCCGGCCGCCGGGCAGGTAGACGTCGGCCGACGAGGTCCACTCGGTCTCGAACAGCTCGCGGACGCTCTCCACGGTCTGGCCGACGCGCTCGACGGGCGCGTGGCCGTCCTCGGCGTAGCCGATGGCGTAGCGCAGCACCTGCGCGAGGGATTTGGTGCCGTGGTCGCGCAGCAGCACCATCCACGCGTCGAAGGCGCCGGGCACGGCGGCGGCGAGCGGTCCGGTGCCGGGGACGAGTTCGAGACCGAGTGAGCGGTAGTGCCCGACCGTGGCCCCGGCGGGCGCGGGTCCCTGGCCGCAGAGCACCCGGACCTCGCCGTCGGCGGGGGCGAGGATGATCGGCACCTCGCCGCCCGGCCCGTTGAGGTGAGGCTCCACGACGTGCAGGACGAACCCGGCGGCCACGGCGGCGTCGTAGGCGTTGCCGCCGTCCTCCAGGACGGCCATCGCCGACTGCGAGGCGAGCCAGTGGGTGGAGGACACCATGCCGAAGGTGCCCTGGAGGGTGGGGCGGGTGGTGAACATACGGGCTCTCACCTCGCTGTTTACGCGCGTCGGACGGTCGAATCTGCACTCAGGATCGGGCCTGGGGAGAATCTGGGGAGTTTGGACCGGCACTCTCCTCCGCCCGCTCCCCCAGCAGGCTATCGATCGCCCTGCGCCCCTTCTTCCCCGCCTCCGGCATGAAGTGCGCGTAGTGATCGAGCGTGATGGTCGGCGATGAATGCCCCAACCACTTGGCGAGGGTGACGACCGACTCTCCTGCCTCCAGCACGAGGGATGCGTACGTGTGCCTCAACACATGGAACCCGTCCTTCGGTGCCGCTTGCCACTGCCAAGGTTTCGCCCCCTTGACACGCGGAGGGATGACACCTGCCCTGGCCAGGGCAGGCTTCCAGATCTCGGTGTTCCACGTGTTGGCGGCGATCGCGTTCCCGTACTTCGTTGTCAGTACGAGGCCGAACTTCTTCCGCTCCCTGTCCGATTCAGGACCGCCCCAGGGAAGCTCGACCTTGTCGCCGGGGTATGCCCTGGCATGCTTCACCAGTTCGTCGGCCACGGAACGCGGCATGTCTGCAACGCGCGTTTTGCCGCCCTTTGGAAGCGTAAAGTACTTCCGGCCATTGACTATTTGCACCTGACGTCGGACGTGGAGGACTCCGCGCGCGTGGTCGACGTCCTCCATGCTCAGGCCGAAGACTTCACCCTGACGCAGACCGCACCCAAGCCCAAGAATTACCGCTATACGGTGCCTCTGGCTGATCTCATCACGCACCCTCCGAGCTAGCGCCTCAGGCCACGCCTCGCGACGCTCATCGGGCAGCTTCGGCCATCGGACCGACTTGGACCTCATCGGGTTCCGAGCAAGACGCTTGTCATCAAGCGCTGTCTCAAGGACGCTCGACAGCGTCGAGAGGATGCTGCGGGCGTACTGCGGCGAGCACGAGGATTCGAGCTTGACTATGTAGGCACGAAGCTCGGCCGCAGACACCTTGTTCAGCGATACATCGCCCAGGTGCGGTATCACGTGTAGCCGAATCCGCTCATCGATGCCCTTGCGCGTCTTGGCTTCACCACGCACACCCGGCATCCAGTACCGCTCGACGTATTCAGCGAGCGTTATGGAACCGTCCCGTGGATCGACGAACTCGCCGCGCTCCTGGTCGGTACTTGATCGCCGGAGCCACGCCTTGGCGTCCTCCAGGGTGTCAAAGGATCGGTCCCGGACTCCGGGTATGCCAGCCACCTTGTATCGCTTGCCCTTGCCGTAGCGGGCGGTTCGCTCTCGTTTCCCGGTGACCGGGTCCTTCTTCTTCTTGATCCAGCGGTCTTCGATGTAGCCGGCCAGGGGAGTCTCCTTTTCGCGAGGGTACAAACGGTGCTCAATGACGAACGGAACGTCAGGCGCTGGGGCGGCTGCGTTGCTGTGGATCTGCGCTCATCGGGTTCAGGGCCAGGTTGGAACGGGAGTCGGCCTGCTCCTGTTCGCGGATCCAGGCGTCGAGGGCTTCCCGCCGGTACATGACGCGACCGCGGGGGCCCATACGGAAGCTCGGCGGTCCCTGACGGCGGTGGCGCCAGACGTAAAGGGTGTGGGGTGAGAGGCCGAGGTAATCGGCGGCGTCCTTCACGGTCAGGAAGGCCGCGCGTACGGCTGCGGAGGAAGCGGCGGGGGCGAGCAAGGGCCGTGCAGGCATCGGAGGTTCTCTGTGGGTGCGGGAGAGGGGAGCCCGGCTGGGCGGAATCCAGTGCTCCGCCCAGCCGTTGCCCGTTGTGAAGGAGGGAAGAATCGCGGACAAGCCCCGACTCGCAGTGCCGCTACGGACGCCTTGCGGTCGGAGTCGGCTCGCTCGGCAGATCAGGAAGGGTCAAGGAAGCTTCGAGTCGATCCCAAGGGATTTCGTCCCGTGTCGGCTTGCGAAGGCAGTACGCGAAGCGTTCGGCGAGACGCGGCGCGCTCATTCCGGCGCATTCGGCCACCGCAAGGATGTGCCCCGCTGTCTGGTCGCCGTTCTTCAGCCACGCCGCAATACATGCGTCACGGAGAGCCGAAACATACCGGCCTAACGAGCTCGTGCATGGTTGGCGGTGAGACGCCGAGTCCTTGATCGTTGATCATGGTTGCGTGGTGGGGAACTCGGCTCGTGCACTGGTCATCAGCAACCGGCGGATCACGGGCCTGACGGCCGATGTGATCGCTGAACTCGTCGCCGAAGTGGGGCCGTTGTGGCACGAGCGCCACCAGGCCAGGCTTGCCTCCCGGCCGCGCAAGCGGGCCATGGGCGCCGGCGCGAAGCACCGGCTGGTGTTTGTCGACCGGCTGCTGGCCACTCTCGTCCATCTCCGTCACGGGACTACCCACGACGTGCTGGCCTGCTGGTTTGGCGTGGACCGCTCCACCATCACCCGGGCCATCAACGAGGTGCGGCCCCTGCTCGCCGAGCGAGGGTGCACCATCAGCCCCGACGTACGGCTGCGGACTCTGGCCGAAGTCGTCGACCATCTCGGCGCGACAGGGAAGACCGGCATCATCGACGGCACCGAGATCCGGGTCCGGCGGCCGGCCCAAGGACGCAAGGACCGGGACAAGTTCATCTCCGGCAAGAACAAGCAGAACGCCGTCAAATCCATGGTGGTCACGGACGGCGAAGGACGCATGCTGTGGTGCAGCCCGACCAAGCCCGGGAGTTGCGCGGACATCACCCACGCACGCCAGTTGGGGCTGGTGGAGCTCCTGGCCGGTGGGCCTGCGGTCGAGATCCTCGCCGATGCCGGCTACCAGGGGCTCGGCGCACAGACCGGCGGACGCGTGGTGACGCCACCGCACCGCAAGTTCAAGAAGAACGCCCCGGACTGGTACGAGGATATGTACGAGCGCCAGCGCAAGGCGCACTCCTCACGCCGTATCCGGGTCGAGCACGGCATCGCACATCTCAAGAACTGGCGGGCACTCGCACGCCACCTCGGCCGCCGCGAGCACATGAGCGACACGGTCCAGGCCATCGCCGGCCTGCTGTCTCATCAGCAGGGCGCAGACCTGACATCGGCACGGCAGATGTGACCCCCGGGCCCCACCGAAGTCCTCGACGTCTCACCGCCAACCATGCACGAGCTCGTTAGGGGGATTTGACCTTTCATTTACTTTGATCTGGACCGCGTCCTTCTACGGTGGTGTGGTGTCGAGCACACCGAACGAAGCGCTCATCGCCTGGATGCGTGAGCATGAGATGAGCTCCAACACCCTTGCGGAGGCGGTCAATCAGGCGATCGGCGAGCTGACCGGCAAGGCGGGCGGGCTGGAAGGCTCCCAGGTCCGTAGCTGGAAATCCGGACGCGTGAAGTGGCCTAAGTCTGCGAGTCGCACCGCATTGGAGATGATCACCGGGCTGTCAGCAACGGACTTAGGGTTCGTACCCCGGGGCAAGTCCCCCGTGCTGGAAGTACGAACGTCGGAGGACCCCGTGCATCGCCGTGCATTCATTGCCGCAACCACCGGCACAGCCTTGTCCACAGCCTCTTCCACCCGCCTGACCGTCGGCCGCGCCGATATGCAGCGTCTCAGGGCCCGGCTGGACGACTTGTGGTTGTTTGACGATCAGAACGGCGGCAGCCCCGAGCTGGAGGAAAGATCCGTGACGCTCAGTGCGTACGCCACGGACCTTCAACGAACCGGCACCGCCACCAGCCGCATTCGGAGCCGCCTCTACGCCCTGGCCGCGACGTTCACAGCAACCGCGATGTGGGCGGCTACCGACTCTCGCCGCCTTGACAGAGCACAGCAGCACATGGAGAAGGCAATCACCCTCGCCGGCCTCTCCCACGACGGCCAGGTACAGCACCAAATCTGGCGCTACGCTTCAACACTCGCTGGGCAACGTGGGCATTGGGCAGACGCAGCCGCCGCAGCGGAAGCTGCCATGGCTACTTCGGCACACCGCATCGATCCGCTGTACGCCTCTCTCAGCCACGCCCGTCTGGCCCTTGCCCTACCCGGCTTGAACGAACACACACGCGCCCGACGTGCGATAACTGATGCAAACGAAGCTTTTGCCCGCGCTGATCCTGACGCAGCACGACCAGTGTCGATGGACTTCTACACCCGAGGTGAACTCGATGGTCTAATCGGCGTTACACACCTGCGGCTGGGCGACTCAGCGCAAGCCGAGTTCCATTTCCACCGCTGTCTAGCGGCTCTGCGGCCAGACCAGCACCGCAACCGGGCCTACTACCTCCTCCACGTCGCTTTCGCGCAACTCGGACAAAAAGATCTCGACCAGGCATGCTCAACCGCCGCCAAGGTGATCCCGCCGCCCGGTTACACCTCCACCGGCCGCATCCCTCACCTGCTTAGTACATTCACCCAGCACCTCAACAAAGCCGCTCCCGGCGCAAGCGCCACCCGCGCCTGGAACGATCGCACTCGCACCAGCTGAAAGGACTCTCGTGACAGCAGCGCCTGGCGTCGTCGCCCTACGCCGTTACGACAGTGGGGACTTCGACAACGTACGACCGACATTGACTAACTTGTACGCTGAGGTTTATGCCGACCGACTGTCCGATCCTTTCTTCTCCGTGGAACGGTTCCAGGAACGCCTCGACAGTCATGTGTCACGGACCGGCTGGGAAGCCGTCATCGGCTGGGATGGCAACCAAGCAGTCGGATACGCGTACGGCTCTCCCCTACCGGAGCGAGCACGGTGGTGGGCCGGAATGCTCACACCACTTCCCGAGGAAGTCACGTACGAGACAGGACAACGCACGCTCGCGCTCTTCGAACTCCTGGTGCGCGCACCATGGCGTAAGACCGGCAGCGCTCGTCTAATCCATGAGGAGCTTTTGGTCGGCCGCCCAGAGGAACGAGTGACGCTGCTTGTGGAACCAACTCATCCAAAGGTGAAGGCTCTGTACGAGAATTGGGGGTACGAAAACATCGGTGATCAACAACCGTTTCCTGATGCTCCGGTCTACGCCACCATGGTCCGCCGTCTGGGCTAGTTAAGATTCTCTGGCCAGGCGGCCGAATACGAGCGAAAAGGAAGGAGGGTCGATCACTCACTCCGGACAACATCTGTGATCAATTGAAGCAGTCCGACCACGTCGGTTAGATCTGGAATTACTCGATCGGCTCCATAGTTTGTCAATTCTGCTGCCGGGGTTTTACCTGAGGCTACGCCGATAACTGGGGCGCCACCTTCCCGACCAGTTATGACATCTTGCAGAGAGTCTCCTACGATCACCGTATTACTGCGATCGAATGGCTCTCCGTATACTTTCTCAGCCCTCTCCTGTGCGATACGCACCAACGCCGGCCTGTGTGAATTATCCGAGGCGTATCCGCCCACGCCGCTGTCAACATAGCTGGACAATCCGAAAGTGTCGAGCTTGATCTCAGCGCTTCGCCGAAGGTTTCCGGTGACGATAGATGGAATGAAAAGATCGGACTGACGTACAGCCACAAGGGCTGCCAATGCCCCTGGCATGAGTTGGCCTTGAGTGAGCAGGTCTTCACGGTGGTTCGCCAATTGTCCCGGCATCCGCTCAATGATGTCGCCAGTGAGACGTTCAATGTCTTCGCTGGGCACGTCGTTGGATGCAAGAAGTTCTCGCACAGCGAGGGGCATGGTGACGCCCGTTCCTCGTGCGGGAAGTACTGCCGGGGGGCGCCCAACGACTTGCTGGAAGACTTCACGGTAGACAAGTCGGTCAGTTTCCCCAACGTAGAGCAGTGTGCGGTCGATATCCCACAAAACCAGGATCATGACTCGGTACGCTCCTTCATGATTTCCCTGCCGCGCTCCAGGAACGAACGTGCGGATGCCGTACTACCGAACCGGCGGGCCTCCAGCAGCATGAGGTGGAGGTGCTCATCCAGTCGGGCGGAGTGGATCCCATCAACCAGGGAGAGGACCTCCTGACCAGTGGAACAGCCAGCATCCGCATCACCTGCCCGCATCTGGGCCATGGCTGCGCGTGAGAGGAATTGTGCGTGGGTGCGGGTCTCATCGCGTTTGAGGACTCCTCGCGCTGCGGCGAAGGCTGCAGCAGCTTCAGCCGGTCGGCCCAAGTCAAGGTAACAGCTTCCCCGTTGACCAAGAACTTCGCCCACGTTGATCCAGTACAGCCATGGGGGATCGTCTTGGCCTGAGCCTTCCTCGCAAAGGTGCTGCGCTTCGTCGAGGGCTGCGATTGCCCGGTCTCCCTCGTTCAAGCGAGCGTGGCCACGAGCCTGGCGTGTGAGGAGCATGGCGTGCAGGAAAGGCGCATCACGGTTTCTGCTGATTTGGCGAGCTGTCCGCGCTGCTGAGACCGCCGCCCCGGGTGTCAACGGCCATGTAGTTCTCCCCAGTGGCGGCCAGTAGTTCTCCCCACTGACGGTCGCTGGAAATTCCCCGGTGGCGGCCAGATATCTCCCCGCCCTCGGGTGGTGTGGGTCAGCTGAAAGGCTTCACTCCCTTGCCGGTGGTGGCCTCGGTGAACCGGAATGAGTCACCCTGAGTGACCGTGACGTGGGCATGGTGGAGGAGCCGGTCGACGGTCGCGGTGGCCAAGGTCTTGGGCATGATCTCGTCGAATCCAGACGGGTGGAGGTTGCTCGAAACCGCGATCGAGCGACGCTCATATGCGGCATCGACCAGGCGATAGAAGCCCTCGGCGGCATCCTCCGAGACGGGCAGCAGGCCGATGTCGTCGACGATGATCAGGTCAGAGCGGACGATCTTCGAGAGGGCTCGGGCGATGGAGTCGTCCGCGCGGTGGCGGCGGACCAGGGCTCCGAGGTCTTCGATGGTGAACCAGGCGACGGTCAGGCCGGCCTCGACCGCGGTCTGCCCGAGGGCCTCGGTGAAGTGCGACTTTCCCGTCCCCGAGGGCCCGCAGATGCAGAAATTCTCCCGGCGGCCGACCCATTCCAGACTCTTCAGGGCGTCCTGGGTGGCTCTGGGTATGGACGACTTCCCTTCGTGCCAGTCGCCGAAGGTCTTGCCGGTGGGGAACCCGGCCCGCTTGCGGCGGGTGTGCAGGTTAGCGCGGTCGCGGCCGGCGGCTTCCTCAGCGAGAAGGACTCGGACGACCTCGGCTGGATCCCAGCGTTGGGCCTTCGCGGTGGGGATGATGTCGGTCAACGACCTGCGGATGTGGGGGAGTTTGAGCCTCTTGGTGAGCTCGATGGCCTCGGCGAGCGGGTCGCCGTTCGTGCCGAGAACGGTGCGGATCGGGGTGGCCATCAGGCGTGGTCGCTTTCGTCGTACTCGGAAAGATCAGAAGTGTTCGGGGCGGCGCCGAGGGCGGACCAGGCGGAGGTCCCGGGCTGCAGCGAGTGGTCCTCGCTGCGGCGAACCGGCTCGGCCAGGCCGTGGACGGCCTGGTAATCGAGGATCGACAACAGGTCCTTGTCCGCGAAGCGGGCGGTGACCGCGGCGGTGCCGAGCGCGCGGTCGACTTCCGCTGCCGAGTAGAGCTTTGAGAGCGCGACGGCCTCGGCCATCTTCGCCTTGACCCTGCGAACCCCGGTCGCCCCGGCCTCGATCAGCCAGCTCGCAGCACCCGGTCCGAGCAGCAGGAACGCGGCCTCCTCGGCGGAGGTGGCCCGTGGGGTGCGGTCGCCTTCCTTGTTCTCGCGCGGCGGATAGTGGGCGTCGTCCAGCACCGGCGAGCCAGGCTCGCCGCGCGAGTGGCGGGCGACCTCGCGGGCCGAGCCGTCCTCGTCGACCGCGGTGACGATCAGCTCGTCGCCGTGGAAACGGGCCCAGACCCGGCCGTCGATCAGCTCGTGCGGGACCGGGTAGCGGACCGCTTCGACCGAGATCGTCGACTCCCAGGTGACCCGGCGGGTGGTTCCGAAAGTGGCGGTGAACGGACGCTTGGGCAGCGGGTGAAGACGCTGTCGCTCTTCCGCGAGGCGATCGACCGGCTTGTTCCGAGTCGCCCTGTGAATACGGGAGTTGACCTCCTCGCAGAAACTGCGGCAGGCCGCTTCGAGATCACCGAAGGACTTGTACTGCTCGCGCAGATTCACGTCCCTGGGCACCAGATCCGCCTTCGCGATCTTCACCGTGGACTCCGAGCCGCCCTTGGTTTCCGGGTCCGCCGGCACGCAGGTCCGTATCGTCGTGCCGTAATGGCGGCCGACCTCGACGATCTCGGGGTTGCGGACGGCAATCCCGGCAACATGGTCGGTGGTCACGGTCTTCTCGTTGTCGGTGAGGACGTAGGCCGGCACTCCGCCGATCCTGCGGAACGCGGCGTCCAGGGCCGCGGTGACCGTCGGCAGCGTCTTGTCCCAGATCGGGATCACGACGCGGAAACGGGACCAGGCCACCCATGCGCAGAACAGCGTGGTCTTGCGACCGTTGATCACCGGGCCGTCGCCGAAGTCGTACTGAAGCCAGAGTCCCGGCTCGGTCACCCACGGCCGATAAACACGGCGGCGACCGGCCCTGAACTGGGCTTTCGCCTCGGCGACGGTGCGGCGGGTGGTGCGTTCCCCGCCCGTGAAGCCCATCGCGGTGATCCGCTTGTGGACCACGTCCGCACGGACCTTGCCCTGCGAGCGGACCACCAGTTCCTCGATCTTCGGCAGATAGTCGTCGATCTTCCGCGACCGGTGCCGGTGCTGGCCGGGGTTCTGCCCGGCGGCCCGCATCTTCACATAACGGGCCACCGTGTGATGGTCGCACCCGGCCAGCTCGGCCGCCGCGCGGTAACTCCCCGTGAGGTCGTATGCCTCAAGGATTTCCATGATCTCCCTGCTGTTCTTCACCCGCTCGAGCTTCGCCGAGCAGGACCTGTCGGGGCGAGCGGGGAGAAATCTGGCCGTACGCGGGGAATCCCGTGGCCATCAGTGGGGCGGTAAATGGCCGCCTATGGGGAGCTTGTCATGGCCGCCGTCAGAAGCGGCGGGCGTCCGGGCTCGAAAGGGCCCGGGGCCAGCACAGCCACAGCTGGTCGAAGGTGTCGGTGATGACGAGTTCGCGGCGTTCGTCGGGCAGGAAGACGCTGGTGTAGAGGCGGTACCCGCCCTCGGTGAGGTACCGGAACGCGCCGTGGTCCATGGGCGGCGCCGACGCCGAGGTGGTGGCTACCTTCACCCCCGCGGAGGACCCGTCGACCCAGTTCTTCGACCTGTTCTGGGTCTCCAGCGCGGCCTGCCGCCACAGCCGGTACAAGGGTGCGTCGGGCAGGCCGAGCACGACGGCGAAGGCGTAGAGGATCTCCCAGCGCGGGTACATCCGTCCGCTCATCAGCTCGGAGACCTTCGATTTGGACAGCGGGATACGGCTGCCGAGCTGACTCATGGTCATCCCGGACGCGAGGTACGTCTCCCGCAGCGGCTCCAGCCAGGCGCGGTGCGCGCTGCCGCAGTCGGGTGTGATCTGGCCGAGCGGCCGTCCGGGCCGCCCCCGTCGGCGGGAAGAACCCGCCGGCGGGGGCGTCAGCATGCCGAAGGCCGGGGAGATGGACGGCTCGCGCTCTTCCGGCGCTGCCGACGGGTCGGAGGGCGTGGTCACGGCGAGCCGTCCTCCTTATGGTCGGGGACGGACGTCACGCGGTGCCCGGAGGCCGGTGCGGTCAGCGGGTGTACGGCGCGAGCGATCTGCTGCACCGTCAGGGCGAGAGCCGGGGCCAGCGCGGCGATCGCCGCGACCTGCCCCATGGCGACCATCACGATGCTCCAGGCGAACACGGTCAGCGTCGCCGCGATGATCAATATCTGCTTACGGTCCATGGGACCTCCTGTCGGCCTGTGGCCCGACGGTCCATCCGGAGCCCGTCGGGTTCCCCGGGAGAGCGGGTGCCGAAGCCGCTCCGCCCGGGGGCCAACCAGCATGCAGCGAGACCCAGTTGCTACGCCACGTGATCATGCATTCACGGAACAATGACGACCCGTCACCCGGTGCGGAACCAGTGCCGGGTATGCGGACGACCGTTCGACCCCAGCACGGTCCGTGCGTCATCAGCGTGAAGTTCCCGGTTTTCCTTGCAATCCCACGCCCGAAATACGTCAATGGAAGAGGCACCTCTGGTGTCGGCCTTCCATCCGGAAGGGCCTGCCCCGTGCCGAAACAAGGGGGCGGGCGACACCGCTCTCGCCTGGCCGACCGAAGAGGCCAGGCGAGAGCGGGACACGGTCCAATAAGGACACGCCGACCGTAGCCCAGCCCACTGACACACGTCTCCCGCGCCGCGCCCTGCGTACCACCCGCCAGGCTCCGCGTGGAGCGGCGCAGTCCCGCCGCCGGAGCCAGCCCGCCATGCCCTCGCCGCAGAGGTTGCTCGCCGTGGTCGTCATGACGACGTCTCCCCTTGACCAGGCCGCCTCCGTGCCGGCCCCGGTACGTGTCCTCCTCCCGGACGGCCAGGAGCTCACCGCCCGGCTCTGGTCCTGACGCCAACTGGACGACGAGCGGGCGTACTTGGTGGGCCTGTCGGTCTACAGCAACAGCCGGGACGGGGCCGTGGATGCGTCGGAGTACCGGGCGTGGGCGAGAGCGCCGGAGCACGTGCGACCGGTGTCTGGCGTCTCGTACGACGCTACTGTGTCAAGTCTGAGCGTGTTGTCGGCTGCCGAGTCTCTGAGGAGGCCTGGCGGTGCAACTCGGCATCGAGGACCCGTCGGTGGTGAAGCGGTACGCCGAGCGGTCGAAGACGGCGTACGAACACGCGTGGGATCCGGGATGCCTACGAGTACCGCGGCTGTAAACCAGCGGTCTCGACCGCCGCCTTGCCCGTATTCCGGTGTGCGCGGGGGCTGTTCCTTGTGGGGCAAACGACCGGCACACTCAGCGACCGGGCCAGGCTACTGTGCCCGTCGTACGGGGCTGACACCGACCATGGCGGTCGCGCATGACCTCACCCGCACGGCGACCCTCGCCTGATGCCGCGTCAGCTTGAGGCGGGTGCACGACTGACAAAGTTCCCTGCACGGATGACAAAGTCCGAAGCCCACGATGATCCTAAAGTCCGTGGATGAGGCCAGCGAAGGGGGAGCCGGCGGACGGCCCGCGACCATCAAGCGTTGTGGCATCGCCGCTGACCGCAACTAAGGACTGCGTGGGTGTCGAGCCTCGCCCCTGTCAGTTACCTACGAACTGGAGAACCGTGAACAGAAACCGTTTCAAGGTCGGCGCCATCAGTGCCATCACCGGCGTGATCTCGACGCTGCTGGTTGGTTTGACCGCGAGCCCTGCCTCTGCCGCCACCGAGCAGTGCAACACCGCCATGGTCTCGACGCGCGCCGCAAACATCCCCGGGCGGTATCTCTACCTGCCTGCGTTCTACCTCGGAGAGGTCGCCAACTACTCCTGCTGGATGGCCAAAGGATCCGACAGCGACGGAGTCAAAGCGCTTCAGGGGGCGATCAACCATTGCCACAACAGCATCCCTAATCTTGTGCCCGATGGCATCTACGGGGACGCCACCAAGGCAGCGGTACGCACTATTCAGACGAGGGCCGGAATCAAGGCAGACGGCGAGTACGGCCCCAATACCTATGCCGTCATGAGCTTCCCGGCGTATCGGACCGTCGACAATGTGTTCTCCGGCACCTGCGTCTAGGGGCTGGTCGGCGCTCTGCCGAAGCAGGTGGTTCTCGGCTTCCAGGACCTGAACAACGCGGGCAAATTGCTTCATCTGCGTCTCGAAGTGGTCGCGCTCCTTTTTGACCCGGGCCAGGTCGGCGCGGAGCGTTTCGTTCTCCTCGCGCAAATGTTCGGTGAGGGCCGGACGGCCTTCCTGCGAGGTGACCAAGGCGTAGAAGAGGTTCTTGAGGCCGGTGTGCTTGTGGGTGAGCTTGTTGTGGGAGAGGTTGGCCTCGGTGGCGAGGGACCTGATGGTCAGCTTTCCGTCGGAGCGCAGTGGTGCTCCGGCCAGGAGGCGGATCATGGCGTCGGACTTCGGCTCTGTCGTCGGCGGAGCTGGAGATGTCGGCGAGGACGGCGCCGATCGCCGCAGCCAGTTCTTCCGGAAGAGCTGACGGCTGGTGGATGCTCATGCGGTGCTCACCGGTGGTGGGGGTGTGGGTCGGCTGGTTGTTTTGTGCTCGGCGATGATCGACACAAGAGCGGTCTGCCGCTGCTGGAGGCGCCGCCGGATCGGCAACGGGACGGTGTCGTCACTGATTTCTACGGCGAGCAGATCGGATTCCGCCCGTGCCAAATCCATGTGCCGGTCGGTCCGCGCGATGTTCGCGCACGCCCTGTGGCAGCGGTCATGACTGGGGGTACGGGAGGGGGCCGGTGTCGTGCGGTCCGGGTTGCACAGGGCCTTGCGCGGGTCGTAGTTGCAGGTGAGGAAGGCGTGGGGGTGGTCGAAGACTTGCAAGTGGGGGTTGTTCAGCAGGTCTTTGTGCTGCCGGGCCTGCCAGCGAACGCGGATGAAGTCGTCACGCAGGCAGCCGGTGTGGAACGCCAGCGCCTCGCTGATGCGCAGGCCGGCTCCCGCCTGGAGGGGGATCGTCAGCTTGTACTGGGGCGAGATGTGCTTCTGGATGAGGTTGACCTCATCCAGCACGGGGATCTCGTCCTCATCGACAGCGACATTGGTCGGCTTGGTGTCGACACCCCTGGTTGGGTCCTCCTGGATCAGCTTCTCCTCTTTGGCCGACCAGAAGATGTGCTTCACCATCTTCATACGGTCGTGCACCGTGCTCTCCGCGAACACCTTGAGGATCGCCGCCTTGAAGTGCTCGATGTCCCGCTTCGATATCGAGACGAGCGCCTTCGCGCCGAGGTGCGGTATGAGGTGGTTGTCGAGGAAGCCCCGGTAGTTCGATACCGTCCCGTCCCCGACAGAACGGCGCTCCAGCCAGTCATCCGCGTACACCCGCAGACTGATCTATCCGGCGCTTGGGTCGATGTAGACACCCTGGTCCTTATCGGCCTCCATTTTGACACCGTGAGCCTCTGCCTGAGTCTTCTTCGCGAAGCTCTCCTCGCGCTGCCGTCCAGTGCGGCCTCCGGGCTCACGGAATCGCAGGAGGCGGCCGACCAGGGACGTGATCCCGCGCGGCGACGGAACGCGCACCGGCCGGGTCGCGCACGCCGGACCAACTTCTGTGCACCAACGACAAAGTCAGCGGCTGGGGTTGAGTCTACGATCCCGGAGGCAGCCCCTCGGCGGGCAGCAGTGGGATCAAGCGGCGCTCAACATCTGAAGTGGCAGTATTCGTCGGCGGGGGGGGTGTACCGAATGAGGAATCGGCTCCTTGCTTGTGTCCCCGGCTTTCTTCGCCTGCTTGATCGTCGGTTGCGCCGCCGGGGGCGGTGGGCCAGCGAGCGCGAAGGAGAGACCCGTCCGTCCCGTGCGCGGATGGCCGGGCGCCCGACGGAGCGCACTGCACGTCCGGTGTCCGGTTCCCGGATGGACCCATCGGGAGAGTTCGAGCAGATCGCCGGTGCCAGACGGAACGAGGCCGGTGAGCTGGCTTCGAAAGGTATGCCGTGACCGGAAACCTGGATATTCAGCTGCTGGGTCCCTTGACCGTATCAAGTGGTCATCAATTACTGCCGATCTCCGCCGCCAAGCAGAGAGCCGTCCTCGCCGTCCTGCTGCTGCGGGGCAATAAGGTCGTAGCCACCGATGATCTCATCGCGGCACTGTGGGACGAGGTACCGCCGACCACCGCGAGAGTCACGTTGCAGAACTACATCAGCAGACTGAGGAAGTTGTTCGGCAGCGTCGGCGAGTCGCGAATCCACACGGTCGAACCCGGGTACCGGATCGAACTCGGTCCCCAGGAACTGGACGTCCACCGCTTCGAGATGCTGCACCACAAGGCAACCGGTGCCGCGAAAGCGGAGGCATGGGAGCACGCCTCGGTCCGGTCGCGGCAGGCCCTGGACCTCTGGCGCGGCGAACCTCTCGTGGATATCCCGTGCAAGATGCTGTGGCTCGAAACGATGCCCAGTCTGCAGGAGGCCCGTCTTGACGCGTTGGAGATCTGGATCGAAGCGGAGATCCGACTCGGGCGGTACGTCGGGGTCACGTCGACGCTGACCGAATTCATCTCCGAGAACCCGTACCGTGAGCGGCTCCACTGGCTGCGCATGCTGGCCCTCTATCAGAGCGGGCGGCAGGGCGAGGCCCTCGAGACGTTCCGGGGCGTGCGCGCAGCACTGCGGTCAGCGCTCGGTGTCGAGCCCGGGCCGGAGTTGCAGCATCTGCACCAGCGGATCCTTGAGAGTGACCCCAGCATCCTGATCGGCGAAGCCGCCCGACCGGTATTGACTGCGCAGTCCATGCAACGGCGCGCCGTCTGGCAACTGCCGAGGAAGCCGCACCATCTGACCGGGCTGACGGCGCAGACCGAACGGCTGAGTGGCGTTCTGCTGGACGGTGGACGAACCGGGGAGATTCCGGTGGTGACCGTGGTGGGAGCACCCGGGGTCGGCAAGACGGCGCTCGCGGTGCACACCGCCCATCTGGTCAGCGCCTGCTTTCCCGACGGACAGCTCTACGCGGAACTGCATGGATCGAGCGGAAACCCGGTGCCAGCCATCAAGGTGCTGGCCCGCTTCCTGCGGGACCTGGACGGGGACGGCACCCCCGTCCAGTTCGACGAGAACGAGCTAGCCACCCGCTATCGGAGCCTGCTCAGAGGCAGGAACATGCTCATTGTGCTCGACGACGCACACAACGCCGACCAGGTCAGAAATCTCCTGCCCGGCGCCAGCGGCTGTGCGGTGCTGCTGACGAGCCGGGACCGTCTGATCGGAATCGATGCCGTCCATACACTGACGTTGGGGTTGCTGGGCGAGAAGGAATCGCTGGAGCTGTTCGGACAACTGGTCGGGCCCCAGCGCCTCGCACATGAAGCCGCGGATGTCGCCGATCTGTTGACGGCTTGCGGCGGGCTGCCGTTGGCGATCCGGATCGCGGCCATGCGGGTGACCTCCCATCCGGACTGGTCGATCGCCAAGTTCGCTCGAAAGCTGGCGAACCCCAGCCGAGGTCTCGACGAGTTCAGCATCGGCGGCACGGCGCTCCGGTCCACGTATCAGGCTGCTTACGAGCGTCTGCAGCCCCATGTGTACGGCACGCTGAGCCCGCGAAGGGCGTTTCGCATGCTGAGTCTCTTCGATGGACCGGCCCTGGGACCGAACGCGGCGGCGGCCCTTCTCGGCATGCCGGTCGCGCAGGTGGAACCGGTCCTCGAATATCTCGTGGACTGTCACCTTCTCAGTGTTCACGGGCACGGCCGGTACCGGCATGAACGGCTCCTGCGTTCCTTCGCCCTCGAGTGCGCCAGGACGGAGGACAGCACGGCGGCCCGGCAGGACGCGGTACGCCGAGTCCTGTCGTGGTACCTGATGACCTGCCGGATGGCCGTACAGGCGATCGAGCCTGGCCAGCACGGACCCACCCGGCCGCGGGGGCTCCCGAACACGCCGTCGGTCTTCCCCGCGAAGGACGACGCCCTGCGTTGGCTAGACGTGGAACGCACCAATCTGATCGCGGCCGCCGAACAGGCCGAACGACAGGACGTCGGCCCGGAGTCACGGGACCTCCGGGACATCGTCCGGCAGCTGTTCGGCGTGTTCGGCGTGCAGGCACCGTGGCCGATCACGTTCACCACCCGCAACCTATGAAGTCGCGACGGGGAGGGAGACGGGCCAGGCCGTGAACTGCCGGAGGCCGTAGAGAAGCGGTCGGCCCGGTCCCGCGTGATCGGAGGCGACCACCTCACCGAACACCACCGTGTGGTCGCCGATGGTCTGCATGGCCATCACGCGGCACGCGGCGAAGCCGATGACGTGCTCACTGAGGCGCGGGGTGTCCCCGACGTCGCTGGCTTGCCAGCGCACCTGCTGGAAATGGTCGACCCCGCGCTTGGCGAACTGTTCCGCCGTCGAACGACCGTCCGCGTCCAGCAGATTCACCGCGAACCAGCCGTGGGCGCGCAGCGCCGCGAGAGTGCCGCTCCACGCACCCAGGCAGATCGACAGGACCGGTGGAGCCAAGCTGACGCTCGTCATCGAGGAGCATGTCAGGCCGCACGGCGCCCCGTCGGGGCCGACGGTGGTGACCACCACGACTCCGGTGGGGAAGGAACTCATGAACTGGCGGTAGGCGTCGGCGTCCACGGGCTGGGCTCCCATCGATCTCCTCTCCTCCGGCCGGAGACCGTGGCCTCAGTTGATCGTCGACAGGTACTCGCGGCAGCTGGGCAGATTCCGTACGAGCGCCTCGGCGTCCTTGCGAATCCCGGCGATGCCCCGCCGGCCGGCGTCCTGGTCCATGTGGGCCAGCGCCGGGCGGGCGGTCGCGGGCGCACGGCCCAGGCCGAGCAGCATCGTGTTCCATGAGTACGCCTCGAACCCGTGGTAGTGCGGATAGATCGTCTCCTCGTCGAGCAGCCGCGATTCGTAGGTGGCGAGCCGTTCGGCCAGCCCGTCGGGGAGGGCTCGGACCTTCGCCTCCTTCCAGTAGGGCGTGTCCGAGCGGCCGGCGGCGTGGTAATGCAAGGTCAGGAATTCCTTGACTCCGTCGATGGCATGAGCGATGCGGTCGTTGTAGCCCGCGATGAGCGCGGGATTCCAGCTCTTGTCCGGGAAGTACTTCACGAGCTGTTCGATCGCGTGCTGGATGAAGAAGATCCCGGTGGATTCCAGCGGCTCGACGAAGGCGCTGGACAGGCCGACGGCGACGCAGTTCTTCACCCAGGACCGCTCGTTGCGGCCGATGCGCATACGGATGTGGTTGGCCTCGAGATCGTCCTGGCCGGGCGCGGCGAACTCCCGCAGCGTGCGTTCGGCCTCCTCGGGCGTGCAGAACTCGTCGGAGTAGACGTAGCCGGTGCCGTTGCGGCCGTACAGGGGAATGGTCCAGATCCAGCCCGCGCCCATCGCCGTCGCGGTGGTGTACGGGCGCATGTCGTCGCGCTCCGGGTCACGCGGCACGCGCAGGGCCACCGCGCGGTTGTTGGGCAGCACGTCCAGAAACGACTCGAACCGCTCCCCCAGCGTCTTGTTGATCAACATTCCACGGAAGCCAGTGCAGTCGACGAACAGGCTTCCGGCGACGGTCCCCTTCTCGCGCGTGGTCACGCTCTCGATCCAGCCGCGCTCGTCCTGGTTCACTTCGACCACGTCGTCCACCACATGCTTCACGCCTCGGGCGCGCCCGTATTCGGCCAGGAAGGAGGCCATCAGGGCGGCGTCGAAGTGGTAGGCGTAGGGGAACTGGGCGCGCTGCTCGCTCAGCGTGCTCCTGCCCATGGACCCGTCGAGGCCGGCGGCGAACAGTGAGCCGTCGAGCATGCGCGGGGAACGCTGGGCCTCGCAGAGCCACGGGGTGATGTAGCTGCTCCGGTCGAACTCGCCGAGTTCTTCCTGGAGCTGCAGCCACCAGTCGGCCGTGCTGAAGCCCTCGGCGACCCTGAGCCGCTCGAACGGGTGGTAGAAGTGGTGGCCCTGCTCCCGCCAGTTCTCGAAGCGGATGGCGAGCTTGTAGCTGGCCGAGCAGCGGGGCATCCACTCCCGCTCATCCAGGCCGAGATAGTCGAAGAAGTGCCGGACGGTGCTGAACGTCGCCTCGCCCACGCCGATCGTGCCGACGTTCGCCGACTCGACCACCGTGACGTCGATCCGGTCCTGGAACGCGGCCTTGAGGTAGGTGGCGGTCATCCAGCCGGCCGTCCCGCCCCCCACGATCACCACTGAGTCGATCATTTCGGCTCCCTCGAGTCCGTCGGATTTCCTGCACGGTCCCGCACGGGCCTAACGAGCTCGTGCATGGTTGGCGGTGAGACGTCGAGGACTTCGGTGGGGCCCGGGGGTCACATCTGCCGTGCCGATGTCAGGTCTGCGCCCTGCTGATGAGACAGCAGGCCGGCGATGGCCTGGACCGTGTCGCTCATGTGCTCGCGGCGGCCGAGGTGGCGTGCGAGTGCCCGCCAGTTCTTGAGATGTGCGATGCCGTGCTCGACCCGGATACGGCGTGAGGAGTGCGCCTTGCGCTGGCGCTCGTACATATCCTCGTACCAGTCCGGGGCGTTCTTCTTGAACTTGCGGTGCGGTGGCGTCACCACGCGTCCGCCGGTCTGTGCGCCGAGCCCCTGGTAGCCGGCATCGGCGAGGATCTCGACCGCAGGCCCACCGGCCAGGAGCTCCACCAGCCCCAACTGGCGTGCGTGGGTGATGTCCGCGCAACTCCCGGGCTTGGTCGGGCTGCACCACAGCATGCGTCCTTCGCCGTCCGTGACCACCATGGATTTGACGGCGTTCTGCTTGTTCTTGCCGGAGATGAACTTGTCCCGGTCCTTGCGTCCTTGGGCCGGCCGCCGGACCCGGATCTCGGTGCCGTCGATGATGCCGGTCTTCCCTGTCGCGCCGAGATGGTCGACGACTTCGGCCAGAGTCCGCAGCCGTACGTCGGGGCTGATGGTGCACCCTCGCTCGGCGAGCAGGGGCCGCACCTCGTTGATGGCCCGGGTGATGGTGGAGCGGTCCACGCCAAACCAGCAGGCCAGCACGTCGTGGGTAGTCCCGTGACGGAGATGGACGAGAGTGGCCAGCAGCCGGTCGACAAACACCAGCCGGTGCTTCGCGCCGGCGCCCATGGCCCGCTTGCGCGGCCGGGAGGCAAGCCTGGCCTGGTGGCGCTCGTGCCACAACGGCCCCACTTCGGCGACGAGTTCAGCGATCACATCGGCCGTCAGGCCCGTGATCCGCCGGTTGCTGATGACCAGTGCACGAGCCGAGTTCCCCACCACGCAACCATGATCAACGATCAAGGACTCGGCGTCTCACCGCCAACCATGCACGAGCTCGTAAGGGCTGTCCCGTAACTGCCGGTCACGAGTGAGATGATCTTGCCGTGTCTGGTGTGATCACGGCGTCGGAGCCGTCCTGGACAGCCCCGTTCACTGGGCTGAGCCCGCGTCAGTTCGGCAAGCTGATCACAGCGTTGCGGCGCGAAGGCACCGATCCGGTCCGCAAGGGCCGGCCGTGGAGCCTGCCTCTGGAGGACCGAGTCCTGCTGGTCGCCGCGTACTGGCGGACCAACCTGACCCTGCGCCAACTGGCGCCGTTGTTCGGGGTGTCCAAGTCCGCGGCCGACCGGATCGTCAATCACCTCGGCCCGGCACTGACACTGCAGCCACGTAAACGGTTCCGCCGTGACGCCGTGCTGATCGTTGACGGCACCCTCGTCCCCACCCGCGACCACACGGTCGCAGAGCAGTCGAAGAACTATCGGTACTCGACCAACCACCAGGTCGTCATCGACGCCGATACCCGGCTGGTCGTAGCGGTCGGACGGCCGTTGCCGGGCAACCGCAACGACTGCAAGGCATGGGAGTTGTCCGGCGCGAAGGACGCCGTCGGCCGCGCCACGGTGATCGCGGACGGCGGCTACAGGGGCACCGGCCTGATAATCCCGCACCGCCGCGAACCCGGCCAGACCGAACTCCCCGCCTGGAAAGAGGAACACAACACCTCCCACCGCAAGGTCCGTGCCCGCGTCGAACACACCTTCGCCCGGATGAAGACCTGGAAGATCCTTCGCGACTGCCGACTCAAAGGCGACGGCGTCCACCACGCCATGCTCGGCATCGCCCGCCTGCACAACCTCACCCTCGCCGGCTGACGAAGAAGCAGGCAGGTCAACAAACACGTCGTAGATCATTTACGGGACAACGCTTACGAGCTCGTGCATGGTTGGCGGTGAGACGCCGAGTCCTTGATCGTTGATCATGGTTGCGTGGTGGGGAACTCGGCTCGTGCACTGGTCATCAGCAACCGGCGGATCACGGGCCTGACGGCCGATGTGATCGCTGAACTCGTCGCCGAAGTGGGGCCGTTGTGGCACGAGCGCCACCAGGCCAGGCTTGCCTCCCGGCCGCGCAAGCGGGCCATGGGCGCCGGCGCGAAGCACCGGCTGGTGTTTGTCGACCGGCTGCTGGCCACTCTCGTCCATCTCCGTCACGGGACTACCCACGACGTGCTGGCCTGCTGGTTTGGCGTGGACCGCTCCACCATCACCCGGGCCATCAACGAGGTGCGGCCCCTGCTCGCCGAGCGAGGGTGCACCATCAGCCCCGACGTACGGCTGCGGACTCTGGCCGAAGTCGTCGACCATCTCGGCGCGACAGGGAAGACCGGCATCATCGACGGCACCGAGATCCGGGTCCGGCGGCCGGCCCAAGGACGCAAGGACCGGGACAAGTTCATCTCCGGCAAGAACAAGCAGAACGCCGTCAAATCCATGGTGGTCACGGACGGCGAAGGACGCATGCTGTGGTGCAGCCCGACCAAGCCCGGGAGTTGCGCGGACATCACCCACGCACGCCAGTTGGGGCTGGTGGAGCTCCTGGCCGGTGGGCCTGCGGTCGAGATCCTCGCCGATGCCGGCTACCAGGGGCTCGGCGCACAGACCGGCGGACGCGTGGTGACGCCACCGCACCGCAAGTTCAAGAAGAACGCCCCGGACTGGTACGAGGATATGTACGAGCGCCAGCGCAAGGCGCACTCCTCACGCCGTATCCGGGTCGAGCACGGCATCGCACATCTCAAGAACTGGCGGGCACTCGCACGCCACCTCGGCCGCCGCGAGCACATGAGCGACACGGTCCAGGCCATCGCCGGCCTGCTGTCTCATCAGCAGGGCGCAGACCTGACATCGGCACGGCAGATGTGACCCCCGGGCCCCACCGAAGTCCTCGACGTCTCACCGCCAACCATGCACGAGCTCGTTAGCCGTGGTCTCGCGCGCGCCCGGCTGCCCGCCTGCGCTAATCGCATGCTAAGGCGCGTGGGCAGCCTGGGACGGATAAGTCCCGCGCCTCCGGCGGCCGTGCGCCGGACCGATCCGAGAGCCGAGACATGAGGGCCAACGCCAACACCAACACCATGAACTTCTGCGACCTGCGGATCGCGGGTGAGCGGCTGCTGAGCCGCCTCGACCGGCTCCGGGCGATCGGCGCGACACCCGCGGGCGGGGTCGACCGCCCGGCCTTTGGAGCCGCCGACCGCGCGGCACGGGACTTCACGAGCAGGCTGATGGCGGAGGCCGGCCTGCTGGTCGAGACCGACACGGCGGGCAACCTCATCGGCCGCCTGCCCGGCCCCTCGCCCCGCAAGGACTGGCTGGTGCTCGGGTCGCACCTGGACACGGTGCCCGACGGCGGGGCACTCGACGGGGCGTACGGCGTGCTCGCGGTGGTCGAGGTGCTCCAGGTCCTGCACGAGCGGGGGATCCGGCCGGCGGTGCCGATCGCCGCCGTCGCCTTCGCGAACGAGGAGGGCGCTCCGGGCACTCCGGCCATGAGCGGGTCCGCCGCGCTCGCGGGGGTCCTGAACCCGGCACAGATCGCGGCCCACCAGGTGCCCGGAAGCGTGCTCGCGACCGGTCTCGCCGCCGTCGGCGGCGACGCCGCAAGGGTGCGGGAGGCCGCCTGGGTGGCCGGGACGATCGCCGCCTACCTCGAGCTCCACATCGAGCAGGGACCGGTGCTGGAGCGGGAACGCGTACCGGTCGGTCTGGTGACGGCGATCACCGGCCGCACCTCCGTCGACATCACCGTCGCCGGCATGACCAACCACGCGGGGACGACGCCGATGCTCGACCGCAGGGACGCGCTCGCCGCCGCGGCCCAGCTGATCCTCGCCGTCCAGCGTCTCGCCGAGCCGACCGGGCCGGTACGCGTCGCGACGGTCGGCCACTGCGTGGTCGAACCCAACGCGTGGAACGTGGTGCCGGGGAGCGTCACGCTCCGCGCCGACATCCGGGACGTCTCCGGCGCGGCTATGTGCAAGGCGGTGGACTCACTGCGGAACACCGCGGGGCAGGTGGCCGCCGAATCCGGGGTCACGGTCGACCTGGCCGTGAGCCAGGTCGTCGATCCGGTGGACTGCGCCCCCCACCTGGCCGGTCTGATCTCCGGGGCCTGCGCCGAACTGGGGCTGGAGCACCTCGCGCTGCCCAGCGGAGCGGGGCACGACGCCCAGCTCATCGGCCTGGCCGCGCCCATCGGCATGATCTTCGTGCCGAGCATCGGCGGAATCAGCCACGCGCCGGCCGAGGCGACCGCTCCGACGGACCTCGTCCACGGCGCGAACGTGCTCCTGCACACCGTCCTGGCCTACGACCGGGACCACAGCCGCTGAACGCCCGGCAGGTCCTACTTGGTCCTGCCAGACGGCGGGAGCGGCCTCACGAGCACCGGGGTCGGGTTCCTCCCCGTCCCTGGTCGCCCAGTCGCACCGTCAGGCGGGCGACGAGCGCGGCGAGAAGGTAGAGACCCGCCTGGAACTCGAGGATGACCGTGACGCTCAGCCGGTCCGCGAGCACGCCCGCCGCGAGCATCCCCAGCACCTGGAAGCCGCCGTACACCGACAGCAGCGCGCCCACGACCCGCCCCATACTGTCGGGCGGTGTCTGGAGCTGCAGGTAGGTCATGGTGCCGGCCGTGTGGAACATTCCCGGAACGCCGATCGCGATGAACAACCCGACGTAGAGCGCGATCGCGGTCGTGGCGTACGGGCCGTTCCAGACGGCGAGCGACAGGGCGCCGACTCCGAGCGCGCCGAACGTGATGGCCCGGTCGGCGCCCAGCCGCCCGCCCACCAGACCGACCAGCAGCCCTCCGGCCAGCCCGCCGATCGCCTGAATGCCTCTGAGCAGTCCCATCTCGGCCGAACCTCCGTGCAGCCGCCGGTCCACGAAGACGATGAACAGCACGAGGAACAGGCCCTGCGCCATGGAGCTGAGGGCCATGCTCACGAAAGTGCCGCAGATACCCCGGTGGCCGACGATCAGCGAGAGCCCGTCCCGCCACGCCCGGACGACCGAGACCGGGCGGGACGGCTCGACCGGCGCGGACCCGGTGCCGAACCGGGTGACCGCGATCAGCCCTCCGGCGAGCAGGAAGGTCGCCGCGTCGGCGATCACGATGGTGTCCAGCGAACCGCCGACCAGCGCCAGCCCGCCCAGCGAGCTGCCGACCAGCCTCCCCAGATTGGAGCTCGCCCCCATCAGGCCGTTAGCGGTGCCGAGTTGGTCGGGTTCGACCAGGGCGGGCAGCACCGCTGTCCTGGCCGGTTCGACGAACTGCCCCAGCACCGCCTGCGCGGCCGCGACCAGGTAGACCACCCACAGTTCGGCGGAGGAGTGCACGAACAGCAGCGGGCCCAGCAGCACCGCCTGCGCCAGCGGAATGATCAGCAGCACCCGGCCGCGGTTCCAGCGGTCGATCATCACCCCGGCGAACGAGGAGAGCAGCACGACCGGCACCATCTCAACGATGAACACCGTGGAGGTGATGAGCGGCGAGCCGGTCAGGTAGTACACGTAGATCGGCATGCCAGTGATCAACAGCCAGTCGCCGGTCTCGGAGATCAGGCCAGCCAGCCAGAGCAGTACGAAGTTGCGGCGGCGCAGAATTGCCGGCATCCGTCATTTCCCTCGTCGGCGGACGTGGAGTCCTCCCGATCAGAACCGAGCAGCCACAGGCCGGGCAAGGAGATCGCCCCAACCTGCCGGGGTGATGCCGCAGTCCCCGCCGCAGGTACCCGACGCTGAGGGCTTCGCTAAGAGGGCGCTAGCCAGATGGCTCATCGTGCTCGGGACAATGCCCGGACAGGCATGTCATCGTCGGCCACAGGCGGCTGCGGAGACGGGCTTGGCAACCACTTGGAGACGACCATGATGGCCGATCGTGACGAAGCGGTGCTGGGCCTCAGCGACGTGGTGCACGCGCACCGGCGGGACGCGGGACTGACGCAGCGTCAGCTGGCGGATCTCAGCGGGCTGAGCGAGCGCGCGATTCGGGACCTGGAGTCCGGACGCGCGGCCAACCCTCGCCGCGAGACCATCCGGCTGCTGGGCGACGCGCTGAGGCTCGGCACCGATCAGCGCGTCCGGCTGGAGGTCGCCGCACGAGGCAGGCCGACGGACGGCGAGCTGCAGGCGATCATGAGGTCCGCGACCGTCCCGCCGCCGGCCCCGGTCACCCCGATGCTCGGCCGGGAGGCCGAGTTCGAGGGAGTGGTCAGGCTGTTGACCCATGAGCGGCACCGCCTGGTCCGCATCGTCGGCATCGCCGGGGTCGGCAAGACCACGATGGCCATGGAGGTCGCGGGCCATCTGCACGCCCACGGCCGGACCCCAGTCTTCTGGCTGTCGGCGGATGCGCAGCCCGGCCACGGCACCGCGGTGGGCGACCTGACCGGGGCATCGGCGCTGCTCCATTCCCAGGTCCAGGAGTCGCTCGCCAACGGCGACCACGGGGTCGGCAGGCTGCGCGGGCTGATCGGCCGGCGGGGTGCGCTGATCGTCATCGACGGCCAGAACGAACGGTGGATGCCACTGGCACGGGTGCTCCTCCTGCTGCGCACCGTACCCACCGTCCAGGTGCTGAGCACCGGCTGGGCGTCGGCCTCCGCTATGGCCGATCCACCGTTCACGTTGCTGCCGCTGCAGGTGCCGGGCAAGGAGCTCGACGACGATCCGGCCGCGCTGACCGAGAACCCGTCCGTGCAGCTGATGATGTCCTGCCTGCGCCAGGTGCGGCCCGAGCTGGAACTGAACGTGTCCACCGCGCCGGCGGTGGCGCGCCTCTGCCGGGCCTTCGACGGCCTGCCAGCCGCGCTCGTGCTGGCGGCCCGCTGGAGCGCGCTGATGAGCCTCGAGCAGCTCGCCGAACTGGCGGAGAAGGACCAGATGCTGCTCGCCCTCACCCCGGGGGCCAATACCGGAGAGTTCCGCGCCGTACTGGAGTCCCTCAACGCTGCGGGGGAGTCGCTCACTCCCCCGCAGAGGAAGATGCTGCGCGTGGTGGCCCGCCTTGACGCGCCCTGGTCGATCGAAGACCTGTCGTCACTCGTCGGCGCGCCGCCCACCGAGGTGGCCAGGGACGTCTACGCGATGCTCATGCATGGGCTGCTGCGGCGCGTCGACGCTCCCGGCCGCTCCCTGTTCAAGATTCTCCACCTCGTCCGTGCGCTCCAGGACCTCACCCCGGCGACGGCCGCGAACGGATTCAGGCCTTCTCGACCGTGCGAAGAAAGGGGAACCGGCTCGTGGCCAGTTGCATTCGAAGCCGGTGTGTCGAGTCCGGGCTGACCTCGCGTCCGAGAGCGCCGAGGATATGCCCCATCGTACGTACTCCGTCGACCGCTTCGAAGACGTCCTTGACCGCTTCGGAGGGTCGCCCGACGGGGAACGGATTGACCCGGTCCAGTTTCCGGTACCCCCCGTCGGGTACGGCCATGAACCCCTGCCGGGTGGCGGCGGTCCGAACAAAGGTCGTGGTCAGGAACGCCTCACTCCGTTCGGCCTCGGTCACACGGCGACCGGACTCCGGGGTGAGGTAGAACCAGAGCATGGGCGAGCAATCCAGCAGGAGTTGGTTGACGACCTGCCAGCGGGCCCGGTCGGCGAGGGTATCGAAGCTCTCCTGCAAGTCCGCGTCGCCGAAGTCCAGATGCCACAGCCCCCCCTCGCCGCTCTCGGAGAACGTGTCGGCGATGGGCGCCTCGACATGCAGACCGCACGACGACGCCATATCCCACAGCGTGTCCACGGTATAGCTGTGTTCACAGGGATTGATCCACATATCGGCCCACGCCTCGACCGGGCCGTCAAACGCGGCGAGTCTCTGCGCCAGCAGGCTCCCGAGTGGGATCGAGTCGGCGAGTCTGCGAGCCATCTCGAGACGGGCCGCGTGGGTGTCCCGGCCATTGCCCAGCAGGCGCAACGCGCCTTGGAACGCCATCGGCTCCTGACGGTGGAAGGTGTTGTAGACCATCAGTTCCAGGACGCCGTCGGGCCGCAGCGCTTCGGCCAGCCGGGCCAGACATGCCGGAGGGTCGGGATTGTGGTGGATGACGCCCGTACAGATGACCAGGTCGAACTGTGCGTGGTAAGCGGCCTGCGACAGCCCTTCCTGCCGCAGTGAAAGGTTGGTCACACCGAGCTGACGAGCATTCTCGCCGCACACCCGGAGCACCTCCGCGGAGGCATCGGTGCCCAGTACCCGCGCGTTCGGAAACCGCAGGGCGGTGATCAGAGCCTGGTTGGTTCCGCAGCCGGCCACCCAGATGTCGCCGTCGGGCCGGAGCCGGGTTGCCGTGTAGTCACCCAGGTCCTGGCAGACCAGCGCGGCGTGCAGGTCCGGGTCGGTGAGCCGGTCCAGGCGCATGGGGCGCCAAGGGTAGGGGAAGGTGCCGTAGAAGGAATCGAGGACCTCAGCCTCATGTTCCCTGGCTTCTCCAGCTGCCATTTCTGTCTCCTGTGCCAGGCCGATAAGGCGCGTACCGACGATTCGGCGCGTACGCGGTGGAGCCGCTCCGCGAACCTCCTGGGCGGCGACGCCCAGGAGGTGGCGACAGGTTCAGGCACGGGCCTCCATACGGTCGATCAGGCTCTTGGGCCGCATGTCGGTCCAGTTCCGCTCGATGTGCTCGAGGCAGCTCTCCCGGGAACTCGCAGGGTGGGCGACACGCCAGCCGTCCGGCACGGCCGCGAAGGCGGGCCAAAGGGAGTGCTGGTTCTCCTCGTTGACCAGGACCAGGTATTCGGCGTCCTCGTCTTCGAACGGGTTGGTCATCCTCGTACTCCTTCTTCTTGGCGTTCGGGACGGCCGCCCGGACGGTTGAGTTCACCCCCGAGCACGGCGCCGACGCGCGCGGTGTGCGGGGCACTGAGCAGACTGTCGGTGTCGCAGTCGACGACGTGACTGACGAGGCGACCCGACAGGTACGGTCGCCAGGAGTCCTCCAGGAGGTCGGTGTCACCGCCGTGATCCTGGGCGGGCGTGAACAACAGGACGTCCCCCGAGAACTCCCCCTGTCGCGGCCGGTAGTTCCACTCCAGCCGGTCCGTGTTCACGTACAGGTCGACCAGGACCGGAATATGGGACTCGGGAAAACTCTGCCGGAGCGACGGGTTCCGCTCCAGCACCTCAATGACCTCGGCCCGCGATGGTGCGTTCTGCGGGGCCTCACCGGTGAACGCCTCGACGAGCCTGCGGAACGTGTGCTCCTCGTGCAGATCGCCGATCGCGTCCAGGAGCCCCAGGGGATGCGGCCCGATCAGGCAGAGCAGATCCACCCGCTCGCCGGCGCGCTCGAGCTGGCGGGCGATCTCGAACGCGATGACCCCTCCGATGCACCACCCCGCAAGCCGGTACGGCCCTTCCGGCTGCACCGTACGGATCTGGCGGACATAGTCGGCGGCCATGTCCGCGAGGGAGTCCGGAAGCTCGTCGGTACGCGCCTGGAGGCCGTACACGCGCTGCTCCGGCGGCAGCTCCCGCGCCAGCTCGAAGTACGCCCACGCCACACCATTGGCCGGATGCACGCAGAACAGCGCAGGTCCGGTGCCGTCCGTCCTGATGGGCAGCAGCGTCGGGTAGGCGGCCCCTTCGGCTTTGTCGGACGGGCTGGTCTGGTCGGCCAGTGCCGCGACGTCCACCGCTTGGTACACGTCGTGCGGTGTGAGGGTGAGTCCGGCTTTGCGTGCGGCGCTGACGAGTTGGAGGGAGGTGATGCTGTCGCCGCCGAGGTTGAAGAAGTTGTCGTGGGGTGTGGTGGTGCCGGGGGGGAGGTTGAGGGTTTGGTCGATGAGGGTGGTGAGGGTGGTTTGGTGGGGGGGTTGTGGGGTGTGCTGGGTGGTTGTGGTTGTGGGTGTGGTTGCGGGTGTGGGGAGTTGGGTGCGGTCGATCTTGCCCGCGGTGGTGAGGGGGAGGTGGGTGAGGGTGGTGTAGGTGGTGGGGATCATGTAGTGGGGCAGGGTGCGGGTGAGGTGGTCGCGGATGGTGGTGGGGGTGGGGTTGGTGCCGGGTTTGGGGACGACGTGGGCGGTGAGGTGTTTGCGTCCGTCGACGGTGGTGGGGGCGGTGGCGACGGCGTCGGCGATGTCGGGGTGGGCGGTGAGGGCGGCTTCGATCTCGCCGAGTTCGATGCGGTAGCCGTTGATTTTGATCTGGTGGTCGATGCGGCCGAGGAACTCGATCTGGCCGTTGGGGTAGTGGCGGGCGAGGTCGCCGGTGCGGTACATGCGGGTGCCGGGCGGGCCGTAGGGGTCGGCCACGAAGCGGTGCGCGGTCAGCGCCGGGCGGTTGAGGTAGCCGCGGGTCACGCAGGTCCCGGCGATGTACAGCTCACCGTTGGTGCCCGCCGGGACGGGCTGCAGTGCCGGGTCCAGGACGTACATGCGGGTGTTGGCGATCGGGGTGCCGATCGGCACCGGCCGGTGCGGATCGAAGGCGGCATCGATGGTATGGATACTGCACCCGACGATGGTCTCCGTCGGGCCGTACTCGTTGATGAGCGTCGCCCGGGGGGCGATCTGCTGCCAGGCGGTGATCGTCTCGGGACGGACCTCGTCGGCCCCGACGACGTAGGTACGCACACTGTCCAGCCGCGTCCCGGGCGGCAGTTGGGCACGCAGCGCGTCCAGATGCCCGGGAGTGATCTTCAGCAGGCTGTAATCGTTCGGCTGCTGAAGATGCCCCGCCAGATGCTCCAGGTGCGGGTCGGGCGGCAGGATGGTGACGGACTCCCCGCAGATCAAAGGCAGGAAGAAGTTGGGCACCGACAGGTCGAAGTTGATCGACCCAACCAGCGGCGCACCCCGGCCGCCGGCAGTGGCCCGGTAACCGTCAACGGCCCACCACAGATAATTCAGCAGCGACCGGTGGGTAGCCATCACACCCTTGGGACGACCGGTCGAACCACTGGTGTACATCGTGTAGACCAGACTTTCCGGATCAACCACCACCACCGGATCGGCGTCCGGACAGGAGACGAAGGCATCCTCTTCCAGCGTGACGACCCGGCCGGTGAACGACGCCGGAACGTCGCCCCGCAACTCCTTGTCCGTGACCAGAAGCGCCGCCGCGGTGTCGGCCAGCACATAAGCCGTGCGCTCCGCCGGATGCGCCGGATCCAGCGGCGCATAGGCCGCACCCGTCTTCAGCACACCCAACAACACCGCAAGCAGATCCGCACTGTGCTCAAGCATGACCCCCACATGCCCCTCCGGCCCCGCCCCCAGGGACATGAGGTGATGAGCGATCCGGTTCGCCCGGGCATTCAACCCCCCGTAACTCACCGTGCTCCCGTCCACGGCATACACCGCGACACCATCGGGATCAGCATGCGCCCAGGCCGTGAACAACTCCGGCACAGTACGGTCCGGCAGCGCGAGCGAGGCCCCGTTCCACTCCCGCAGAATCCGCTGCCGCTCGACAGACGACAGCACCTCCAACTCCGACAACCGCCGGTCCGGACCCGCGACAGCCGAGCGCAGCAACCGCACCAACCGCTCCGCCAACACCTCCGCGGTACCACGATCGAACAAATCCGTCGCAAACGCCAGCGCACCATCCGCACCCAACCCCGACCCATCCCCACCATGCCGCTCAAACACCGAGAACAACAGATCCACCTTGGCGTTCGTGGCCGGGATCGGGACCGACTCGAGTTCCAGGCCAGCGAAGCGCAGCGGGCCAACGTCTCGCTGCGCGGCATGGAGTTCGAGCATGACCTGGAAGAGGGGGTTCCGGCCGGCGGAGCGGACCGGGTTCAGCGTCTCGACGAGATGGTCGAACGGAACGTCCTGGTTGGCATAGGCATCCAGATCCGTCTGGCGCGCCCGGGCGACCAACTCGGCGAACGTCGGATCACCCGCCGTGTCCGTCCGCAGCACCACCGTGTTGAGGAACACACCGACCAGATCATCCAACGCCGGATCGGAACGCCCGGCGATCAGCGTACCGATCGGCAGATCACTACCCGCACCCAACCGAGTCAGCAAACCCGCCAGACCCGCGTGCAACACCATGAACATCGTCGCCCCGCAACGCCCCGCCAACTCACCCAGAGCCTGGTGGAGTTCCTGCCCGATGGCGAAGTGCACGGTATCGCCGGGCGCCGTAGTAGCGGCGGCAGGACGCGGCCGGTCGACGGGAAGTTCCAGGGTTTCCGGGACACCGTCCAGGACATCGGCCCAGTGCCGCGTCTGCTTGGCGATGACGCTGTCGGGATCGGCGGCCTCCCCGAGCGTCTCCCGCTGCCAGAGCGCGTAATCGGCGTACTGCACCGGCAACGGCTCCCAGCCCGGCGCCTGCCCCGCGACACGCGCGGTATAAGCAGTACGCAAATCACGCAGCAGCGGCCCGACCGACAACCCGTCCGTCGCAATGTGATGCAGGACGATCGCCAACGTCGCCTGCTCCGCACCCGCAACCAAAAGCGTCACCCGGATCGGCAACTCCGCCGACAGATCGAAACCCCGGCCGGCCTCCTCCGCGACCAACCCGTCCACCCGCTCAGGAGCACACGAGACAACGGACAGGACCGAACCGACAGCCCGCGGATCCCTGATGACCTGGAACGGCGTCCCGTCGTCGCCCTCACCGATAACCGTCCGCAACACCTCATGACGCTCCAACACATCATCGAACGCCACCCGCAACGCATCCTGGTCGACAGAACCCCGCAGCCGGAACACATGCGGCACGTTGTAAGCACTGCCCAGCGAACCGAGCCGCTCCAGGAACCACAGACGCCGCTGCGCAAACGAGAGGGGAATCATGACACCTTCCATCACTGGCTCCTGAACAGGTCTTCCAACTGGTCGATCTCCTGCTGATCCAGGGTCACGAGCGGCAGGTCGGACGGGGTACGCCCGCCGGATTCCGGACGCCCGGCGTGCCGCGCGAGCGCGGTCAGCGCGCGTTCGAAGGATCCGGCGACGGCATGGGCGCTCGCGTCCGGGAGCAACTCAGGTGCCCAGACGAACCGGACCTCCAGGACCGGGTCGGGGCCGGTCTCCGTGGCCACGGCGGTCACCTCGAGCAGGTGCGCCATCGCCATCCCGTCCTCGGGCCCGTTGGCCGGTGCCTCCTCGCCCAGAGCGGGCGCCCAGAGCGCGTCCCGATCACCGGTTCCGAACCGTCCCAGGTAGTTGAAGCCCACCTGCGGGCCCGGGAGGGCCGCCAGGATCCCGGCGGTGTCGGGGTTGAGGTAGCGGAGCAGGCCGAAGCCGATGCCGCCGCCGGGCAGCGAGCGGATCTGTTCCTTGATCCGCTTCAGCGCCGTGCCCGCGGCCGGGCCACCGTCCCACACCTGCGTCCAGTCGAGCTCCCCCGGATCCAGCCGGACGGGGAACGTACTGGTGAACCAGCCGACGGTGCGGGACAGATCCCCGCCGGGCAGCAGATCCTCCCGGCCGTGGCCCTCGACCTCGACCGCCAGCGCGGTGCCGACGGCGTCACCGCGGCCGGCAGCGGCGAGTGCCAAGCCTGTCAGCAGCACCTCGGCGACCCCGGTGCGGTAGGCCGCGGGCAGGGTGGTGAGCAGGTGCTCGGTCACATCCGCCGGCAGCCGGAAGACGCGGTGGTGGGCGGCGCCCACGGTGTCGCGGCCGGGACGCAGCCGGGCGCCGGGAACAAGGTCCGCCGCCTGTGCCTGCACGCCCCGCCAGGTCTCCAACTCCGCCACGCGCTGCGGCTGCCGTGCAATGCCGGTCAGGTGCTCGGCCCAGGCGCGGAACGATGTCCCGACCGGATCCAGTTCGGGGGTCCCGCCCGCAGTGGCCCGCTCCCACGCCGATCGCAGGTCTGGGAGCAGGATCCGCCAGGAGACACCGTCCACCACGAGATGGTGGAAGACCAGCAGCAGCCGCCCCGGATTCTGCGGTCCGGCGTCGAACCAGATCACGCGGAGCATGCGCCCGTCCTCGGGCGACAGCTCTGCCCTGACCTCTTCGGCCGTCGCGGCGATCGTCCGGGCGGGGTCCTCGCCCTCGAGGTCCACCCGGGTCGTACACGATGCGGCGGTCACCGTCCCGGGCGGCGGCACCACGAGCTGCCCCGCCGCGGAGTCCCATCGGGACCGGAGCAGGTCATGCCTGTCGAGCACGGCCTGGACCGCCGTCCGGAGCCGCTCCAGCCCGAGAGCGCCCGGCACCTGCAGCAAGACCGCCTGGGTGTACCCGTCGGTGGGTCCGTGCCGCTCGCGCAGCCATTGCACCGCCGGAGTCGCCGGCACCCTGCCGATTCCATTTCCGGAATCACCTCGCGGCCCGGTGTCGCCGATCGGCACAGCGAGTTCGGCCAGTGCCGCGACATCCACTGCTTGATGCACGTCCCGCACAGTGAGGGTGAGTCCGGCTTTGCGTGCGGCGCTGACGAGTTGGAGGGAGGTGATGCTGTCACCACGGAGATTGAAGAAGTTGTCGTGGGGTGTGGTGGTGCCGGGGGGGAGGTTGAGGGTTTGGTCGATGAGGGTGGTGAGGGTGGTTTGGTGGGGGGGTTGTGGGGTGTGCTGGGTGGTTGTGGTTGTGGGTGTGGTTGCGGGTGTGGGGAGTTGGGTGCGGTCGATCTTGCCCGCGGTGGTGAGGGGGAGGTGGGTGAGGGTGGTGTAGGTGGTGGGGATCATGTAGTGGGGCAGGGTGCGGGTGAGGTGGTCGCGGATGGTGGTGGGGGTGGGGTTGGTGCCGGGTTTGGGGACGACGTGGGCGGTGAGGTGTTTGCGTCCGTCGACGGTGGTGGGGGCGGTGGCGACGGCGTCGGCGATGTCGGGGTGGGCGGTGAGGGCGGCTTCGATCTCGCCGAGTTCGATGCGGTAGCCGTTGATTTTGATCTGGTGGTCGATGCGGCCGAGGAACTCGATCTGGCCGTTGGGGTAGTGGCGGGCGAGGTCGCCGGTGCGGTACATGCGGGTGCCGGGCGGGCCGTAGGGGTCGGCCACGAAGCGGTGCGCGGTCAGCGCCGGGCGGTTGAGGTAGCCGCGGGTCACGCAGGTCCCGGCGATGTACAGCTCACCGTTGGTGCCCGCCGGGACGGGCTGCAGTGCCGGGTCCAGGACGTACATGCGGGTGTTGGCGATCGGGGTGCCGATCGGCACCGGCCGGTGCGGATCGAAGGCGGCATCGATGGTATGGATACTGCACCCGACGATGGTCTCCGTCGGGCCGTACTCGTTGATGAGCGTCGCCCGGGGGGCGATCTGCTGCCAGGCGGTGATCGTCTCGGGACGGACCTCGTCGGCCCCGACGACGTAGGTACGCACACTGTCCAGCCGCGTCCCGGGCGGCAGTTGGGCACGCAGCGCGTCCAGATGCCCGGGAGTGATCTTCAGCAGGCTGTAATCGTTCGGCTGCTGAAGATGCCCCGCCAGATGCTCCAGGTGCGGGTCGGGCGGCAGGATGGTGACGGACTCCCCGCAGATCAAAGGCAGGAAGAAGTTGGGCACCGACAGGTCGAAGTTGATCGACCCAACCAGCGGCGCACCCCGGCCGCCGGCAGTGGCCCGGTAACCGTCAACGGCCCACCACAGATAATTCAGCAGCGACCGGTGGGTAGCCATCACACCCTTGGGACGACCGGTCGAACCACTGGTGTACATCGTGTAGACCAGACTTTCCGGATCAACCACCACCACCGGATCGGCGTCCGGACAGGAGACGAAGGCATCCTCTTCCAGCGTGACGACCCGGCCGGTGAACGACGCCGGAACGTCGCCCCGCAACTCCTTGTCCGTGACCAGAAGCGCCGCCGCGGTGTCGGCCAGCACATAAGCCGTGCGCTCCGCCGGATGCGCCGGATCCAGCGGCGCATAGGCCGCACCCGTCTTCAGCACACCCAACAACACCGCAAGCAGATCCGCACTGTGCTCAAGCATGACCCCCACATGCCCCTCCGGCCCCGCCCCCAGGGACATGAGGTGATGAGCGATCCGGTTCGCCCGGGCATTCAACCCCCCGTAACTCACCGTGCTCCCGTCCACGGCATACACCGCGACACCATCGGGATCAGCATGCGCCCAGGCCGTGAACAACTCCGGCACAGTACGGTCCGGCAGCGCGAGCGAGGCCCCGTTCCACTCCCGCAGAATCCGCTGCCGCTCGACAGACGACAGCACCTCCAACTCCGACAACCGCCGGTCCGGACCCGCGACAGCCGAGCGCAGCAACCGCACCAACCGCTCCGCCAACACCTCCGCGGTACCACGATCGAACAAATCCGTCGCAAACGCCAGCGCACCATCCGCACCCAACCCCGACCCATCCCCACCATGCCGCTCAAACACCGAGAACAACAGATCCACCTTGGCGTTGGCGACAGCCGGCCGCTGCTCGTCGGCCGTCACACCCGGGAGCTCGAGGGACAGGTCCTCGACCCGGCCCGTATGCACTTCGAGCATGACCTGGAAGAGGGGGTTCCGGCCGGCGGAACGGGCCGGGTTCAGCGTCTCGACGAGATGGTCGAACGGAACGTCCTGGTTGGCATAGGCATCCAGATCGGTCCGGCGCGCCCGGGCGACCAACTCGGCGAACGTCGGATCACCCGCCGTGTCCGTCCGCAGCACCACCGTGTTGAGGAACACACCGACCAGATCATCCAACGCCGGATCGGAACGCCCGGCGATCAGCGTACCGATCGGCAGATCACTACCCGCACCCAACCGAGTCAGCAAACCCGCCAGACCCGCGTGCAACACCATGAACATCGTCGCCCCGCAACGCCCCGCCAACTCACCCAGAGCCTGGTGGAGTTCCTGCCCGATGGCGAAGTGCACGGTATCGCCGGGCGCCGTAGTAGCGGCGGCAGGACGCGGCCGGTCGACGGGAAGTTCCAGGGTTTCCGGGACACCGTCCAGGACATCGGCCCAGTGCCGCGTCTGCTTGGCGATGACGCTGTCGGGATCGGCGGCCTCCCCGAGCGTCTCCCGCTGCCAGAGCGCGTAATCGGCGTACTGCACCGGCAACGGCTCCCAGCCCGGCGCCTGCCCCGCGACACGCGCGGTATAAGCAGTACGCAAATCACGCAGCAGCGGCCCGACCGACAACCCGTCCGTCGCAATGTGATGCAGGACGATCGCCAACGTCGCCTGCTCCGCACCCGCAACCAAAAGCGTCACCCGGATCGGCAACTCCGCCGACAGATCGAAACCCCGGCCGGCCTCCTCCGCGACCAACCCGTCCACCCGCTCAGGAGCACACGAGACAACGGACAGGACCGAACCGACAGCCCGCGGATCCCTGATGACCTGGAACGGCGTCCCGTCGTCCTCCTCCCCGATGACGGTGCGCAGCGCCTCATGACGCTCCAACACATCATCGAACGCCACCCGCAACGCATCCTGGTCGACAGAACCCCGCAGCCGGAACACATGCGGCACGTTGTAAGCACTGCCCAGCGAACCGAGCCGCTCCAGGAACCACATGCGCCGCTGCGCAAACGAGAGGGGAACGATCGCGGGCCGGGACATCGGCCGCACCGGGTCGGTGGCCCGAGTCCCCTGCCGGATCCGCGTCGCGAGCTGAGCGGGGGTGGGGCGCTCGAAGACGGCGCGCACCGGCACGTCGGCATCCAGTGCGACCCGGATCTTGTTCACCAGTCGGGTCACGAGCAACGAGTGGCCGCCGAGGTCGAAGAAGTTGTCGTCCGGGCCGACTCCGGCGACGCCGAGGCTTTCGGAGAACAGCCCGCAGAGGATCTCTTCGAGCGGTGTGCGCGGCCGGCCGGCGGCAGGACGCCGAGGCGCGGGAAGGGCTTTGCGGTCGAGCTTCCCGTTGACGGTGAGGGGAAGCGCCGGCAGATCGACGACCATGCCGGGCACCATGTGGTCGGGCAGACTGGCGGCCAGGTGGTCGCGCAGCTTGTCCGGGTCGAGATGGTGGCCGGCCGCGGCGACGGCGTACGCGACCAGCTCCGGGCTCCCTGGCTGGTCTTCCCGAACGACGACGGCGGTGCCGGTGACGCCGGGGTGAGCCGCCAGCACGGCCTCGATCCGACCGGGCTCGATCCGGTGGCCGCCGACCTTCACCTGGCCGTCGGCCCGTCCCGCGAACTCCAGTTGTCCGTCGGTCCGCCATCGGGCCAGGTCACCGGTGCGGTACAGCCGTGTCCCCGCGGGCCCGAAGGGGTTGGCCACGAACCGCTGGGCAGTCAGGGACGGATGGTTCAGATATCCCCGGGCCAGCCCCGGGCCGGTGACGTACAGCTCGCCCACCACGCCGACCGGCACGGGAGCAAGCCCCGCCCCCAGCACGTACACCCGCGCATTGGGAATGGGCCGTCCGATCGGGATGGACGTGGCAGACGGGTCGCACAACCACGAAGTGACCTCGACGGTGGCCTCCGGCGGGCCGTAGCCGTTGATCATGCGGCGTCCTGGCGCCCATCTGGCAACCAACTCGGTGGAGAGCTGCTCGCCGCCCACAACCAGCGTCACCAGCTCGGGGAACTCGCCGACGGGTATCCCGGTCAGCACCGCGGGCGGGATGTGGGCATGGGTGATCCGTTGCTCGGAGAGGAACCTGCCCAGCTCCGGTCCGTACAGTCCGGCACCCGGCAGGACGAGCGTCGCCCCGGAGAGCAGCGCCAGACAGAGCTCCGAGAACGCAACGTCGAAGCTCGGGGAGGCGAACTGCAGGACGCGCATGCCGGGACCCGCGCGGTAGTTGTCGCGCTGGTTCGCGACGAAGGCCGCGACACCCGCGTGGGTGACCACCACGCCCTTGGGACGGCCCGTGGAACCCGAAGTGAAGATCGTGTAGGCGGGACTGCGCGGCGTCAGCGCGGTCCGGCGGTCGCCGTCGGTGAGGTCGGCGGTGGACTGCCGGTCCAGGGTGGCGGACCAGTCCGCCGAATCGACCAGGAGGATCCGGGCACCGGTGCCGGACAGGGGGCCCGCGGTGGCCGCGGTCATGAGCACGCAGGCGGGCCGGGCGTCCCGGATCATCCCGGTGATCCTGGGCACCGGGTACTCGGGGTCCACCGGCAGGTACGCCGCGCCTGCCTTCAGCACACCCAGCATGGCGACGATCAGCTCCGGGGACCGCGGCAACGCCAGCCCTACGATGTCCTCCGGACCTATTCCCATGGACACCAGTGCCCGCGCGATCCGGTTCGCCCGCGCGTTGAGCGCACGGTAGTCGAGCTGCGTACCGGCGAACTCGACGGCGATCGCTCCGGGTGTGTCCGCGACCTGCTGCTCGAACAGGTCCGGCATCGTGGTCGCGGGAAGCACCGGCGCGGTGTCGTTCCACTTTTCCAGGGCCCGGTGCCGTTCTTCCGCGGAGATCATCTCCAGCTGCTCAGCCGGGACGTCCGGCTCGGCGACCGCCGCCGACAGCAGCCGCACCAGCCGTTCGCAGAGCTGCTCCACCGTGCCTCGGTCGAACAGGTCGGTGGCGTACTCGACGTGACCGTCGATGCCGAGCGGCGCGCCGTCGTCGCCTCGCTGTTCGAACAGGGTGAAGGACAGATCGAAGGTCGCCAGGTCGGTTCCGATCGGCTCGTCGGACACCTCGAGATCACCGAGAGCGAGCGGCGGCAGGGGATTGCTGTTGAAGGTCAGCATTACCTGGAACAGTGGATTCCGGTTGAGCGATCGGCGCGGGCTGACGATCTCGACCAGTCGCTCGAACGGCAGGTTCTGGTTGGCGAAGGCGTCGAGGTCGGTCTCCCGAACGCGCCGCAGCATCTCGCGGAACGTCGGTGCGCCGGAGGTGTTGGTGCGCAACACGAGAGTGTTGACGAAGAAACCCACCAGGTCGTCCAGGGCGGCGTCGCCGCGCCCCGCGACCCCGGTGCCGATCGGGATGTCGGTGCCTGCGCCGTGGCGCGTCAGCAGCACCGCGAGCGCCGCCTGCGTCGCCATGAACAGGCTGGCCCCCTCCGCCAGCGCCAGCCGTGACAACTCCGCTCGGAGCCCGGCCGGGATGTGGAACCGCAGCACGTCCCCACCACGGCTGAGTTCCGCGGGGCGAGGTCGGTCGGTCGGCAGGTCCAGTGCCTCCGGCAGGCCGGTCAGTTGCTCGGTCCAGTAGGCGATCTGACGGGCGGCGAGCCCGCCCCGCTGATCCTCCTCGCCCAGCATCTCCCGCTGCCACAGCGTGTAGTCGGCGTACTGGACGGGCAGCGGCGGCAGATCGGAGGCGTGCCCGCCGCAGCGCTCCAGGTACGCCGCCTCCAGGTCTCGGAGGAGCGGGACGAGCGAGCCGCCGTCGCCCGCGATGTGGTGCAGGACCAACACCAGTACCCGGCTGCGCGGTCCGAGCACGAGGAGGCGGACGTGCAGCGGAGTGTCCGTGGACAGGTCGAAGGCATGCCGGGCGGCCTCGTCGAGCGCCGCCGGAAGGTCGTCGTCGGCAAGGGGCAACACGTCCAGGTCCGGGCGCGCCGCGGGACCGGAGAGCACCCGCTGCACCGGCTCGCCCTCGATCTCCGGATACACCGTCCGAAGGATCTCGTGCCGCTCCACGAGGTCGTCGAGCGCCATCGACAGCGCATGCTCGTCCAGTTCGCCGTCCACCCGCCAGGCAAACGGCATGTTGTAGTAGGTGTCCTCAGCATCCAGCCGATTCAGGAACCACAGCCGTCGTTGACCGGACGAGACGGGGACGGTGGCCCCGGCGCGGCGGCCCGGCCGGAGGGGATTGGTGGACTCTCTCGCGTCCTTGAGGCGTGCCGCCAGCCCCGCGGGAGTCGGCGTCTCGAACAGCATCCGGACAGGGATGTCGGCGTTGAGGTGTTGGCGGATGGTGTTGGTGAGGCGGGTGGCGAGGAGTGAGTGGCCGCCGAGGTGGAAGAAGTTGTCGGTGGGGGTGGTGTGGGTGATGCCGAGGGTTTGGTTGAACAGGGTGCAGAGGATGTGTTCGTGGGGCGTTCTGGGTGCTCGGGGGTGCGTAGGCTGGTCTGTGTGCGTGTTGGTGCGGGAGGTCGTGGTGGTTGATTTGCCGTTAGGGGTGAGGGCTCTCGACGGTGATGGCGGTGGAGCATGTAGGGGAGGGTAGTCGGGCGGAGTCGTGGGGGTGGGGTTAGGTGGTGGGTGGACATGCAGGCGGAGCAAATGTGGGTGTGTGTGGGTGGTGACGACGCTTGTTGGACGTGGGGTAGTGAGGAGGGTGTGCTGGATTTCGGCAGTTTCGATGCGGTGGCCGCGATTTTGATCTGGTCGTCAGCGCGGCCGTAGTCGAGGTGCCGTCAGGGTTCCAGCAGGCGAGGTCGCCAGTGCAGTACATGCGGGTGCCAGGTGGGCCGTAGGGTCGGCAGTAAGCGTTGGGCGGTGAGGGCGGGCTGGTGGTGGTAGCCCTGGGCGAGGCCGGTGACGGCGAGTAGAGCTCGCCGACGGTACCGATCGCACGCCAGACCGGGACCCAGAACATAGGCGCGGGCGCCGTCCTGGGGACGTCCGATCGGGACTCTGGCGGCCGCTGGTCCCGGTTCCAGGGGGAACGCTGTCGCGAAGGTGGTCGTCTCGGTCGGCCCGTAGCCGTTGACCACCTGTGTGCCGGGGCAGGCTCGCTGGACGGCCTCGACGGCGGCCGGCGGTACCACGCTCCCGCCAGCCCAGACCTGGCGCACCGAGGCGAAGCACTCAGGGGTGTCGGCGGCCATGATGGTGAACAGACCCGCGGTGATCCATACGGAGTCGAGTTCGGAGGTGCTGATGAGGGTGGCGAGTTCGTCGGTGTGGAGGCGGTGCGGGGGTGCGATGACCGCGGTGCCGCCCGACAGCAGCGGCCCCCAGACCTCGAACGTGGAGGCGTCGAAGACCTGCGGTGAGTGCACCAGGACCCGCCCGGCGGCAGCCGCCGACAGAGCGGAGTCGGCCACCAGATCAACGACGGCCCGGTGGGTGACCACCACCCCCTTGGGCCGGCCCTGCGACCCGGAGGTGTACATGACGTAGATCGGCGAGTCACCGTCCACTGCTACCGCGGCGCCTGCCTGGACCTGCGCCAGTGCGTCGGCGGTGCCGGGATCGTCCAGCCACAGCGCCGGTACGTCACCATCCGGACCGGCATGCTCACGTACCTGGCCGATCAGTTCGGCGTGTTCGCCGACGCTGACGACCAGGACCGCTTTCCCTGCCATCGCCGCGGTGCGTGAAACCGGATAGCCGGGATCCAACGGTACGTACACCCCGCCGGCCTTGACCACCGCCAGCCACGCCACCACCATCTCCACCGACCGGGGCACCATCACCGCGACCGGATCGCCCGCACCCACACCACGCCCTGCCAGCAACCCGGCCAGCCGTCCCGCACGCTCGTCCAGCTCCCGGTAGGAGACCTGCTCCTCACCGGCGACCACCGCCACCGCATCGGGGACCCGCTCCACCACCCCTGCGAACACCCCGCCCACACCACCCGCGACACCGGGCGGACGGCTCACCTCACCACCACGGGCGAACTCCTCCAGCACCACCTTCCGTTCACCCTCGACGAGCACATCCGCACATCCCACACACCCATCACCCACCACACTCTCCAACACCCGCACAAACATCCCCGCAACCCGCTCAACCTCCCCCACAGAAAGCAGGTCCTTGCGGTATCCCAGCGTGATCAGGGTCGTGGCGCCCGGCGCGATGTTGAGAGCGAGGGCATGGTGCGTGCGCTCGCGCACCCGGATCCGGCCGATGTCCAGACCGGCTACGGGTGCCAGCTGGCCCGCACCGCCGTGGTTCTCGAACGAGAGGATCACGTCGGTGAGCGCATCGCTCACTCCGGTTACTTCCTGAATGTCCCGCAGACCGACGTGACCATGGCCGGACAGGGCCGCCTGCTCGTCCTGCACTCGTGCGAACAGTTCGGAGAAGGTCTCGGCGGGCCTGATCCGGATCCGGACGGGAACGGTGTTGAGCAGCAAGCCCATCATCGACTGCGCTTCGGGCAGGTCTGCCGGCCTCATCGACACCGGGGTCTCGAAGACGAGGTCGTCCGCACCCAGCCAGTGGGACAGCAGCACCGCCCAAGCGCCCTGGAACACCGTGTTGAGCGTGACGCCCGCCCCACGGGCGAACCCGGACAGGTCGGCCCTCAGCCCGGCCGGCAGCTCGATGGTCAGCTCCTCCGGCACCGCCGGGCCGGTCTGCTGGGACGGCGCGATCCTCGTCCCGTCCTCCAGGCCGTGCAGAGCCGTCCGCCACGCGGCCAGCGCCCGTTCTGTGTCCTGGCCGTCCAGCCACGCGAGGTACTCCCGGAGCCGGGGGGCCCGGACGGCGGCATGGGCACCGGGAGTCGCGTACTCCGACAGGAGTTCGCTCAACAGTATGTGACAGGACTGAGCGTCCAGCAGGATGTGATGTGCCGTGAGGACCAGCAAGTGGTCCTCGTCGCCCTGCCGGACCAGGGTGAAGCGCAGCAGCGGCGGCCGCTTCAGGTCGAATCCCCTGGACCAGTCGGCATCGAGGATCCGGGCGGTCTCCGTGGGCCCTCCGGACCGGACGTCGACGTATGTCCACGGCACGACTGTCTCGCGGCGGATCACCTGGATCGGCTGACCCGACTTGCGATGCGTGAAACCCGCGCGCAGGCCGGAGTGCCGCTGGACGACGGAGGCGGCAGCAGCCTCCAGGGCGGCTGCGTCGAGGGGGCCGGTCAGCGTGACCGACAGCTGGCCCACGTAGAGGTTGCCGGCCCGCTCGTCGTATCGCGAGTGGAAGAGCAGGCCCTCTTGCAGCGGGGTCAGCGCAAGGACGTCTTCGATCGCCTGGCGTGGCGTCGTGGTCATCGGCTCAATCCTCCTCGGTCCAAATGTCCATTTCCAGCTCGTCGATCTCCGCCTGGGTCAGTGATCCCAGAGCAAGGTCCGACGGCGTGAGCCCACCGGCATCCGGCCGCTCGGCGTGGCGCGTGCACGCGCGCAGCAGATCGAGCCAGGTGTCGCAGGCCGCCCGGACCAGCTCGGTGTCCACGACGCCGGGCGCCCAGCGCCACGTCGTGCTGAACTCCGGCCCGGTGGGTAGGTCCCACGTCACCGCGTCGATCTGGATGGCATGGGTGAGCGGGGCCTCCGGAGCGATGTCGTCGGTGAACGCCTCTCCCGCAGGAACCAGCGACCAGTCGGCGGTCCCGCCGGCAGGGAACCGGCCCATGTAGTTGAAGCGCATCTGGGGCGCCGGATATCGCGCCAGTTCGCCGGCTGTCCGGGAGTTGAGATAGCGGAGCATGCCATAGCCGATCCCGTTGCCCGGTACGGCGCGGAGCTGCTCCTTGATCTCCTTGATCGCCCGTCCGAGGTCCATTCCGCCGCGGGACACATCGGCCTCGTCGACGGGCGGCGGTGCCAGCACCACGGGGAACGCACTGGTGAACCAGCCGACCGTGCGGGAGAGGTCGACCCCCGGGAAGAGGTCCTCTCGCCCGTGGCCCTCCAGCTCCAACCGCAGCGCGTCGCCACCGGTGCCGAAAATCCGCGGAACGGAGAGGGCCAGGGCCGTCAGCAGGATGTCGTTGACTCCGCAGTTGAACTTTCCCGGTACCTTGCCCAGCAGTGGGCGGGCGACGTCGGACGGCAGCCGGCGCGTGAGTATGCCCGACTCCCGGACGGAGTCACGGACGGGGTCGAGCGGCGCGGTCGCGATGCCCGTCGCGTGACGGCCGAGTACCGAGGTCCAGACCAGCAACTCGTTCTCCTGCACCGGTTCGGCGGCGCGCTCCCGCAGCAGCCGCCCCCAGCGACGCAGGGACGTGGGGACCGGATCGAGTTCCGGGGCGCCGCCGCCGCCCACGTGGCTCCAGGCGCGCACCAGATCGTCGAACAGGATCCGCCAGGAGACACCGTCGACCGCCAGGTGGTGGACGACGATCGCCAGCCGGCCCGCCCTGGTGGGCCCGGTGTCGAACCAGACCACTTCCACCATCGTCGCGGTCCCGGGGTCGAGCCTCTCCCGTGCCGCGGCGACATGGCGCGGGATGAACCGGGACAGTTCCGTTTCCGGTACCCGCCGCGCATCCACCCGGGTGACCCGCTCCGCGGCGGTCACACTCCCGCGCGGCTGGACGTGGAGGCTCCAGCGCGCCCGGTCGAGTCTCAGCCGGAGCGCGTCGTGGGTGTCCAGGAGACTACCCACGATGGTGACAAGTCCTTGCTCTTCCAGGTCCGCCGGGGCCCGGAGCACCACCGACTGGCTGAAGCCGTCCGTCAGTCCGGCCTGCTCCGCCAGCCACCACGCGATGGGGGTCGGATCTATGTCTCCGGTTCCGTCGTCCTCGTGTACCGGCGCCTCCACGAACGTTGCCGCTTCGGCCAGCGCCGCGGGCGTCCGCAGACGTATCACGCTGCTCGGCTCGGTGTTCAGACCCATCTGACGGATCCGGGCGGCCAACTGGATCGCCAGGATGCTGTCGCCTCCGAGCCGGATGAAGCTGTCGTCGGGACCGACACCGCCGATCTGGAGCACGTCGCCAAAAGCCGTACAAATGATCGCTTCCTTGTGCGATCGTGGCAGCGAGCCCGAGGACGCCGGCGCATGGTGTTCCGGCGACGGCAGCATCCGCCGGTCGAGCTTCCCGCTCGGGGTGGTCGGTAGTTCCTCGAGGAAGGTGAAGGTCGCCGGGACCATGTGGTCGGGCAGGAACTCCTGGGCGTGGCCGCGAAGCGTTCCGGTGAGGTCCACCCGCCCGTGCACCTCGGCCGGATCGTTGGTCAGCGAACTCACCGGTTGAGGAGGCCCCTCCGCTCCCGCACCGATCCCGGGCGGCTGCGGTGCCGTCGCCGGGGAGACAGCCGTCCGTACGCCCGGACGGGTCAGGACCGCGTCGAACCTGTCGGCGGCCGTGGCGGACCAGGTCAGGTCCACCTCGTAGCCCAGGTCCGCGCCGAGCAGGGCCAGTTCCTCGGGGTCGACGGCCGTTGGGTCGGGGCGGGTGAGCGCGTGGTGGATGTCCGCCACGGGCGACCCGTTCTCCAGGGCCCGCACAGCCGCGGCCTCACCGGCCAGCCGCGCGTTCGGCATGTCACTGAGACGCGCCGCCTCCGGCTGCGCGTCCCTGAGTAGGGAAGCGATCGCGTCCAGACCCTCCGGCCGGTGCATCCGGTGAGGCTCGACAGTGCCGGCCTCAGGCGCCGGACCCTTGTGGATCACGACGTCGTAGCGGTGACGGGTCAGTTCGTTGTGCGCGTGGCCGCGTTTGAGCTGCACCTCGGCGTGCGACACGTCCGAGAGGTACGACGGCAGGACCGCGAAGAGCTCCGGGTCCACCAGGAGCTCCCGCTCCGCCGCGGCGGTCCGCTCCACCGCCCGCCACAGTTCCTCCGGTTCCGCATCGTCCGCGACCGGCCGGCTCAGCTGGATGCCGGTGTGCAGGTGGCGCAGGAGCCGCAGGTTGCGGACATCGCCGAGGAACACGGTGCCCCCGGGAACCAGCAGGTCCAGCGCCGCGCGGAGGACCCGCAGCAGGTAGTCGCCGTCGGGGAAGTACTGGATCACCGAGTTGATCACGACGGTGTCGAAATGGTTCCGGGGCAGGCCCTCGACATCGGTCGCGGGCCGGGCCCGCAGTTCCACTCTGCCCGCCAGATCTGGCATCCGGTCGACCTGCCGCCGCAGCGAGTCGACCGTCTCGCCGGACAGGTCGGTGCCCCAGTACGACGTGGTGTGCGGGGCGAGTTCGGAGAGGATCAGCCCGTTGCCGACCCCGATCTCCAGGACCCGGCCCGGTCCGGGCCGCCGGATCCGCTCGACCGTGCGGTCCCGCCATTCCCGCATCTCCGGCAGGGGGATCGGACGGCCGTCGTAGCTGCTGTTCCAGCCGGAGAAGTCGGTGCCGAACGCGCTCGGCCCGCGGTCCTGGTCGAGTGAGTCGTAGACGGTCCGCCAGGTGTCCACGACGGCCTGGCCGCCGTCAGTGCGCGTGCCCTCGGCCAGCACGACATAGGCGGCCATGCGCGGATGTCCCCGGTGGTCCTCGCGTATCGCCGCGGCGACCTGCCGGACCGCGGGATGCCGGCCGAGCACCGCCTCGACCTCGCCGAGCTCGACCCGGAAGCCGCGCAGCTTCACCTGGTCGTCCACTCGTCCTGCGAACTCGATCTCCCCGTCCGCGTTCCTCCGGACGAGGTCGCCCGTCCGGTACATCCGCTCCCCCGGCCCGTCGAAGGGGCTGGCGACGAAGCGCCCGGCGGTCAGCCCCGGGCGGTTCAGATAGCCCCGCGCCAAGGCCACACCCGCGATGTACAGCTCACCCTCGGTGCCGTCGGGAACGGGCTGCATCAGTTCGTCGAGGATGTGCACCCGGGTTCCGTCGATCGGCCGCCCGATCGGTGGTACCCGGTCATGTACGACCGGCTGCGAGAGAGTGGCCGTCACCGTCGACTCGGTCGGTCCGTAGGAGTTGCGCATCTCGCGGCCGGCGCACCACACCGTCGCAAGCGGGGCCGGACATGCCTCACCGCCCACCATCAGGTACCGCACCGAGGCCAGGTCCGCCGGGTCCAACGAAGCCAGCAGGGTCGGTGGGATCATGGCATGAGTGATCTGGTGGTCTCGGAAGGTGTCGCCCCGGAGGAGCTGATCCGACGGGACGATCACAAGCGTGCCACCGGCCAGCAGGGTGCACAGCTCCAGGAACGCCACGTCGAAACTGGGTGAGACGAACTGGATCATCCTGCTCCCCGATCCGACGCCGAATTCCGTCCGCTGCGTCGCGGCCAGGGCGCCGATCCCGGTGTGCGTGACCACCACCGCCTTGGGACGTCCCGTCGAGCCCGAGGTGTAGATCGTGTATGCCGGGTTCCGGGGGTCCAGGGGGGAGATCCGCTCAGTGTCCAGTACGTCGTGCCCGGGGATCCCGCCGAGGGTGTCCTCAACGGTGGGGTCGTCCAACAGGACCGGCTCCGGGCCGGTGCCGTGCTGCGCGGTGGTCACAAGGTGCGCCAGTGCCGTACCGGTAAGGATCAGGACCGGAACGCTGTCGGAGATCATGAAGGCGATGCGCTCCGGCGGGTACTCCGGGTCGATCGGCAGATAGGCCGCGCCGGTCTTGGAGATCGCAAGTACGGCCGTGACCAGTTCGGCCGAACGCGGCAGCATGATGGCCACCAACCGCTCGGGCCCCGCGCCGAGTGCGATCAGGTATCGCGCGAGGCGGTTGGCCCGCTCGTTGAGTTCGGCGTAGCTGAGGGTGAGTTCCGGCGTGGCCAGAGCCGGCTCACGCGCGGTCCGGCTCACCTGGCTTTCAAACAGGACGGGGAATGTGGTATTGGCGATGTGTTCCGTACTCGGCTGCGGTACGGACTCGTTCGCTCCCCATGCGGTTCTCGGCATGTCGACGAGTATGTCCCGGCGCCATCTGCGCCCAGCGTGGCATCGGTACGAGCTGCCGTGCTACTGCCGCTGCCACTGCCGCTCGCGTGGCGGGGGAAATACTGCCTGTTTTTTTCCGGCGCGAGTGCCGCAGTCCGTCCAGCGGCTCATTTAGCTTACGCCAGGGCCGCTCGGCCGGGCACAGCATCAATAGCGACAGAATTGGTGTGGCGACGTAATGGAAACCAGTCGTATCGATGACGTTCTCCCTCTCACCCCTCTTCAGGAGGGAATGTGGTTCCACGCCGGGTTCGACTCGTCGCGGCCGGACATCTACGTCGCGCAGTGGGAGCTTCGCCTAGAGGGTGAACTGGACGACGAGACGCTGCGGTCGGCGTACACCGCCCTGGTGAACCGGCATGCCGCGTTGCGCGCGGCCGTCGTCACACGCGCGGACGGTGAGCCCGTACAGGTGATCCTGAAACATGTCGAGCCCTCCTGGCGGGTGGTCGACCTGACCGGCGTGCCTGAGGACCGGCAGCCGGCGAAGGTGAGGGCGCTGGCCGACGCCGATCGTGAGCTGCCGTTCGCCCTCGACAAGCCTCCGCTGCTGCGCTGCAGCCTGCTCCGGCTGAGGCTGGGTGAACACCGGCTCATCCTCACCGCCCATCACATCGTCGTGGACGGATGGTCTGCGTCGATCCTCCTGCCGGAGCTGTTCCAGATCTACGCGGAAGGCGGCACCGCGGCCGGATTGCCGCGTGCGAGTGCCTATCGCGATTACGCGGCATGGCTGGCCGCGCAGGATGCCGAGGCGTCCGACGCCGCGTGGCGGGCGGCACTGGACGGCGTCACCGGCCCGACCCTGCTCGCCCAGCCGGACGGGCGTTCCTTGCAGGGCGCCGGCTGGTCGGACTCCATCGACGTCACGGTGGACAAGGACCTGTCGCGGCGGCTCACGGACTTCGCCCGGGCCCGCAATCTCACGCTCAACACCGTGGTCCAGGGCGCTTGGGCGGTCACGCTCGCCCACCGCACCGGGTCCGACGACGTCGTCTTCGGGCTCACAGTCGCAGGGCGGCCGGCTGAACTCAGCGGTGCCGAAAGGATGGTGGGGCTACTCGTCAACACCGTCCCGGTGAGAGTCCGATGCGATCCAGCCGCGTCGTTCCACCGCTTCCTCAGCGACCTCGCCAACTCGCAGGCGGAGGTGCTGGCCCATCAGCACGTCGGATTGGCCCGTGTCCAGCGGCTGGTGGGTGTTGGCGAGCTGTTCGACACGCTGTTCGCGTTCCAGAACTACCCCGCCGATCTCGGCACCGCCCCGGTGGACTTCGGAGATCTGCGGGTCCGCGTCGTCGCCGCACGGGACCAGACACATCTGCCTCTGAGCGTGCAGGTCAGCCCGGGCCCGCCCATCCTCGCGCGCTTCAACTTCCGGCCCGACCTGCTCGGTGTGGGGGAGGTTGAGCGGGTTGCGGGGATGTTTGTGCGGGTGTTGGAGAGTGTGGTGGGTGATGGGTGTGTGGGATGTGCGGATGTGCTCGTCGAGGGTGAACGGAAGGTGGTGCTGGAGGAGTTCGCCCGTGGTGGTGAGGTGAGCCGTCCGCCCGGTGTCGCGGGTGGTGTGGGCGGGGTGTTCGCAGGGGTGGTGGAGCGGGTCCCCGATGCGGTGGCGGTGGTCGCCGGTGAGGAGCAGGTCTCCTACCGGGAGCTGGACGAGCGTGCGGGACGGCTGGCCGGGTTGCTGGCAGGGCGTGGTGTGGGTGCGGGCGATCCGGTCGCGGTGATGGTGCCCCGGTCGGTGGAGATGGTGGTGGCGTGGCTGGCGGTGGTCAAGGCCGGCGGGGTGTACGTACCGTTGGATCCCGGCTATCCGGTTTCACGCACCGCGGCGATGGCAGGGAAAGCGGTCCTGGTCGTCAGCGTCGGCGAACACGCCGAACTGATCGGCCAGGTACGTGAGCATGCCGGTCCGGATGGTGACGTACCGGCGCTGTGGCTGGACGATCCCGGCACCGCCGACGCACTGGCGCAGGTCCAGGCAGGCGCCGCGGTAGCAGTGGACGGTGACTCGCCGATCTACGTCATGTACACCTCCGGGTCGCAGGGCCGGCCCAAGGGGGTGGTGGTCACCCACCGGGCCGTCGTTGATCTGGTGGCCGACTCCGCTCTGTCGGCGGCTGCCGCCGGGCGGGTCCTGGTGCACTCACCGCAGGTCTTCGACGCCTCCACGTTCGAGGTCTGGGGGCCGCTGCTGTCGGGCGGCACCGCGGTCATCGCACCCCCGCACCGCCTCCACACCGACGAACTCGCCACCCTCATCAGCACCTCCGAACTCGACTCCGTATGGATCACCGCGGGTCTGTTCACCATCATGGCCGCCGACACCCCTGAGTGCTTCGCCTCGGTGCGCCAGGTCTGGGCCGGCGGGAGCGTGGTACCGCCGGCCGCCGTCGAGGCCGTCCAGCGAGCCTGCCCCGGCACACAGGTGGTCAACGGCTACGGGCCGACCGAGACGACCACCTTCGCGACAGCGTTCCCCCTGGAACCGGGACCAGCGGCCGCCAGAGTCCCGATCGGACGTCCCCAGGACGGCGCCCGCGCCTATGTTCTGGGTCCCGGTCTGGCGCCGGCCCCGATCGGTACCGTCGGCGAGCTCTACCTCGCCGGCACCGGCCTCGCCCAGGGCTACCACCACCAGCCCGCCCTCACCGCCCAACGCTTCACCGCCGACCCCTACGGCCCACCCGGCACCCGCATGTACCGCACCGGCGACCTCGCCCGCTGGAACCCCGACGGCACCCTCGACTTCCACGGCCGCGCCGACGACCAGATCAAAATCCGCGGCCACCGCATCGAAACCGCCGAAATCCAGCACACCCTCCTCACCCACCCCCACATCCAACAAGCAGTCGTCACCACCCACCACAACACCCACACCGGCCCCCAGCTCCACGCCTACGCCGTCCCCACCCCCCACACCACCCCAACCCCCACCCCCGACCAACTCCACACCCACCTGACCACCACCCTCCCCCCCTACATGCTCCCCACCACCATCACCATCCTTGAGAGCCTCCCCCTCACCCCCAACGGCAAAATCAACCACCACGACCTCCCCGCACCAACCACACACCACACAGACCAGCCCACACGCACACCCCGAACACCCCACGAACACATCCTGTGCACCCTGTTCAACCAAACCCTCGGCATCACCCACACCACCCCCACCGACAACTTCTTCCACCTCGGCGGCCACTCACTCCTCGCCACCCGCCTCACCAACACCATCCGCCAACACCTCAACGTCGACATACGCGTACACCAGGTGTTCTCGGCACCGACCGTGGCGGAACTCGCACTGCTCATCGACGACCTCGAGCCGGCCAAGCCGACGCTCCGCCCGATGAGGCCCCGTGCTACCCGTCCCCAGCCCTAGCAGAGCTGGCGACCACGGCCTCGACCTGCTCGTCCGTGATCCTCCAAGGAACCCCCGAACGCGGCCGGTCCACCAGAACCTGAAGCCGCCAGCCAACTAACGACTCAGGACACTTGGGAGCGGCAATGTCAGAACAATCTCGTCCGGTGCGTTGGGTCTGCGTCTTCTGCGGGGCGCGGCCGGGAGATAAAGCGTCCTACGCCGACTCCGCACATGCCCTGGGAGAGGTACTGGCCGAGAAGGGAATCGGCCTCGTCTACGGTGCGAGCGGGCTGGGCCTGATGGGCGTCCTGGCCAAGGCGGTGCTCGACGGTGGCGGCGATGTGATCGGCGTGATCCCGCACCACTTGGTCGAGCGGGAGCAGATGGCGGGCCAGGCCACGCAGCTCTACCTGGTCAAGTCGATGCACGATCGCAAGAGCCTGATGTACCGGCTGGCCGACGCGTTCGTGGTCCTTCCCGGTGGCTACGGGTCGATGGACGAACTCATGGAGACGCTGACCTGGTCCAAGCTGGGGCTGCACGAGAAGCCCACAGCGATACTGAACGTCGAGGGATACTACGACCCGCTGATCCAGTGGTTCGACCGGGCGCGCGAAAGCGGCTTCATCGATATCAAGGACCGCGAACTCGTGCAGATCGCCGACTCCGTCGAGGGCGTTCTCAAGGCCCTCCGCCTGGACTGAGCCAAACATCCGACAGTGTCCGCCGCCCTGCTGGCCTTGGCTTCCTGGCCGGTCAGCAGGGCGGCCGTTCCGCATGCTTCGGGTCTACGAGAGTCACCCGGGCCGTCGATCGGCAAGGGTCTTCGAGTCCGGCGCGGGGAGCACTCTGCGGACCATGAGGCAAAGCCCGCCGGCGAGCACGGCGATGAACACCAGTGCCGTCAGTATGAGCCGCCCGGCGTCCAGCACGGTGGCACCGCGGCCCCCCAGCATGCCCCCCACCACCGCCGCACCGACCATCACACCGATCTGCATGCTGGTGGCCAGCACGCCCGAGGCGGCACCCGCCGACTCCGGCGTCACCCGGTACAGCGCCACCGCCGAGAGCGGCGTGAGCAGGAGCGCGTTGCCCATACCGATGCAGCACATAGCCGCCGCGAAGTCCTGCCAGCTCGCGTTCCGGTCCATGCCCACCAGCACCCACAGCATGCCGACCGAGATCACCAGGGCACCGGCGAGCAGCAGATAGCGTCCCTCCACCTTGTCGCTGAGCTTTCCCGCCACCGGACTGAGCAGCATGGAGAACAACGAGGCCGGCATGAGCAGCAGCCCGGTGCGGAGCGCACTGAACTCCAGAACGCTCTGGAAGTAGACGGACAGCGTGAGCACCAGGCCGACCATCAGGACCGCGGCCAGGACGGCGTAGACGTTCATCACCGTGTAGTTCCAGTCCCGGAAGATACTGACGGGAACCAGGGGTTCGCGGTCCTGCCGCCGGCGCTGCTGGAGGCAGAACAGCACGCCGAGCCCTGCCGCTCCCGCCAGCGTCCACCAGATCCACCCGCTCCATCCCGCGCTCTCGCCCTGGTTGAGGCCGACGGCCAGGGCCAGCAACGCGCCAGAGGAGAGAGCGACGCCGCCGAGGTCCAGACGGCGGGGGCGCGGCGCCGTGACGGGGATCGCGATCCAGGCAAGGACCAGGATGGCCACACCAATGGGGAGGTTGAGGAAGAAGATCCACCTCCAGTCCGCCAACGACACCAGGAGTCCGCCGAGCACGGGTCCGGCGACTGCGGCGGCACCTCCGACACCGCCCCGGATGCCGAGGGCCATGCCGCGCCGCTCCGCAGGATAGGTCTCCACCAGCAGCGCCATGCTCTGCGGAATGATCAGTGCCGCACCCAGCCCCTGCAGCCCTCGGGCAGCGATGAGTTGCTCCGGGCTCTGAGCCAGCCCGCCGGCAACGCTGCACAGAGTGAACATCGTGACGCCGATGAGCAGGGTGCGGCGCTTTCCGTAGAGGTCGCCGAGGCGTCCGGCCGAGATCAGGGCCACGGCCAGGGTGAAGACATAGGCGCTCATCACCCATGCGGTCTGCTGGAGGTCGGCGTTGAGATCGTCGGTGATACGGGGCAGTGCGACGGGAAGGATCACACCGTCGAGCTGAGCCTTGAAATAGGCAAGGCACAGCACGGTGAGGATCAAGCCGGGGTGGCTGCGCGGAGTACGACCGGAGTCCGCGGCCTTGTGATGCTCGTCCTGGTCAGCCCGCACGCTCGGTTTCCCTCCACACGACGGCCGGCACCTTGTTCGTACGGTCGATCCGTTCCAGCCGGCCGACGGCGCACACCGCGAGCCGTTCCGGGCTCTGCCCGACGACGAGCTCCAGGCTGTAGAACTCGCGCATCATCACCGAACAGATCCTCTCCGGATCGGCGTCGCCGGTCAGCCGCACGGTCAGCCGGTCGGCCACATGCTGGCCGCCCGGCGCACCCGTGAACACCAGCTGCGCTCCCGTGACGCCGGCCTGTGACGTCACGACGTCCAGGATCTCGCTGATGCTCAGCAGGGTGCCGTGCAGCTTCACCGAGTCGTCCGCCCGCCCCTCCACCCGCAGAGCCCGGGGACGTTCGCACCGGCACGCGGCGGCAGCCAGCCGGTCGCCCAGGCGATAGCGGACGACGGGTACCGTCCAGCCGTCGCCCGCCCGGCTGAGGAGCGCACCGGCGGCGTCGAACTCAACCACCTGATCGGACATGAGATGGAGTGTCCCAAGATCACAGGTGGGAGTGCTGGTGCCGATCACGTAGGTCTCCACGGACCCGTAGTTGCCCCACAGGCCCGCGTTCGGAAACGCTCTGCGAACTGCCGCTTCCTTGGCGGGAGTCCAAGGTTCGGCCATCCAGATGATGGTGTCGACCGCCAGGTTCTCCCCCGCCTCCAGCAGACCCTCCGCAAAGTCCGCGAGTGCCGTCGGGGTCCCCGCCAGGGCAGTGACGTTCATCCGGTGCAGCAGCGGGAGCCAGGCCCCCACCTCCGCCGGGGAGTAAGGGCCGGACGGCAGGACGTGGCTCCCGCTGCGCTCGGCGAGAGCCTGCATGTAGTAGTGGGAGGCCCACAGCCGGCCCGGAGTGAACAGGTTGAGCAGCGTCGCACCGGGACGCAGTGGCGCCCACTCCGGCAGCAGGCGGTCCAGCGCCTGGTGGCAGGGGACGTACGTCGGTTTGGGAGAGCCTGTTGTCCCCCCGCTCGCGAGGATCACGGCAGGGGTGTCTCCGGCAGCGCCCGCGCACGACACGGTGAAGATGCAGTCGGCGCCCGTCACCTGCAGATCGGCCAGGCTCGAGGCTCCGTCGGGGACTGCGGGCCCTCCGTATGCCTCCAGCTTCCGGGCCTGGGCGAGGATGTCGTCCCACGGCACGGCACCGACCGTCTCTCCGCCCGGCTCCGCTCCCGTGCCCCGGTGCTGGTCTCGCAGCACGGTCACCGTCCGCCGGCCATTTCTTCCACTGCACTCTGTGCCGTGAATTCGGCGTGTCCGCGCATGTACGCGCGAAAGCGCGCCTCGACGACGCTTTCTGCCACCACATCCTGGCCGGAGTCGCCGGTGAATCTCACTGCCCCGTCCAGCTCGATCTCCGAGAGCCAGAACCGCTCGCCGTCCTGGAGGAAGTCAACACACAGATACGGGGCGGGGACACGCTCGTACACATAACGCACCGCATCCGCCAACTGCTCCGGCAGTTCGACATAGCCACGCTCGAGACTTCCTCCCGAGGATTTCATGGCGACGAGGCAGTAACCGTCCTTGATCCCGGTGAGCGTCGTGTGCGGCTTTCCTTCTATGGTGAAGATCCGGTACTCGCGGATGCCCGGGAAATAGGGCTGGACCACCAGGGGGGTGTCTGATCCGCCGGCAAGCCCAATGACTCCGCGCAGATCGAATATGTTGTGCACGACCGAAACGCCGAGCCCCATCCCCCATGTCGCCGGCTTCACGATGAGCGGGTAATCGAGATCGGCCAGAGTCTGGTCGTAGTGGCCCGACATGGCCTCACGTCCGCTGGTGAAGCGGGCAGTCGGCAGAACGGGAACCGGGCAGTCCTTCAGACGGATGGCCGTTGCCCCCTTGTCGGCCCCGATGTAGGACAGGGCAGGCGGCACGGGCAGGTAGAAGCCGAGATGTTCGAGCAGCGTGAAGGAATGGAGCTGCGCCGGCACGTCCGGGAGCTGGTGCGGCAGCGAGTACAGCGAGGTGACGAAGAGCGTGTCCTCGGGTGTGACCTGCTCGCCCTTGAGGAAGACCCGGGGTACGGCCCGGCTCGTGATGTCGACGGCGAGCTCCTCGGGCTTGTTCACGGTGAGCTCCAGCCCGAGCTCGGCCGCCTTCTTCTGGTAGGGCCTCCAGACGGCGTTCTCCTCGAAGTCCCGCTGCTCCGGAATTCTGCGCTCCGGATAGATCCAGGCGATCCGGGTGAGTGACGAACCGGAGCCGTTGTCGTTCTCGCGCATGTCTACTCTCCTCCTGGAATACTGACACTGAGGTGTGGCGCGGCCACGTCGGCGATGAACTTGAGGACCACATCGGCGAATCGCTGCGGCTCCTCGACGAAGGGCAGGTGCCCGCTTTCCTCGAAGAGCTCGAGGCGGGATCCAGTGAGCGTCTGCGCGAACCAGTCCCCCACGGCGGTGGGGTAGATCTGGCTGCGGGCACCGTGGATGAACAGGCTGGGCACGTCGACGGTCCGCGGAAGCCGCTCCCGCCAGTCCTGGCCGGCCACGTCGGTCAGCAGCTCCGCCATCGCGACCGGATCGCACCGCAGCGTCTCGGCGACGAGGCGTTCCAGCAGGCCGGGATCCGGTTCCCTCCCCGCCGCGAAGGAACTGCCCAGAAGGGTGCGGGCGAAGGCTGCGGGATCATCGACCATGCTGCCCGCCAGTTCGGCGGCACCTGCGGGCTCCAGCTGCCCGAACGCGGCGTGGGGCCAGTCCTGCGCCATGGTCAGCTTCGGCGTCTGCTCGACGGAGACCAGTGCGGCGAAGCGTGACTGCCGGTCCTGTGCCAGGCAGGAATACGCGACCGTCGCCCCCAGTGACCAGCCCAGCAACGTCACGTCCCGCAATCCAAGCTGCTCGCAGCCGCGCAGCACACGGCGAGCTGCCGCGTCCACGCCGAGGGCGCCGGCGGCGGCCGTTTCACCCGAGGACGAGCCGTGTCCCGGGAGTTCCACGATGAGGACGCGGTGGCTTCGGGCCAGGCGCTCGGCGGTGTCCTCCAGGAAAGCCGCTGTGGCACCGAGCCCCGGCACGATCACCACCGGGCGCCCCTCTCCCCGCTCGTAGCAGTGGGGTGCCGAGCCGTTGGTTCCGTTCACTGGTCCGCTCCTGCCCTGCTCCGGATGAGCGCCTTGTTCGGCTTCCCCACCGCCGTGCGGGGGATCGTGTCGGTGACGACGACGTCGCCCGTCAGGCCGTGGTGGCCGACGAGCCGGGCACGCACCTCGGCACGCACCTCTTCGGCCGCCCGGCCGGGTGCCGGACGTACGACCACGTGCACCCGGACGTCCGGGTCGTCAAGGTCCGCCACGACGCTGACCGCCTCGGCCACCGGGCAGTGGGCGACGAGGTCCTCGTCGAGTCCGGGTGTGAAAAGCAGGCCGTGGGTTGCCGGGAGGGATTCGGAGACCCGGCCAAGGATCCGGTATCGGCCGGAGTCGTCGCGCTGTGCCACATCGCCGGTCCAGTACTCCCCGTCACGGAAGGTCCGCAGGTGCGCGACCTCGCTGTGGAGATACCCCTCGCTCGTCCACGGGGAGCTCAGCACCAGCTCACCGGCCTCGTCCCGCCCGGCACCGGCGATCGGCTCGAGTCGCGCCTCCACACCCGTAACGAGCGGAAGGTGTCGGCTTACCGCGGGGGCGGACGGCAGATCGACGGCCGCAAGGCCGAACTCGGTGGATCCGTATATCTCACAGAGGACGATCCCCAGCGACCGCCTGCAGCGTGCGACCAGGTTGGAGCCCACATACGTGCCTCCGCACAGGGGGAGCCGCAGCGCCGACAGCGTTGGGCGTTCGGCATCCTTCTGGGTATCGGCGGCATCCGCCAGCTGCGCATAGTGGCGCGGAAGAGCGCTCATCATGGTGGCACCCGTCCCCTCGAGCTCTCCCAACAGACGCTCGGGCTCGGATTCCGGCTCGCCGAGCACCAGCGGCGCGCCCGCGAGCAGGGCCGCGAACAGGTGCAGGTCCGTGGCGTGGGCAACATCGAGTGTGTGGCCGCAGAAGACCACATCCGTGTCCGTCAGGCCGATGTGCCGCACCCACCGCTTCCGCTCCTGAAGAAGCTTGTCCTGCCTCCAGGAGATCATCTTGGGAAATCCGGTGGATCCCGAGGACCACAGGATGCGGAACGGACCGTCGACCGCGTCCCGTTCGGCCGGTGAGGAGACGGGCGGAGGGCCGGCCGACTCGAGCTCCTTGAGAGCAACAGAGTCAACCGTCGGGCTCACCAGATGGTGTTCGTCCTCGGTCACCACGAACATGGGCCGGGTCCGCCGGATCGCCTCGTCCAGACCCTCCCGGTCGAATTCACGGATGAGAGGCACGTAGACGGCGCCGGTCTTGGCGACGGCCAGAATGAAGGCCACGTACCCGGTGGAGTTGCGGAGCCCTCGGCAGGCGACCACATCTCCCCTGCCCACCTGTCGGGCCGCGAGCCCTTCGGCCATACGGTCTACGTGCGCCAGCAGTTCCTGGTATGTCACCGCTTCGCCGTTCGCCGTACGCACAGCGATGGCGTCCGGGCGACGGTGTGCCATGGTGGCGAGCATCCGGTAGAGCACGGCGCTACCTCGTCACGGCTTCAGCACCACCGGAGTCTTTCCAGCCCGCGAACGTCACGAAGCGGCAGTCCTTCGCAAGGCAGTCCACATCGACGAAACCGCATTCACGCAGCCAGCCGAGCTGACTCTCGGTGTCCGCGCAGATGTCGTACTTCATGCGTTCACGCCCTGCCGCCCACTCCTGCGGAGGCGTCTGCGACAGCCGGACGTGCTCCTCATGACGCCGGTCGTACAGCTCCTCTACACGGGCGCTGGGGGCAACCACCTGATCAACGTTCACGAACACCCCGCCTGGACGCAGGACCTCGAGAATCCGGGAGAAGAGTTTCCGCTTCCCGTCGTGCGGCAGGTGATGGATCGCGAGTGCACTGATCACGGCATCGAAAGGGCCCTCGGGAAGTGCGTCTTCCGCCATGTCCGCCGTCACCAGCTGGACCGTCGCGTCCTTGGTGAAACGGTGTTCCGTCTTCCTCAGCATCTTCGAGGACAGATCGAGAAGAACCAGGTCACAGTCCGGGACACGCTTTTGCACCGCCGCACTCAGCAGACCGGTACCCGCGCCCAAGTCGAGCACCTGGACCCTTTCCCCGTCTGCTGTCCGTCCCGATGCCACGACGTCCGCAGCACAGTCGTAGAGCAGATCGAAGGACGGAATGAGCTGACGACGGAGAGCATCGAAGGACTCCGCGTCCCAAAGCTCACCGACATCTGAAGATTTGGCCATCAGATTTCCTTTCCGCTGACGCCAGCCTCCGGGTTGGACCGGAGATTTCCGCAGCGCGGACCCAGCTTTACCGAAAGCCTTTGAATCACCACGCGCTGTGACTGCACTCAAGGTAGGTCTCGCAGTTCATGCCGCCTGTCGCTCGTCGTACTGGCAGGCAACAGCAAGTACAGCAGGTACGTGGCACTGCGTTCTAGGCAACGAACCGGCAACGAACCGGCAGTTGGCGAGTGAACCGCAGTACCGGAAACCTGGGGAGAAGCCCATCAGCCACGAGTCCGACGAGCACCTCGCACGCAAGGAACGCGTCGCGAAGGACTCCGAAGATCACGGCTTCCACGCCGACATCGAGTCGCAGACCGCCGACGGGCACGCGCGCCTTGATGTACGCATCGACGGAGCCAACGGCATCGTCCTGGGCTACGAGCCGCAGCTGAGCGCCCAGACAGCCCGCGGAATGCGTGCACGGGAGGGGTTCCGGCGCCGCGGCGGTATTCAGTCGGTCTGGGACTTCGCCGACCCCGACCACGCAGGCATCGGCGCCGTTCCTTACGTCCGCACGCCCAACCTGCCGGCCTCCGTCATCCGCGTGCAGAAGAACTCCATCGCGGTCCAGGACGGCAACTTCGTCCTGGAGGAGGGCCAGTGCAGCCAAAACGGCGCGCTCACCCGGTGCCCGGAGAAGCCCTACGACCCGGAGAACCCGACCGACGCCGGGTACTGCGGAGGCTGGCACCGCGTCCTCATGCCCGCCCATCAGTCAAGCACCTTCACAGGGGAAGGCGGCCTCACCCTCACCCGGTTCATCGTGGAAGCTGCAGCCGGTGAGCGGATCCCGTTCCAGCGCGGCGGCCACCACGGTTGGCTCCCCGCGCAGCGGTGGCAGCAGTACCTCGAAGCGAACGGGCCCGCCCCGGACGACAAGGAGCCCCAGCCATCCGTACGACAGGGGGACCGGCACGACAGGTGCACCAAGGACCGTCCCGCTTCGCAGGTGCGGGCTGAACCGAAGCAGAGACGTGGCAGCCGTGCCATCGTCCTTGAGTCCCGCCCCCGGGAAACCGAGGCCGCCAGGGTTCCGGTCGACGCGTCGGGTCAAGCGATCCCGCTCTGCCGCTTCGGCTGCGGTCAGCCCGCAAGCCTTCCAGGACCCGAAGGGCTGCCTGAGCACTTCTCGTGCCGCAGGAAACATGAGGCGTGATCTATCGGCCACCGCTGACCGCCCCTCGCTGCGTCACCCAGCGCCAGAGCCCCCTATCCGCATACGGCGCTCTCCGCGCCAGCGGAAGTGCGCCGCCCATTGCCGCAGAGGAACAAGGCCGACCTCCAGCGCAGAGCCCCGGCCTGCGCCGCGCTCTGCCCTATGAGCAGAACCGAAAAGGCGTCCGTCAGCCGTGGGAGTCCTCTGGGACTTTTCTGGGACTTCCGGCTTCATCAAACGGCACGAGCATGAAAGAACTGAAAGACCATTCAAGCAGGTCAGCGACCAAAGACCCCTCATCGCAGCAGGTCACCGCGCTAGCTGGTCTCTTCCGCGACATCTGACCAGCAGGACTCAATGGGTCTGCGCCCAGCGTCACCTGCCTGCGGCACCCCATCGATATACGCCCCCCACAGGGCTTGACCTGCCCAACGGATGGCCTGACATACCATCTGAACGAGCGTCAAATGAGCGTCACGAGCGTCATTTCGGCGTCAAGATATCGCCCGTAACGCCCACACCGCACATAATGCGCACGCATAAAACCGCAGGTCAGGCACCCTTGCCCACCGGCTCCAGGATCGTCACGCACTCCACGTGGTGCGTCATCGGAAAGATGTCGGCTTCCGACGGAGGGTTGTAACTTGCCTCCTGCTCAAGCACAGCCAGGCTCACGCCTGGCGCTCATTCGCTCGACAGGCTCGAGCCCGCCCTCGCGGGCAGTCGCTCAACGTACCCTTGGCAGCACTTCAAGTGGCATGACGTCCCGTGCCACCATGCCCCGCCACAACGGCACCTCCTGGGGAGAATCTGGGGAGTATCGACGGCCCTGGGGAGCGCGTGGGGAGAATCGACCGCGTAACGCAGCACGATCCCGAAAGAGCTGAAAGACCTATCCGCCCAGGTCAGGGGCGGGTAAGGCCGCATCGATGCAGGTCAGCGCCACCCGGTGGACAACTTCATGCCGAAGGTGCCCTGGAGGGTGGGGCGGGTGGTGAACATACGGCTTCTCACCTCGTTGTTTCCTCGCGCCTGGCCGGACCGGTCGGCGCGCGGGACGGTTCCTGGGGAGAGTCCGGGCGGGGGCCCGGGGCCGGGCCCTCCCCTCCGTCCGCTCCTCCGGCAGGCTACTCGGCGAGGGTTCCCGGACCGGGCCCCGGATCAGGCGCTGGTCGTGGATCCGGGGCGCACGATCATCAGGACCACGACGACCGCCCAGAGCAGATTGAAGGCGCCGGTGAGCCCGGAGAGCCGGGCGGCGGCGCGTGCCATGTCTGCGCCCTCCCCCTTCTCGGACGCCTCGATCATGCTCTCCTGGCCGGGCAGGATCGCCAGCGCGAGGATCGCGGCGGCGATCGCCGTCAGCACGATCGACACGATGAGCCAGGCGTCGGTGAGGACGCCGAGCTGCGCGCCGGTGGCGATGCCGAACACGGGGACGGCGACCCCGACGATCGCGTAGCCGGCGCAGATCCGGTGGAGCAGCGCGGCGGCGGCAAAGGGGCGTCCCTCCTCCCCCGCCTGGCGCGCGTAGCGCGGGAACATCGACGCCGCGACGGCGATCGGCCCGACCACCAGGATCGAGGCGAGGACATGGATGGACAGCAGCAGCTTGGTCACCGCGGGGCCCTTCGGGGAGCGCATGAATAAGTTGGCTGCCAATAGGTACCACGCCAATGCGTTCTATAGGTAGGCTGTCTACTCATGAAGACAGACGCGGTGCGCGGGCACCTGGACGGACTGCTGCTGGCCGTGCTCGAACCCGGTCCGCTGCACGGCTACGCGATCATCGCGGCGGTCCAGGAGCGGAGCGAGGGCGCGCTCCAGCTCCGTACGGGCACGATCTATCCGGCCCTGAACAGGCTTGAGCGGCTCGGACTGCTCGGCAGCAGCTGGGAGTCCGTCGGCGAACGGCGACGGCGCTGCTATCGACTGACCGACGCCGGGCGCGGCAGTCTTCAGAGCGAACGGACGGCGTGGCACGAGTTCACGACGGCGATCGGCTCGGTCCTGAACCCGGCCGCCGACGCCCCGGCGCCGAGGCCCGCGACATGAACCACGTGAACCACGTGAACCACGTGAACCACGCGAACGGCATGAAGGGCTTGAGCACCGCACCCGGCGACCCGGTCGCGGACCATGTCGCGACCCTGTCCGCCGCGCTGCACGGCCCGGTCGGGGCCAAGTCCCGGATGATCGAGGAGATACGGGACGGACTCACCGACACGGTGGAAGCACACACCCGCGACGGCCTGCCCTACGACGAGGCCGCCCGCCTGGCGGTGCGGGAGTTCGGCTCCCCCGAGGAGTTGGCGCCCAGCTGCCAGCGGGAGTTGACCATCGCGCAGACCCGGCGGACCGCACTGTCCGTCACCCTCACCGTCCCGTTCCTGATCGCCTGCTGGCATCTGATCTGGAGCGCGGGGCAAGGCTGGCAGCTCCACCACACGGCGCAGCTCCTCGCCGTCCAGCTCGCGGCCGTCGCGGCCGTCGCCACGCTGCTCGCCGCGGCGGCGCTCGCCGCCACGGGCGCGCTGGCCCGCGGGCTGCGGACACCGGAGCGGCTGCCACTGGCGGTCGCGTGGGCCGGCACGACGGCGGGTGTGGCGATGGTGGTCGCCACCCTCGCACTCGCCGTGCTGTCACCGCTGGCGACCAACTGGCCACTGGTCACCCTCGCGGCCATGGTCACCGCCCTCTCGCACGGCATGGTGGCCTCCTCGGCCCGCGCCTGCCGCCGCTGCGCGCGCCTGCCGGTGACGTAGCACGGTGCGGACGGCCCGACGGGCGGGCGGATCATCCGGGGCGGGTACGGGATGATCCGCCCGCCCGTCGGCGTTGCAGCGCACAGACAACGAGAGGTGGAGGCGGAGCGGTGCACGGTGAGTACAAGGTGCCCGGCGGCAAGCTCGTCGTGGTTGATCTGGACGCGAGGGACGGCGTCCTGCGTGATGTCCGGGTCTCCGGGGACTTCTTCCTGGAGCCGGACGAGGCGATCCACGCCATCGACCGGGCGCTCGAAGGCGCGCCCGCCGACCTCGACGCGGTCGCTCTCGGCGCCCGTATCCAGACGGCGCTGCCGCCCGGCACCCAGATGTACGGGCTGACGAGTGAGGGCATCGGCATCGCCGTCCGGCGCGCGCTGGCGCACGCCACCGACTGGACGGACTACGACTGGCAGCTCGTCCACATGGAACCGCAGCCGCCCGCGCTCCACATGGCCCTGGACGAGGTCCTGACGCAGGAGGTCGCGGCCGGCCGCCGCGCGCCGACCCTGCGGGTCTGGGAGTGGGCCTCCCCCGCCGTGGTGATCGGCAGCTTCCAGTCGCTGCGCAACGAGGTGGACCCGGCGGCGGCCGAGCGGCACGGCGTGACGGTCGTACGGCGGATCTCGGGCGGTGGCGCCATGTTCATCGAGCCCGGCAACACCATCACGTACTCGCTGTCCGTCCCCGACGCCCTCGTGCAGGGCCTGACGTTCGCCGACAGCTACGCGTATCTGGACGACTGGGTGCTCGGCGCGCTGGGCGACATGGGGGTCAAGGCCTGGTACCAGCCGCTCAACGACATCGCCACCGAGGCGGGCAAGATCGCGGGCGCGGCGCAGAAGCGGGTGGTGGGCGGCGGCGCCGTACTGCACCACGTGACGATGGCGTACGACATCGACGCCGCCAAGATGCTCGAAGTCCTGCGCATCGGCAAGGAGAAGCTCTCCGACAAGGGCACGCGCAGCGCGGCGAAGCGGGTGGACCCGCTGCGCCGCCAGACGGGGCTGCCGCGCGAGGCGGTCATCGAGCGGATGGTCGGGTCATTCCGCGGGCGGTACGGCCTGACGGAGGGGAAGGTCACCGACGAGGAGATGGCACGGGCGCGGGAGCTGGCCGAGACGAAGTTCGGCACGGCCCGGTGGACGGCGCGCGTGCCGTAGCCGGGGCGCGGGCGGCCGGGCCCGCCGGCACCGGGGCGCGGCCGCGCGGTGGACCGTCACCGCGCGGCGCCCGTCGGACGGGCCCCCGGCAGAGGCTCAGGCCAGCGCGGGGATGATCTCGGAGCCGTAGGTGTCGATCGTCGCCTCCTTCGCGTCGTGCATGTTGTAGAGGGCGAACTGGTCGACACCCAGGGCCTGTAGCGTCTTCAGCTTCTCGATGTGCGCCTCGGCCGGGCCGAGCAGGCAGAAGCGGTCCACGATGTCGTCGGGCACGAAGTCCGTGGACGGGTTCCCGGCGCGGCCGTGGTGGCTGTAGTCGTACCCCTCGCGCTGTTTGATGTACGTGGTGAGGGCGTCGGGCACCAGGTCGGAGTGCTCGCCGTAGCGGCTCACCAGATCCGCGACGTGGTTGCCGACCATTCCGCCGAACCAGCGGCACTGGTCGCGGGCGTGCGCCAGGTCGTCGCCGACGTAGGCGGGGGCGGCGACGCAGATGGTGACGGAGTCCGGGTCGCGTCCGGCGTCGGAGGCGGCCGTACGGACGGCGTTGACCATGGTCTCGGTGAGATAGGGGTCGGCGAGCTGGAGGATGAAGCCGTCGGCCTTGGCGCCGGCCATGGCAAGAGCCTTCGGCCCGTACGCGGCCATCCACACCGGCAGCTTCCCGTCCCGCACCCAGGGCAGCCGGATCGGATTGCCGTCCACCAACGCCTCGCGCCCCTCGGCGAGTTCGCGGATGACGTCGATCGCCTCACCGAGCCGCGCGAGCGTGTTGGGCGGGCGGCCGGCGACCCGCATCGCGGAGTCGCCGCGGCCGATGCCGCACACGGTGCGGTTGCCGTACATCTCGTTGAGCGTGGCGAAGGTGGACGCGGTCACCTCCCAGGTGCGGGTGCCCGGGTTGGTGACCATCGGCCCGACGATCAGTTTGGTGGTGTGTTCGAGGATGCGGCTGTAGATGACGAACGGCTCCTGCCACAGCACGGCGGAGTCGAAGGTCCAGCCGTACCGGAAGCCGTTGCGCTCGGCGCGCCGCATGAGGCCGACGACCGCCGACGCCGGCGGGTCGGTCTGGAGGACGAGTCCGAAATCCATGGCGGGGCCACTCCCAACATTCAGGTGAGGTACTGACAGGTGGAGCGGGGGGTGTAACTGCCGTGTCCAGGGCGCCCGGTGTACTTGCGGCCGTCGATGACGACCTCGCCGCGGGAGAGCACGGTCTCGACCTGTCCGGTGATCCGCTTGCCCTCGTACACCGAGTAGTCGACGTCCATGTGGTGCGTCCGGGCGGACAGGGTCTGTTCCGCGTGCGGGTCGTAGATGACGATGTCGGCGTCGGCGCCCGGCGCGATGGTGCCCTTCTTGGGATACAGACCGAACATCCGGGCGGGGCTCGCGCAGGCGATCTCGATCCAGCGGCGCCGGGAGATGTGCCCGTCGACGACGGCCTGGTGGAGGAGATCCATCCGGTGCTCGACGCCCGGCAGCCCGTTGGGGATCTTGGAGAAGTCGCCGCGGCCCATCTCCTTCTGCCCGTTGAAGCAGAACGGGCAGTGGTCGGTGGAGACGACCTGGAGGTCGTCGGTGCGCAGTCCGCGCCAGAGTGCGGACTGGTGTTCGCGGGGCCGCAGCGGGGTCGAGCAGACGTACTTGGCGCCCTCGAAGTCCGGCTCGGCGAGATTGTCGGTGGACAGGAAGAGGTACTGCGGGCAGGTCTCGCCGAAGACCGGAAGTCCCTTGTCGCGGGCGGCGGCCAGCTCGGCGACGGCCTCCTCGGCGGACACGTGCACGACGTACAGGGGCGCGTCGGCGACGCGGGCGAGCTGGATCGCGCGGTGTGTCGCCTCGGCCTCCAGCAGCACCTTGCGGACCTCGCCGTGCTGGCGGGGGTCAGTGCGGCCGGCGGCGAGGGCCTGCTCGACGAGGACGTCGATCGCGATGCCGTTCTCGGCATGCATCATGATCAACCCCCCGTTGTGGGAAGCCCGTTGCATGGCGCGCAGGATCTTGCCGTCGTCGCTGTAGAACACGCCGGGGTAGGCCATGAACAGCTTGAAGGAGGTGATGCCCTCCTGGACGAGGAGGTCCATCTCCTTGAGGGAATCCTCGTTGACGTCGGCGAGGATCATGTGGAAGCCGTAGTCGATGGCGCAGTTGCCGTCCGCCTTGGCGTACCAGGCGTCGAGCCCTTCGCGCAGCGCCTGGCCGGGTGACTGGATGGCGAAGTCCACGATGGTCGTGGTACCGCCCCAGGCGGCGGCGCGGGTGCCGGTCTCGAAGGTGTCGGCGGCGAAGGTCCCGCCGAACGGCATCTCCATGTGCGTATGGCCGTCGACGCCGCCGGGGATGACGTACCTGTCGGTGGCGTCGATGACCCGGTCCGCGGTCCAGCTCGCGGCGACGTCGGAGCCGCCCGCGGCGAGTGCGACGATACGGCCGTCCTCGGTCAGCACATCGGCGTGGACCTCGTCGGCGGCGGTGATGACCAGACCGCCGCGGACGAGCGTGCGTTTACTCATGACTTGGCCCTCCGTGACAGGACGGAACGTGAACGTGACATGGCTGGGGCGAACGGCGAACGGCGGCGACTAGACGCTGTCCAGGGCGCGTTCGAGGATCGCCGCGCCCTCCTCGGCCTCCGCGACCGTGAGGGACAGCGGCGGGGCGACGCGCAGCACGCTGGAGTCGTGCCCGCCGCCCTTGCCGATCAGCAGGCCGGCCTCGCGTGCCGCCTCGGTGACAGCCGCGGCGGCCTCCGGGTTCGCCTCGTCGGTGCCCGGCTTGACGAGTTCGATGCCGATCATCAGGCCGCGTCCGCGCACCTCCCGTACGGCGGGGACGCCGGCGCCCGCGGCGCGCAGCCGCTCGATCAGCAGGCCGCCGACGCGGCGCGCGTTGCCGGGGAGGTCGTGCTCCAGGAGGTACGCGAGATTGGCCACCCCGGCCGCCATCGTGACCGGGCTGCCGCCGAAGGTCGAAATGGAGTTGGCGTCAAGGCAGTTCATGATCTCGGCGCGGGCGACGACACCGCCGATGGACATGCCGTTGCCGATGCCCTTGGCGAAGGTGAGGATGTCGGGCGGGCCGTTCTCGGCGTGCGCCTGCCAGCCCCAGAAGTGCTCACCGGTGCGGCCCCAGCCGGTCTGCACCTCGTCGCTGATCCACAGGATGCCGTGCCGGTCGAGGACTTCGCGGAACGCGGCGTACAGACCGTCCGGCGGTGAGGTGAATCCGCCGACGCCCTGGATCGGCTCGGCGATCAGCGCGGCGGGCACCCGGGTGTGCCCGAGCAGGTCCTCCAGGTCGGCGACGCACGCGGCGATGAAGTCCGTGTCGGACAGGTGCGCGTACGGGCCCCGGGTGCGGACACCGCCGTGCACGTACAGCGTCTGGAGCGGCGAGAGGCTCGTCGGGGACCAACTGCTGTTGCCGGTGACGGACACGGTGGAGAAGGACCGGCCGTGGTAGCTGTTGCGCATCGCGAGGATCTGGTTGGAGCGGCGGTACGCGGTCGCGAGCAGCAGGGCCGTGTCGTTGGCCTCGGTGCCGGAGGTGGTGACGAAGACCCGCGCGTCCGGGATGCCGGAGAGGGCGGCGACGCGCTCGGCGAACTCCACCATCGGGCGGTTGAGGTAGAGCGTGGACGAGTGGATGATCCGCCCGGCCTGCTCGGCGACCGCCTTGGTGACCTCGGGGAGGGCGTGGGCGGTCATGGTCGTGAGGATGCCGCCGAAGAAGTCGAGGTAGCGGTTGCCCTCGGCGTCCCAGACGTGACGGCCCTCGCCGTGGGTGAGTTCGATGGGCCGCCGGTAGTAGAGGGCCAGCCAGTCGGGGAGGACGGCGCGGTGCCTGCCGTGCAGATCGGTGGCGGGGAGGCGTACGGCCGCGTCGTGGGACGAGGGACCGGGGCCGGCCGGGACGGCGGCCGGACCGGCGGGTGCCTCCGTCACGGCTGCACCAGCCCCTCGTACGCGTCCGGGCGGCGGTCCCGGTAGAACGCCCACTGCTGGCGGACCTCGTCGATGACCCCGAAGTCCAGGTCCCTGACGACCAGTTCCTCGGCCTTGTCGCTCGCGGGCTCGCCGACGAACTGGCCGCGCGGGTCGACGAAGTACGACGTCCCGTAGAAGTCGTTGTCGCCGTACTCCTCCTGGCCGACGCGGTTGATCGCGGCGACGAAGTACTCGTTGGCGACGGCGGCGGCGGGCTGTTCGAGCTGCCACAGATAGCTGGAGAGACCGCGCGAGGTGGCCGACGGGTTGTAGACCAGCTCGGCGCCGTTCAGGCCGAGTTGGCGCCAGCCCTCCGGGAAGTGCCGGTCGTAGCAGATGTACACGCCGACCTTGCCGACGGCGGTGTCGAAGACGGGCCAGCCCGCGTTTCCGGGCTTGAAGTAGTACTTCTCCCAGAAGCCCTTGACCTGCGGGATGTGGTGCTTGCGGTACTTGCCGAGGTACGAGCCGTCGGCGTCGATGACGGCCGCGGTGTTGTAGTAGAACCCGGACTGCTCAAGCTCGAACACCGGCACGACGACGACCATTCCGGTCTCCTGCGCCAGGGCCCGCATCCGGGTCACGGTCGGTCCGTCGGGGACGGCCTCGGCCCACCGGTAGTGCTCGGGCTCCTGCACCTGGCAGAAGTAGGGGGCGTTGAACACCTCCTGGAAACCGATGACCTTGGCGCCTTGCCGGGCCGCCTCACGGGCGTGCTCCTCATGCTTGGCGATCATGGATTCGGTGTCGCCGGTCCAGGTCGCCTGGACGAGTGCGGCGCGTACGACTCTGGCCACGAGCTGCTCCTTCGGCGGAAGGTCGAGCGTTTGCTGGGCGTTTCCCGAGCGCGTTCCAAGCGCCTTTCGAGCGCTTTCTACGCCCGTAGATATGGTGCGTAGGAGGAGAACCTAAGCCCGCCGTCCCACGGGGGCAAGACCATCGCTGTCAAGCCGCAGAGTCGATCATGATTCGCACCCGCCCGGTCCACAGGTCGTCCGGGCGCCGCCGCCGTAGCGGTCCGGCCGGGCCGGAGCCCGGCGTACCCGGCCCCGTCAGGCCCCGCCCCTGCCCGCGCTCCGCAGCGCACGGGCAAGATCGCGTTCGTGCCCGGTGGAGATGTTTCGCGCCGCTTCGAGCAGCCACGGGACCAGGCGCGACGGGTCCGCCGCCGCGATGCGTGCCGCGTCCTCGGGCGAACGGGCGCGGACGAACGCGCCGAGCAGCGCCTGGACCTCCCCGGCGCGGCCCGCGTCGCCGAGGGCGAGGGCCGCGTCGCCGATGTCCTCGGCGGGCCGGGAGACGGCCTGGCGCAGCAGTACACCGCAGTCCGCGTCGCGGCCGGCCATGGCGAGCGCGCTCGCCGCCGCCGCGAGCCGGTCGGGCGGCAGCGACGACGCCTCCCACAGCACCGACGCCCAGTCGGCGCCCAGCTCGGCGCGGTGCAGTTCGGCGGCGAGGAAGGGCAGTTGCTCGGCGGGTCTGGCCGCCGCCTCGCAGAGCGCCACGTGCGCCTCACCGCTGCGGCCGGCGGCCCGCAGCCGTACGAGCACGGCCACCGTGTCGAGGGCGGCGCGGCGCGCCTCGGCCTGCTCCCGCGTCAGACCGCTGTCCGGCCCGTCCGTACGGGTCCGCTCGGAGCCCGACGAGCCGTCGAAGCGGGCACCGCGCGGCGGTGCGGTGGCGGAGGGCGGTACGAGGGTGGGGGACGCCGGATCGGTGCCTTCGGTGAAGGCGAAGCGCACGCCCCGCTGCTTGCGCTGCTTACGGCGCTGGCCGGGCACCTGCGCCATCTCCTGTGAATCCTCGGGGCCGACGGCCGGGTTGGAGCCCGTGTCGCCCTCGTCATCGGCACCCCGGCGGCCGTCCGGACCGCCCCAGCCCGCGGAGTCGCGCCGGCCGTCCCGGCCACCGGCCTCGGTGCGGCCCGGCTCGGGGCGGAACCACTCGTCGGGCGGGGTGGGCCGGCCGCCGCCGGGACGGCCGAAAACCGACTGGTCGTCGACCGTAGGCTCCTCGGCCCGGTACCACCCGTCGGCGGCCGTGGGTCTCGCCTGCGGGGAGCCGTACTCGGGGCCGGCCGGCGCCGCGTGCGTGGGCGAGGGGGAGCGTGGGGCGGGTGCGCCCTGTGTGCCGTGTGCGGACTGCGGGGAGTGTGTGGCCTGGGCGTTCGGCGGCCCGGTGACGGCCGCCAGACGCTCGTGCAGTTCGGCGCAGCGGGCGGTGGCGCGCGCGTAGTCGTCGCGGACCCATGCCAGGTCGTATTCGAGCTGGTCGGCCTCCGGCGACCCCTCGCCCACCAGCCGGAGGCGGCGCATCACCTCGTCGGCGCGGCTCGCGGCCGTGGCCTGTTCGTGCTGCATCAGCCGCAGCCGCTCGCGCAGCGCGTCGGAGCCGCCGGGGAGCCGGTCGTGCGCGGCGGCGGACGCGGCGTGCAGTCTGCCCGCCCGCGCCGTCTCGCGGTCGACCGGCCGGTTCTCATGGCTCGCGGCGAGATCGTGGAGCAGCGACTCCACGACGTCCCACGGCGGTACTTCGGCACCGTCGAGGCAGGCCCTGAGCCCTTCGGGGTCCCGCTGCCTGAACACGGCGTACCAGCCGCCGTCCGGGTCGAGGAGCGCCGTCATCCCGCGGAAGTACCGCGCGAAAGCCCCTGTTTCCGCCGGAAGTTCGTGCCTAGTCATCGCTGTCTTTCCCGCCCCTGCCCTGCCGCGCACCGCCTTGAGCCAACCGTCCGGCCCGCCGGCATGAAACCGCAGCCGTGTTACGTGACGGCTACGCGGGATTCTCGCGCACGGTGCGGTGCGATCACTCAAGTATGTGGTCACCGAGTGGCCGACGTCACGTTTCCGAGGAAAAAACGTGGTCACTGCTCAAGGTTGTTTCACAAGTCGGCGCGCCGACGAGGCGTCAGAAACTCACCACGATTCCCGTGTGCACGCGCTTGCCGCGGCGTACGAGCGCGGCCGGCTTCGCGACGAGCCAGAACTGCCAGGTGTATTTGCGGGCGAGGAACTTGTTCACCTGGGCGGCATCCTCGCCTTCGAGCAGCCGGGCGGTGCCCTCGGCGGTCGCGGCGCCCGGCGCGGTGCGCCCGCGCGCGTCGCACGCCGTGACGACGACACGGCTGTTGTTACGGAGCCGCTTGACCTTCCAGGAGTCGCTGCGGGTCCAGATGTAGAGCAGACCGCCGTCCACGGCGTGCCAGACCGGGGTGTCCACTCCCGTGCCGTCCTTCCGGTACGTGGTGAGGCTGACGTAGCGGCTTCGGCGGAGCGCGTCGAGAGTCATGCCCACGAGCCTACGCAGCACCACCGGACGGACGGATTCCGGGATGACGGTCGGGGATTGGGGGATCGGGGGACGGACGGATTCGCGGGATCAGGCCGGCATCGGCGAGCAGGCCGTCACGATCTCGTCCATCGACAGCCCCAGCGCCCCGGCCAGCGCCGCGACCGTGAAGAAGGCGGGTGTGGGGGCGCGGCCGGTCTCGATCTTGCGCAGCGTCTCGGGCGAGAGCCCGGAGACGGCGGCGATCTCGACCATGCTGCGCGGACCGCGCGCCTCGCGGAGCAGGCGGCCGAGCCGCTCGCCCCGCTCGCGCTCTTCCGGGGTCAGTGGGGTGCGTACCATGGCGTCATTGTAATACCGCTACCGACCGGTATAGTTATTGGAATGGTAGAGATCAAAACGGACGCTTCGCTGGACGCCATGCGCGCCGCGGGCCGGATCGTCGCACAGGCGCTCACCGCGGTACGGGAGTCGGTTGCCGTCGGCGTGACCCTGCGCGAGCTGGACAGCACCGCCCGCGCGGTGCTGAGCGAGGCGGGCGCCGGGTCGCCATTCCTGGACTACCGCCCCGACTGGGCGCCGGTCCCCTTCCCCGCCGTCGTCTGCGCGTCGGTCAACGACACGATCGTGCACGGCATCCCCGACGACTACGCGCTGCGCGACGGCGACCTCGTCAGCATCGACTGCGGAGCCTCGTCGGGCGGCTGGGTCGGCGACTCGGCGATCAGCTTCACCGTGGGCCGGGCGCGCCCCGCCGACACCCGGCTCGTCGACACCGCCTTCGAGGCGCTGGACGCGGGCATCGCGGCGGCCGTCGTCGGCAACCGCGTCGGTGACATCGCCCACGCGATCGGCCGCGTCTGCCGTACGGCCGGCTACGGCATCCCGGACGGCTTCGGCGGCCACGGTGTGGGCCGCACGATGCACGAGGACCCGGGCGTCCCCAACGAGGGCAGGCCCGGCAGGGGCGTGCCGCTGCGCCACGGCATGGTGCTCGCGATCGAGCCGATGCTGATCGCCGGCGGCACGGACGACCACTACACGGCGCGTGACGGCTGGTCGATCCGTACGACCGACGGCAGCCGCGCGGCCCACGCGGAGCACACGGTGGCGATCACCGACGAGGGCCCAAGGATCCTGACACTGCTGTAGGTCCGTGACCGGGCCGTCCCCGGTCGCCGGAGGGGCTCATGAGCCGTCCGGCGACCGGGGAAAGGCGGGTCAGGGCCGGTTCGCCGGGTGGACCACCATCGCGGAGCCGCCGCCCCTGCGGTCCTTCTCCGCCGCCGCCACCCAGCGGCCGTCGGGCAGCCGCTGGACGCCCGTCGCGGCGCCGATCTCCGGGTTCTTGGTGAACGCGTGCCCCAGTGCTTCGAGTTGGCCGCGCAGCGGGCTGTCGTAGAGACCCGGCTCCAGCTCCGTCGTCGCGGAGTTGCGCTGGCTGGCGCGGGGCGCGGCGATCGCGTCCACCAGCGGCAGACCCCGGTCCAGATGACCGGTGAGCGTCTGGAGGACGGTCGTGATGATGGTCGCGCCGCCGGGTGAGCCCAGCGCCACGAGCGGCCGGTCACGGTCGTCGAGCACGATCGTCGGGGAGATGGACGACCTCGGCCGCTTGCCGGGGCCGGGCAGGTTCGGGTCGTGGACGGCCGCGTTCGCCGCGGCGAACGAGAAGTCCGTCAGCTCGTTGTTGAGGAGGAAGCCCCGGCCCGGCACGGTGATGCCGCTGCCGCCGGTCGACTCGATGGTCAGCGTGTAGGCGACGACGTTGCCCCACTTGTCGGCGGCCGTCAGATGGGTGGTGTTCTCCCCCTCGTACGTCGTCGGCGCCGCCGTACCGCCCGGCGCGCACGCCACCGGGTTTGCCGGGTCGCCCGGCGCGAGCGGGCTCTTGAGGGCCACGTCGTCCTTGATGAGGCACTCGCGCGAGTCCGCGAAGGGCTGCGACAGCAGGCCCTTGGTGGGGACGTCCTCGAAGGCCGGGTCGCCGAGCCAGCGCCCCCGGTCGGCGAAGGCGATCCGGCTCGCCTCGATGAAGCGGTGCAGATACTGCTTCTGCGAGGCCCGCCTCAGGTCGGTGTTCTCCAGGATGTTGAGCGCCTCACCGACGCTCGTGCCGCCGGAGGACGACGGCGCCATACCGTAGACGTCGAGCCCTCGGTAGGAAATCTTCGTCGGCGCCTGCCGCTTCGTCCGGTACGCGGCCAGGTCGCCGGTCGTCAGATCGCCCGGCCGCACGTTGCGGGTGGCGTCCGGGTCGACGGGCGGGTTGCGGACGGTGCGCACGATGTCGCGGGCGAGGTCGCCCCGGTAGAGCGCGTCGGTGCCGCGCCTGCCCAGTTCCGCGTACGTACGGGCCAGGTCGGGGTTCTTGAACACCGAACCGGTCACGGGCAGTTGACCGCCGGGCAGGAACAGTTCGGCCGAGGCGGGGAAGTCGGCGAACCGGGCCTGGTTCGACGCGGTCTGGGAGCGGAACGTCTCGTCGACGGTGAAGCCGTCCTTCGCCAGCCGCTCGGCGGGCGCCAGCAACTGCCGCAGCGGCCTGCTGCCCCAGGAGTCGAGCGCCCGCTCCCAGGTGGCCGGGGTGCCCGGCGTACCGACGCCGAGTCCGCTCGTCATGCCCTCGGCGAAGGGGATCGGCTTGCCGTCCTCCTGGAAGAGGGTGGCGTCGGCGGACCTGGGCGCGGTCTCGCGGCCGTCGACGGTGTGGACGGAGCGGGACGCGGCGTCGTAGTAGACGAAGTAGCCGCCACCGCCGATACCGGCCGAGTAGGGCTCGGTGACACCGAGCGCGGCGGCGGTGGCCACCGCCGCGTCCACGGCGTTGCCGCCGCGCCGCAGCACCTCGATGCCCGCCGCGGACGCGTCCTTGTCGACGCTCGACACGGCTCCGCCGTAGCCGACGGCGAAGGGCGTCTTGGCGGGAGTACCGGTCGGCGGTTTCGCCGACGCCTTCGTAGGAGGCGCCGCGGCGCCCACCGAGAGCATGGCGGCGGCGAGAGCCACGACCGAGACGTTGCGTGCGGTGCGTGAGGCGGGGCGGGGCATCTGTACCTCCGGTGGACGTCCGTCCGCGGAGCGTAACTTCACCGCTCGCGCCCCGCCAGAACCATTGGTGCTACGACATGAAGGGTTCACCGGGGAGGTCCGCCGGCCGGTTCGTCCTCGATCTCCTTCACGGGCCGCGTCCGCGGCCCGTGAACCCCGTGCGCCGTGTCCGGGACGGCGTCGTCCCGCTAACATGCGCGCCCATGACAGACGACGTACGCAATATCGTTCTCGGGGTGCTCGCCACCGGCATCAGCGCCGCCCTCGGCTGGATGGCCCGGACCTATCTGTGGCGCCGCAAGCTGCGCAGGAAGCAGGCGTTCTTCGGGTTGCCCGGCAACTCCGAGTGCCTGCTGGTCGTCAACCGGGAGGCGGGCGGCGACGGCGCCGTCCACCGTCATGACGTCTTCGCGCTGCTGGAGATGTCCGCGCTGATCAAGGACTGCGGCGCGCACGCGCAGATAGTCCAGCACGACTCCGCGCAACAGGGGTTCGGGGAGCGTACGGAGTTCTGTCTGGGCGGTCCGGCGTCGAACCGCCGGATGGCCGCCCATCTGTCCTCACTGCTGCCCGGCGTGAAGATCAACACGGATCCGGATCCGGGTCCGGACCGCGGGGCCTTCCAGATAGGCAGCGAGCGCTACCGCGCGGAGCCGGGGGTCGCGGAGTACGTCATCCTGGCGCGCCTGACCGCCGGTCAGGAGTCCCGGCCGGTCTTCCTCTTCTGCGGGCAGCGGGCCATCACCAACCAGGCGGCCTCGCGCTATCTGGCCAGGCACCACGAGAAGCTGTCGCGGAAGCACGGCCGCGACTCGTTCTGTCTGCTGCTGAAGGTCGTCAACTCGCAGGCGTACGGTCCCGATGTGGTCGAGCTGGTCTCGGACGTCACCAGGGCGGCGCAGGAGCCCGCCCCTGTCGTACGCACCTCGCACCGGGCAGCCGGCTGAGGCGCGGCCCGGTGCGGGACGGGTGCGAAATGGAGGCGAATTGGATGCGACATGGGTGCGGGAATCGATGGGGGACAAGAGCGACACCCTCGTCGTACGTGGCGACGACGCGGGCCCGCTCCATGTCGAGCACGGCCCTCCCGGCGCACAGCTGACCTTCTCCCCGTCCACGCCCGACCCGTGGTGCCGGTCGGTCCCGTGGCGCGAGAAGTGATCTCCGGCTGCTGCCAGAGGGTCCCCCCGCGAGTGGCGGGAGGCGGGCCGTGTCCCTTGAGCTACCGCACCTCGGGCGGCGGCGGGACCATCCCCGCGAGCGCGGGGCACGGCGGACGCGTACGGACTCCCGGGTGGCACCCGAGACCGGCGCGGCATCCGTGGTCTCTGCTGTCGAGACCACCGTCACCATGGGGATGAACGACAAATCGTAGTCCAGATTCGGCGCGATGAGCTCGTCCGCGCATCCGAACTCCCTGACCGGGGGATCCGTTCGGCCGTGTGCGGGTGGGTCGTGAGATCGACCGCGGCTCCCGCCGCGGACTGCCCGTCGGACCGTGGTCGACGGCCATGCGCTGCCCTCCCCGTTCTCGGCGATGTCGAGGTCAGCGCAAACTATCCAGCCTGACAAGGGACTTCACACCCGACACGCATAAATCGGGCATAAGCCGTATTAACGCCCAAGGGGTGGAGTTGCGCTCACGCCTCGGCCGCCTCCGCGTACACCTGCGACAGTTCGGGGGCGCCGTTGACGGCCCAGTCCAGACCGGCTTCCACGACCTGGATCTCCCGGCCGGAGACGAGCCGTACGACGGGGTGACCACCGGGCCAGATGTGCCACGCCGCCCCTTCGACCGTACGCACGATGACCGTACCGAGGTACAGCCCCGCGTCGTTGCCGAGCCAGGGCAGCTCCTCCGGGTCGTCGCGCCAGTGCGGCGGCAGCTGGTCCAGAGCCTCCAAGGAAGCCGGGGAATCGTCCAGTTCGAGACCGGACCGCCCTGCCCGGACACGCAGGAGCTCACACTCGGAGAGCAGCTCGGCCACGCCTTCCGCGTCGCCGCCCACGACGGATGCCAACGACTCCCCCTCATCAGCACCGTTGCGTTTGCGCCAGTTGTCCAAGAAAGGGATGTTCATACCACTCAGCCTGCCATTTCCCCGTACCCGCGCACCTCAGGGCACGCGGGCGGTATCAGAGGCAGAATGCCCAGGGCCAGACCCGACGATGCCGGCCCGGCCCCCGGAACATCAGAGGTCGAGATCGACGACGACCGGAGCATGGTCCGAAGCACCCTTGCCCTTGCGCTCTTCACGGTCGACATAACTGTCCTTGACGGCGGCGGTGAAGGGCCCGTTGCCGTAGACGAGGTCGATCCGCATACCCCGGTTCTTCGGGAACCGGAGTTCGCGGTAGTCCCAGAAAGTGTACGGCTGGTCGTACTTGAGCGGTCGCGGCATCACATCCGTCAGACCGCCGTCACGGAGAGCGGCGAGAGCGGCACGCTCGTCGGGGGTGACATGGGTGGCGCCCTCGAAGAGCGCCGGGTCCCACACGTCCTGATCGGTCGGCGCGACGTTGAAGTCGCCGAGGACGGCGAACGGCCGCTGCCCCGCGCTGTCCTCGGCGACGGCCGCGCGCAGCGCCTCCAGCCAGCGCAGCTTGTACGCGTAGTGATCATGCGCGACCTCGCGGCCGTTGGGCACGTAGACCGACCAGACCCGGACGCCACCGCAGGTCGCGGAGATCGCGCGGGGCTCCTCGACGCCCTCGTACTCCGGCCCGCCGGGCAGGCCCTTGACGGTGTCGTCGAGACCGACACGCGAGATCAGCGCGACTCCGTTCCACCTGCCGGTCGCGTTGACCGCGGACTCGTAACCCAGCTCGCGCAAGGCGTCGGCGGGGAACTGCTCCAGGGTGCTCTTGGTCTCCTGGACGCACAGCACGTCCGTGCCCGTGCTCTCCAGCCACGCCAGCAGACGCGGCAGCCGGGCAGTGATCGAATTGACGTTCCAGGTGGCGATGCGCATGGACGACAGCCTATCCGCGAGGTCCGACAGTGACCGTTCCGGCGATCACCGGGGCGGCGCCACAGGTCGCCGGCCTCACAGTTCGGTGGCCTCACCGGGCGCCAGCCTGGCGTGGCCGGAGCCCCCGAGGCGCCCGACATGGCCGTCGTACAGGGGCAGCGCCAGATCGGTGAGCAGCGCGTCGTGGATGTCGAAGGTGCGCCGCGGCTTGACCTCGCGTACGTAGTCGATCACTTCGGAGATCTTGTTCCACGGCGCGTGCACCGGGACCATCAGCGTCTCGACGGGACGGTCGGGAACGGTGAAGGCGTCGCCGGGATGGAAGAGCGAACCGTCCACCAGATAACCGACGTTGGTGACCCGCGGCAGATCGGGGTGGATCACCGCGTGGAGTTCGCCGTGCACCTGTACGTCGAAGCCCGCCGCGGCGAACGTGTCGCCGTGCCCCACGGTGTGCACACGCCCCGGAAAGGCCGCCGAGAGCTGCTCGGCGACGCTGCGCAGGGTCCAGATCTCGGTGGCCGGGTCCGCTTCGAGAGCGGTCCGCAGCCTGCCCTCGTCGAAGTGGTCGGGGTGCTCGTGCGTGATGAGGACGGCGTCGGCGCCGAGCGCCGCGTCCTCCTCACTGAAGACGCCGGGGTCGACGACGAGCGTGCGCCCCTCCTTCTCCAGCCGGACACAGGCGTGGGACTTCTTGGTGAGCTTCACCGTGACCACCTCGTGTTGCGGATTCCTGGACGGCGTTCCGTTACAACCACCGGTATCGCGTATCCCATGGTCGACACGCACCACCACGAGGGCAAACGGGAGTGGTGCGACCAGGGCCTGTCGTTTGGATCAGGCCGGATCAGGGAGCGGGGTCTGGTGCGTGCGACCGCAAGGCGCAGGAGGGCGCCATGCCGACCGACGACAACGCGGCGGGCGTGCGTGCCAGGGACCGCGAGCCCGGCAAGATCCGAACGACAGACCCTAGCCCTCGGGAGTGGTCTCCTCCTGGACGACCGCGCCGACGACGCGGAACGCCGCTGTAGCCGCCGGGAAACCGCAGTAGACGGCCGCCTGGATCAGCACTTCCTTGATCTCGGCCGGGGTCAGCCCGTTGCGCAGCGCCGCCCTGGTCTCGACGGCGAGTTCGTCGAGGTGCCCGCCCGCGACGAGTACCGTCAGCGAGACACAGCTGCGGCTGCGGCGGTCCAGCCCCTCCCTGTTCCACACCTCGCCCCAGGCGTAGCGGGTGAGGAGCTCCTGGAAGTCGCCGGCGAAGTCGTCCGTACCGGCCATGACCCGGTCGACGTGGGCGTCACCGACGACCTCCCTGCGGACCCGCATGCCCGTCTCGTACTGATCCGGGCGCACTGCCGCCACAGCCTGCGGCTGCTCGGCGGAGGCGATCTCGGCGACGGGGGCGGTCATCGGCGACAGGGTCGGCGGGCCGGCGGGCGTCCCCGGGCCCGGGTAGGTGGCCCAGTCGGGCAGCACCGTCAGGCCGGTCGAGGTGTCGGAGGGGTTCTGCCAGGCGGTGGAGAAATGGCGCACGAGCAGGTCCGTGACGGCGGCGGGCTGCTCGACGGGCGCCAGGTGCGAGGCTCCCGGCACCAGCGCGAGCCGCGCGTCCGGTATCCCGGCGACCAGCGTGCGGGCCTCGGCGGGGCCGGTGACCTTGTCCTCGGCGCCGACCAGGACGAGGGTCGGCACACCTATCCGGCCCAGCTCCGCCCGTACGTCGAAGGCCGCCAGGGCCTCGCACGCGGCCATGTAGCAGCCCGGGTCGGTCGTGCGGACCATCTGGACAGCCCACTCCACGATCGCGGGCTGCGCGGCGGCGAAACCGGCCGTGAACCAGCGTTCGGGCGCCGAGCGGGCCATCGGGTCGAGTCCGTTCGTACGGACGATGACGCCGCGCTGGCGGAACTCGTCCGCCGTCCCGAACCGCGGGGACGAGGCCACCAGGGCGAGTGACGCGACCCGGTCCGGGCGGCGCAGCGCCAGCTCCGCGCCGATCGCGCCGCCGATGGAGCAGCCGACGTAACCGAAGCGCTGCACGCCGAGACCGTCGAGCGTGGCGAGCAGCCGGTCCGCCAGCTCGGGCACGCCGGTGGCGGGGTGCGCGGGCGCGCCGCCGTGACCGGGCAGGTCGAAACGGAGTACGCGCCAGTGTTTCGCCAGCTCGGGCGTCTGCCTGTCCCACATGTGCCAGGTCGTACCGAGAGAGGGACCCAAGATCAGGGTCGGTGCGTCTTCTGGCCCGTCGACGCGGTATTGCAAGGTCTTCGTGGTCGTCTCGCTCACCCGCTCACGCTCCCACACCCCTCGATCGCGGACGGGAGGGGGGCGGAGAGACTCGCGGGACCTCCCCAACCACCGCCACGCCGAACGGAGATCCTCCACACGGCCTGCCGGTCGCGCGGGTCGCGGCGGCCCGGCGCCGCGCACCGCGACAGCCTCCTCGCGGCCGACCGACCGGTGTCCGGCGACTCGGAACGCCGGCTCCGGAACACCGGGAGAGCATTCGCGGCCGATGTGATTCGGCAATTTCCATTCATCGATTCCGGGTTCACCCACGCCGGTTGTGACCGCCGCGAGTTGTTGGCAAGTCGGCGCCAAGTCGCGGAACAGTGCCGACCAAGCTCCGTGGCCGAACCTTCGCTGTATGGAGCGCCACAGTCGGGGGACGCCGCCCCATTGATTCCCACGGCGCATGTGTACCGCCGTCGCCTCGATGAGCAATCCGTTCGCGATTCGACGTGCCGTTCCCGGGGCTTTCCGCGACCGGGCGGTCATGGCACGCGACTCATCACCGAGCCCAGGCATCCAGACAGGAGCATGGCATGAGATCACCGAATGCACCGCGTTCGGCCCCGATTCCGTGGCCCGCGGAAGTTGACCCGGATCACGTCCGCCAGGCCACATCCGGACTGATCGCACATGTCAGCGGCAGGGTCGATTCCGGCGGCGCGATACGCGAGGAATGCCGGAGCCGGGTACTGGAGACGGCGCTCGCGCTGACGCTGATGACACGTACCGGTGTGAACTCACCGGCTCGGGACAGCGCGCTCGCCTTCCTCAAGGCGCACCTCGACACTCCGCAGGAGTTCGACCGCGTCCTCGCCACGCTCGCCGTCGCGCGGGCCGCCGACCGGGCGTCCGCCGGTGACGCCGACCTGATCGACAAGCTGACCGACGCCCTGCTCGGCGCCGCACCGGAGTTCATCTCCGCCCGCCGTCGCCGGATGCTGTACGCCGTGCTGTCGGTGCTCGGGTGCCCGCTGCCGCCCGGCGTCGTACCGGCGGCCGACGAGAGGGCGCCCACCGACCCCATCCACTCCTGGGCGGCCGTCCAGCAGGCTTCGGTGACGCTGATCCTCGCCTCCGCCACGGGGGTCAGCAACGGGGCCGGCGACGCCGCGCTGCGCACGCTGAGCAGCATCCGGCCGGCGGCGAAGGTCTGGGAGGGGTACGTCCTGCTGGACCTGCTGTCGCTGCACGCGCTCGCCGGCGTTCCGGGGCAGGAGACGACGGTGCGCGTCGGCCTGGAGACACTGCTGCGGCACCAGCGCGCGGACGGCGGCTTCCCGTTCGTGCTGGAGATGCGGAACTGGTGCACGTCGACGGCCGCGATAGCGCTGACCGCGGCCGGAGCCGGACCGGACGTGCCCATGGCCATGGCGAAGATGCTCGCCTCCCATCAGGTCGACGACTCGCGGCGCTCCCTGTGCCGTTCCCTCTCCCGTGGTGCCACGCTCAGCGGCGGCTGGTCCATCGGCCCCGATGTGGCGCAGAACGATGTCGACTGCACCTCGTGCATCCTGGAACTCCTCCAGGAGATCGATCCGGTCGCCTTCGGCGGCACCGTGCGGCGCGGCGTGGACGCGCTGCTGGCCGTCCAGGGCGCCGACGGCGGCTTCCCGACGTACGTCGCCGGCGCCACCTCCGAGCCGTGCATGACGGCCGCGGCCGTCAACGCGCTCGCCCCGCATCCCTCCACCGCACCCGCGCGGGAGCGCGCCCTGGCGTTCCTCGCCGACAGCCAGTTGCCCGACGGCGGTTTCGAGCCGGGGTGGAGCCGCAGCCGCCTGCACACGATGTTCCGCGCGCGTCTCGCCGCGTGCACCGCGGACCCGCGCGACCGCCGTACGGCCGGTGTGGCCGAGCGGATCGAGCGCTCGGTGTACGAAACGCAGAACAACGACGGCGGCTGGGGCATGCAGCCCGGTGATCCCAGCGACGACATCAGCACGGCCTACGGGCTGATCACGCTGTGCTACGGGGCCGAGGCCCGCCCCGTCGGGCGCGCCCTGTCCTGGCTGCTGGCACGGCAGCAGGCGGACGGCGGCTACGGCGGCCCGCCCGACATGGTCGGCCCCCGTCCGTTCTCCTACCATCTGCCCGTCCTCACCGACATTCCCGTGCTCCTGGCCTTCGGCCACGTCCGTTCCCGGGTCCAGGGCGCGGCGGCCCGGCTCCAGGGGGTGGCTTGAGCGCGCCGCCAAGTAGGCGCCAACTCGCGCCACAGTGGGGGCCAAGGTGCGGAGCCAGACTGGGAAACGTCGAGCGCCGGGACCGCCACGGCGATGTTCCTCGTGCACCGGCGGCCGACCGGCCCGATCGAACCAGACATCCAAGACCGACATGTGGGGGATTCAATGTCCGGAGCCGCTGACGTCGAACGCGTCTACTCGGCCATGGAGAGAGCCGCTGGGCTGCTAGACCTGACCTGCGCACGAGAGAAGATCCTGCCGATCCTGACCGCGTACAAGGAGGCACTCGCCGATTCGGTGATCGTCTTCTCGATGTCCGGCGGCGACCACTCCGCGGAGCTCGACTTCAGCTTCACGATCCCTTCGGGGGACGTCGATCCGTACGCCTTCGGTCCGTCGACGGGCATCCCGACGGAGACGGACCATCCCATCGCCTCCTTGCTCTCGGACACCGGGGAGCGGTGCCCCGTCGCCATGTACGGCGTCGACGGCGAGGTCTCCGGCGGCTTCAAGAAGACCTACGCGGCCTTCCCCATCAACGACTTGCTGGATCTGTCGAAGCTCGTCGCCGTACCGTCCATGCCGCCGGCCGTCGCGGAGAACGCCGAACTCTTCGCCCGGTACGGTCTGGACAAGGTGCAGGGAATTTCGATCGACTACCAGCGCAAACAGGTGAATCTGTACTGCGGTGACATTCCCGCGGACTCCCTCGAACCGGAGACGGTCCGGTCGATGCTCCGCGAGATGGGGCTGCGGGAGCCGAGCGAGGAGGGGCTGGAATTCGTGAAGAAGTCGTTCGCGGTCTATCCGACCCTCAGCTGGGATTCGTCGAGGATCGAGCGGATCTGCTTCGCCGTGATAAGCACGGATCCGACGCTGGCACCCACCCGGGTCGAATCGGATGTCGCCCTGTTCTCGAAGTACGCGAACAACGCGCCGTACGCGTACGCCGGAGAGAGTCGTACGCTCATTTACGGTCTCGCTGTTTCGCCCACCAAGGAATACATCAAGCTCGGCTCGTACTACCAGATCAGCGATCACCAGCGGAAGTTGGTGAAGGCGTTCGACGCTCTGGAGGACTAGAGCGGCGCCGGGCACAGGACGCAGGGGACGCGCACCACTCGCGGGAGCGAGGGTGCGCGTCCCCTGCGTCCTGTGCCTCAGCTGTCGAGCACGCCCCGCAGCGCGTCGGCGAACAGCCGGGGCCCGTCGACGGTCAGCACCGACTCGGCGTGGAACTGGAAGGAGGCGAAGTGCGGACCGCGGAGCATGTCCACCTCTCCGGTGTCCGGGTCCCCGCTGACCCGTACCGGTCCCACCCCCGGCACATCGCGGTGGCCGGTGCGGCTGACGGCGGCGAAGGTGTTGTAGTAGCCGACCCGTTCGGGCCGGCCGAAGAGGTCGATGGAGCGCTGCACGCCCTGGTTGGGCTCGGCCCGCCGCGACAGGTCGAAGCCGAGCCTGCGGCTGAGCACCTGGTGGCTCAGGCAGACCGCCAGGAAGGGGATACGGTCGGCCAGCAGCCTCTCCACGGCCGCGTCCAGCGCCGCGATCTTCGGATCGTCGACGGCGAGGGGGTCACCCGGGCCGGGCCCCATGATGACGAGGTCGTACCCGTCGAGGGCGTACGGCTGGTCGTAGCGCAGCACCTCCGCGGTGGGCCCGAGTGCTTCCAGCTGCTGCACCATCATGGCGGTGAACGCGTCCTCGGCGTCGACCACCAGGATCTTCAGCCCCTCCAGCTCGGGCACGCTCAGCGGCCGGGAGGCCGTGGACGCCAGCCAGAAGTCGGCGATGCCGGTGTTACGGGCGCGCAGGGCGTCCCGTACCACCGGATGATCCGCGAAGCGGCGGGCGACGACGGGGGCCGGCCCCGCGAGCGGATCCGAACCGGGACCCGCGCCCAGGGCGTCGAGCAGCCCGGCCGCCTTGGCCCGGGTCTCCGCCGCTTCCGCCGCCGGCGACGAATGGCGCACCAAGGTCGCTCCGACGGCGAGTGACAGACGACCGTCTCGAGCGATGTCGGCGGTGCGGATCAGTATGGCCGAGTCCATCGAACGCCCGCCCGACGGCTCGTCGCTGATCAGCGCGGCGACTCCGCTGTAGTAGCCGCGCCCCCCGGGCTCGTGGCGGGCGATGACCCGGGCCGCGCTCTCCACCGGACCGCCCATGACGGTCGGCGCGAACAGGGTCTCGCGCAGGATCTCCCGTACGTCCCGGCGGGTACGTCCCTCGATGAAGTACTCGGTGTGGGCGAGCCGCGCCATCTCCTTGAGGGCGGGGCCGGTGAGCCGGCCGCCGTCCTCGCAGATCCGGGACATCGTCTTCAGCTCCTCGTCGAGCACCATGTACAGCTCGTCGGTCTCCTTGCGGTCACCGAGGAACGCGGTGAGGCCGTCCAGGGTCGATCCGCCGGGCGGGTAGCGGTAGGTGCCGCTGATGGGGTTCATCACGGCGTGGCCCTCACGCACCGAGATGTGGCGCTCCGGGGTGGCCCCGACGAACGTCCGGCCGTTCACATGGATGACGAACGTCCAGTAGGCGCTGGGCTCCAGCGCGACGAGCCGCCGGAAGACGGCCAGCGCGGTGTGCGCCGAATCGCCGCCGAGGTCGGCCAGGAGCGTGCGCTTGATGACGAAGTTGGCGCCCTCGCCGGTGCCGATCTCCTCGGCCACGACGCGCCTCACCACCTCGGCGTACTCGTCGTCGGACAGGTCGAAGCGCTGCCCGGAGAGGGCGACCGGGGTGCCGGGCAGCCGGGTCAGGGTCTGCGCCAACGGCAGGACGGCCTGCTCCGTGACGGTGAGGGCGATGAGGGGCGCCCCGTCGTCCGGGGCGGCGAAACCCCGTTCGGCGAGCTGCCGGTAGGGCACCAGAACCAGCGCGCCGTGTGTCGTGGCGGCCGGCGGGCGCATGGGATCCGGCAGCGGCAGCCGGTCCAGCGAGGCGGGGTGCGTGACGTCGCCCAGCAGGAGGTCGACCGTGCCCGGGGTGCCCGTCTCCGGCCGGTGCAGCAGAGCGAAGTCGGGCGGTGTGGGTCCGGCCAGCACCCGGTCGAGCAGACCGGGTTCGCCCCGCCCGGCCGGTACGCCGGTGGTGCCGGGGTCCGGGACCCGCCGCTCGCCGTGACGGGCGTTCATCCGAACACCTCCGCGCTCGGGACGACCATGCCGCACCGCTGGGCCACGAACTCCAGGGCGGTACGGTGCCGTTCGGCGCAGAAGTCGGCGACGGCGTCGGCGGCCAGGAACACCTGGATGTCGTGGCTGTACGCGTCGATCGCGGTGGCCAGTACGCCGATGTGGGCATAGACGCCGCACAGCACGAGCTGGTCCCGGTTCGCGGCCCGCATCCTCTCCAGCAGGTCGGACCGGAAGAAGGCACTGTAACGCCGCTTGACCAGCAGCCAGTCGCCGTCGGCGGGGGCGAGTTCCGGCACGACCTCCCGGTCCCCGGCGGCGGTGAGCATGCCCGGGCCCCAGAAGTCCCGGAGCAGTCCGCGCTCCTGCTGTGTCATCCCGCCGGGCTGCGCCGAGTAGGCGACCGGGACGCCGAGTTCGGCGGACCGTTTGCGTAACAGCACGGCGTTGTCGATGAGTTGGGAGCGCAGTGGCTCGGGCACCGGGCGGAGGAAGAAGCGCTGCATGTCGTGGACCACCAGCGCCGCGCGCTCGGGGTCCGGTTTCCAGCCGGCCACGTTGGCCGGCAGGCTGTCCGCCGTCGGCAGGACGTACGGGGCGATGACAGGTATGCCAAGCACCGGTCGGCTCCTTTCGAGCAGGGGGCTTCAAAGGCGGTGGGGGGAACGGGATGCGGAGGGGAACGGGCGGCGCCGTGCGGGCACTTCGGGGCGTCCGGCACCACGGCGGTGTCGCTCAGAGCGTCTTGGTCCACGCCGAGACGAGGTGCAGTGCCTGGCCCGGATTGAGCCGGGGGTCGCAGAAGCTGGTGTGCCTCTCGCCCACCGTGCCGAGCCCCGAGACATCGGCGGCGCACTCGGTGACGTCGTCCGGGGTCACTTCCAGGTGCAGGCCGCCGTTGACGCCGTCGGCCGCCGCCATGGCGTCACCGAAGCCGTGCACCTCGGCGGTCATCGCGTCCAGCAGCCGGGTCTTGTATCCGCCGGGACTGGTGATGGTGTTGCCGTGCATGGGGTCGCAGAGCCAGACCGCGGGGTGTCCGCCCGCCCGTACGGCCGCCACCAGCGGGGGCAGTCGGCTCGACACGAATCCGGTGCCCATGCGTGCGATCAGGACGAGCCGGCCGGGCAGCCGCAGCGGATCGAGCCGGGCGGCGAGCGCCGTGATGTCCTCGGTCGTGGTGCCCGGACCGACCTTGCAGGCGACCGGGTTGACGATGCCGGCGAGCATGCGGACATGGACGCCGTCCGGCCGGCGCGTCCGCTCACCGATCCACGGCAGGTGCGCCGAGCCGAGGTACAGCCCGCCGTCGTCGACGGGCCTGAGCATCGGTGCCTCGAAGTCGAAGAGCAGCGCCTCGTGGCTCGTCCACACGTGTTCGGCGTCCGGGCGGCCGGCGTTGACGGCGGCCAGCTCCCGCACCACATCCTGGGCGGCCCGGTAGCAGCGGAGGATGCCCCGCGGGTCCGGTCGCCGGTGTTCGGGGTCCGGCTCCGGCCGGTTGACCATGTGACCGCGGAAGACGGGGAGGGTGATGCCGCCCACCTCCTCCACCGGTTTGGAGCGGGGTTTGGCGAACTGGCCGGCCAGCCGTCCGACCCGGAGGACCGGTGCCCCGGTGACCGCGGCCACGGTGTCGGCGAGCACGTCCAGCAGGGCGGTCTTGCGCCGGACGTGGTACGGCGTCGACTCCGCCGGGTCCTCGGCGCAGTCGCCGGCCTGGAGGAGATGCGCCCCGCCCGTGGCCACGTCGGCCAGCAGGCGCCGCAGCCGTGCCGCGCCGTCGGCGGTGACCAGGGGCGGAGAGGCGGCGAGGGTCTCCCGTACCCGTCGTACCGGGCCGGCGTCCTCCCACCGGGGCTGCTGGAGAGCTGGTGAAGCGAGGATGTCCTGGACTTCGGTACGCACGTTCTCCCCCTGCGTGGTCGAGGATCTACGGTCGGACGGCGGGCATCAGGTCGGGATGCCCTCCCGGCGGACCGCCGGGACCTCGATGCCCAGCGCCCGGAACTGCTGGCAGGGGTTCATGAATTCGCGCTGCTGCTTGATCTTGCCGTTCTCGAACAGGAACGAGTGCAGGAAGTGGTTGCGGTAGTGACCGTCCGGATAGCCCGGGAACAGGATCTGGCCCTCGCCGTCGCACTCCACCCAGAACCGGTCGGGGTCCTGCGTGTCGAAGATCTCGACGTTGATCCACTTCCAGTCCGGGAAGCACTTCAGCGACCAGACGGCGTGCTCGCCGAGGGTGTCCCGGCCACTGATGACGATGGGTTCGCCGGTCTCGGTGGTCCACAGACCGCCGGTGCCGTCCTCCGTGAACAGCTGGTGACGCTCGAGGCGATCCTGGCCACGGGTGTTCATGTACCGCGCGACGACCGCGCGGTTGTGCTCGCGTACCTGTGTGTCGTCGGACATGAGCCGCCTCACTTTCCACTGCTGGAGGGGTGGGACCGATGCCGTGCCGAACCGCTTGTCGGAAAGCGGTGCGGGTGACCGGCCCATGAGGCCGGCCCGGCTGCGTTCCACCCTGTGTCAGTGGACTTGTGAAGCTCTTGGCGAGGAGCCGGACCCGTACGGTCCGCCACGGCCGGCGGGCCACACACGGACGGTGGCCCCCCACGCACGGCTGATCGCGTGCGTGGGGGCCACCGTCAGTAAGCCGGGTCGGTCACCTGCCCCCGACGGCGGGTTCGAGGTCGCGCTTGTCCTCGTCCAGCGGCGGGGGGACGTCCTGACGCCTGAACAGCGCGCTGGGCCACCACATCCAGCGGTCCGCGTCCAGCGTCAGCGCGGTGACCAGCACCGAGCGGACGATCATGGTGTCCAGCAGTACGCCGAACGCCACCGCGAAACCGAGTTCGGCCGCGAACACCAGCGGCAGCGAGGCCATCGCCGCGAAGGTGCCGGCCAGCACCAGACCCGCCGAGGTGATCACACCCCCGGTGGTGGACAGACCGATCAGCGCGCCGCGCCGGGTGCCCTGCTCCAGTGCCACCTCGCGTACCCGGGTGACCAGGAAGATGTTGTAGTCGATGCCGAGTGCGACCAGGAACACGAAGGTCAGCAGCGGGAAGTTGGCGTCCGTCCCGGCGAAGTTGAACACGTGCTCGAACACCAGGTTGCTCACCCCGATGGCGGCCGCGAACGACAGCACCACCGTCGCCATGAGCAGCAGCGGTGCGACGATCGCCCGCAGCAGCAGCGCGAGGATCAGGAACACCACGACCAGCACGATCGGGATGATCAGCTTGGAGTCGTGGGCGGCCGCTTCCCGGGTGTCGAGCATGATCGCCGTGTTGCCGCCGACCTGGGCGTCCGCGCCGTCGACGTCGTGGACCGCGCTTCTGGCCCGCTCGACGGTATTCATGGCGCTCGTGCTGGTGGGAGAGTCCTCCAGCTCCCCGAGAATCATTGCCTCGTCGCCCTTGACCACCGGCTCCGAGACGCCGGCGACCCCTGGGACGGCGGCCAGGGCGGTGCTCACCTGCCCGGCCGACGACGCCTTGGCCACGACATAGACGGGGTCGCCCGCTCCGGCGGGGAAGTGCTTGTTCTTGATCTCCTCGCCGACCACCATCTGCGGCTTGTTCGTGAACTGGTCCTTGTTGGAGAGCCCGTCGGACTTGAGCCCGAACGCCCCGATCGCCATGACGCCGAGGGCGAGGGCGGTGCCGATCCACACGACGCGGGGCCGGCCGGAGACGGCGTTGCCGACCCGTGTCCAGATGCCCTCCTTGGTCGCCGCGGCGGATCCGTACACCGGCTTCACCGGCCAGAAGACCCACCGGTCGCAGATGACCAGCAGCGCCGGCATCAGGGTGACCATGGCGAGCAGTCCGACAAGGATGCCGACGGCGCTGGCCGGTCCGAGCCCCTGGGTGGAGTTGAGAGTGGCCAGCATCAGCAGCATCAGGCTGACCGCGACGGTCGCGGCGCTGGCGACGATCGCGGGACCGGAGCGGTGCAGGGCCACCGCCATCGCCTCGTGCCGGTCCTCGTGCCTGCGCAGTTCCTCCCGGTACCGGGAGGTGAGCAGCAGCGCGTAGTCGGTGGCGGCGCCGAACACCAGCACGGTCAGGATGAAGCTGGTCTGCGTGTTGACGACGAGTCCGGCGTGCTTGGCCAGTAGATAGATCACCGCCTCCGAGGTCATCAGGGCGCCGCCGGCGGTCAGCAGGGGGAGCAGGGGCAGGATCGGGCTGCGGTAGGTGAGCAGCAGGATCACGACCACGACCGCCGCGGTGATCGCTGTCAGACCACCTCCGCCGCCGAAGGCGTCGATCGAGTCGGAGGCGTAGCCGGCGGGTCCGGTGACATGGAACCCGAGCCCGTCCGCGTCCGCCTTGCCGACGTCGGTCATGTCTTTGACGACCTTGTTGATCCCGTCCCAGCCGCTCTTGTCCTTCTGGACCTGGACGACGGTCTGGATGGCCTTGCCGTCCTCGGACTTCAAGGGACCCTGGGGCTCGCCGACCACCTTCTCGACGCCCTGGAAGGCTTCGACGTCGGCCTGGGCCTTGGCCATGTCGGCGGCGGTGACGCCGTCCTGCCGGTCGTAGATGACGAGCGCCAGCACGGTGTCGGTGGGCTGGAACTTCTCGGCCCGCTCGACGACGGCGGTCGACTCCGCGTCACCCGGCAGCCAGGCCGAGTTGTCGTTCTCCTGCACGTCGCCGAGCTTCCCGGCCAGCAGGACGGCGGGAATCAGCAAGACGACCCAGAGGGCGAGGACAACCCATTTCGCCCTCCTGCCACTGGGTAGGGACGCCAGTTTTCGCAACATGTGAGTTCCTCGGTTGTCAGTCGACGTAAGAGAGTTTGTCGGGATTGGCGATGGCGTAGATGCCGCACACCTGGTCGCCCTCCGGCGTGAGATCCACGACGACGACGGCGTAGGGGGCGTCGCCGGCGAGCAGCAGGACGGCCGGGTCGCCGTTGACGCTGCGGAAGGCGATGCTGAGGGCCTTGCCGGAGCTGGGGGCGACGACGGCGAGCAGGCGGGCGACGGAGTCGCGGCCGCGGATCGGCCGGAGGCCGACCGCACCCTGGGCCTTGCCTCCGCCGTCGCTCCACATGACCACGTCCGGCGCGAGGATCTCCAGGAGTGCGTCCAGGTCGCCGCCGAGCGCGGCGGCCAGGAAGCGTTCGGTCACCTGCTGCCGGACATGCGGCGCGGGCTTGTAGCGGGGGCGGCGGGCGTGGACGTGCTCGCGGGCGCGGTGGGCGAGCTGGCGGACCGCGGCGGGGTTGCGGCCGAGCATCTCCGCGATCTCGGTGTGGGCGTAGCCGAACACCTCGTGCAGGACGAACACCCCGCGCTCCAGCGGGGTGAGGGTCTGCAGGATCACCATCAGCGCCATCGACACCGACTCGGCGCGCAGCGCCACATCGGCGGCGTCGTCCGCGACGGGAGTGTCGGGCAGGGAGCTGACCAGCGGTTCGGGCAGCCATGGGCCGGTGTAGGTCTCACGGCGGCGGCTGATCGCGGCCTGGTGGGCGAGGGCCCGGTTCACCGCGATGCGCACCAGGTAGGCACGCGGGCTGTCGATCGGCTCCGCGTCGGGTGCCCGGTTCCTGTTCGTCCAGGACAGCCAGGTCTCCTGCAGGACGTCCTCGGTGTCGGCGATGCCGCCGAGCATGTTGTAGACGAGGGAGAACAGCAGCTCGCGGTGCTCGTTGAACACCTGTGTCGCGGCGTTCGCCACCGGATCCGAAGCCGCCGGCCCGGGGCCGTCGTCGGAGACGGCCGGCTGTGAGCCTGGCGGGGGGTGATGCGTCATGAAGCCTCCCGTCGCGGTTGCGTTCGGACCTGAGAGCTGTCCGGGCGGCCGGAGTGTGACATCCATTCCAAAAATGTGATCCACGTCACAAGCTTGACCGCCGCGACCGGACCGGTGGGCCAAAGGGCAGGTCAGGACGGGATCCAGTCACGCTTGATGTGCGGTGTCTCGATGCTGAGGGCACGCATGTGCTCGATGGGATTGGTGTACTCGCGGCTGGCGGCGATCATCCCGTCACTCAGCGTGAAGCCGTGGATGAAGTGGTTGCGATAGCGCCCCTCGGGATAACCGGGGAAGCGGATCGTCCCCTCGCCGTCGCACTCGACCCAGATGACGGCCGGATCCTGCGTCTCGTAGATACGCACGTCGATCCACCGCCAGTCGGGCAGCACCTCCAGTGAGAGGACGCCGTGCCGCTCCAGCCTCTCCCTGCCCCTGACGACGATGGGCCGGCCGATGTCGGTGTTGAAGAGAGAGGCGGTGCCGTCCTCCGTATAGAGGGTGTGTCTGCGCGACCGGGCCTCCACACCGGTCTCCATGTACCGCTCCACCGCCCGCCGGTTGCGGGCCCGTAAGTCGTGCTGGCCGGTGAACACCGGTGCGGCGGTGCCGGGTTGGACGGACCGTGCCGAGGTCATGGCGTCTCCTGGTGAGGGCTCAGGGCTGCAGCCGGGTCGCCGACCAGCCGTCCGCGGTTCGCTCGTAACTCAGCCGCTGGTGCAGCCGGTCGTGCCGCGCGTACCAGAACTCGATCCGGGCCGCGGCCACTTGGTAACCGCGGTAGCGCTCGGGACGCGGCAGCGGTCCCGGCTCGTCGTGGAGCCGTCCGGCCTCGGCCAGCATGGCCGCCGCGTCCCCGAGCGGCTCGCTCTGGCGCGACAGGGTGGTCATCGGGTGGGCGGCCGGGGGACGCGCGTGCCAGAGCGCGTCGGACTCGGTGTCGGACAGCTGCCGGACGGGCCCGCTGACGGTGATCTGCTGACTGGTCTCCCGCCAGTAGAGCACCCCGGAGACCCATCCGGTCTCCGCGATGTCGCGCCCTTTCCGGCTGGTGGCGTGCGTCTCGAAGACGAAGCCGTCGTCCGTCACGCGGTTGAGCACGACGATCCGGGTCGATGCCCGGCCCGCGGCGTTCGCGGTGGCGAGGGCCATCGCCCTCGGCTCCCTGACGTCGCGCTCCTGCGCGTACGCCAGCCAGTCACGCAGCACCGGGATCGGGTCCGCCGGCGCGTCGTCGTACTCCTTGAAGACGAAGTCCAGCGACCCGGTGAGGGATTCGCTCCGGCTCGCACTGCTGATCTGGCTCACCCGTGGTACCTCCGATACGTCGTTGCGCTGTTACACGTCGTTCGTTCCCGGGGCGACGCGCACGCCGCCGCCTCCGGCCCCGGCCCCGGCCGAGGAGATCTCGCCGGCTCCGTGACGGGTCGGCGGGGACATGGTTCGCGGGCGCGCCCCCGGTGCCCCGCGGGCGTCGCGCGGCCCTACGGCCGGCCGGGCGGTGTCAGGGAGGGACGGCCGTTGAGTGCGGCGATCTCGTCGGCGGCCATCTGCCGGTACATCTCGGCCATGCGGGCGAGGCTGCCGCGGTTCCACGGAATGGCCGTGCCGGCGCGCTCCATCGCACGGCCCGCCTCGACGACGGCCGCGGTCGCCGCCAGGCGGGCGCCCTCGTACGCGGCGAGCCCCGCCGGGGTGTCGCCGTCCGCCCGCGCCAGTTCGTGGGCGAGGACGCGCGCGTCGACTATGGCCTGCGACGCGCCGTTGGCCCCGGCGGGATACATCGGGTGGGCGGCGTCGCCGAGCAGCGTCACGCGGCCGCGCCCCCAGGCGGGGAGCGGGTCGCGGTCGACCATGGGGTACTCCAGGATGTGGTCGCTCCGCTCCAGCAGGTCGGGCACGTCGAGCCACCCCATCGACCAGCTCTCGTAGTGGGGCAGGACATCCTTCAGCCTGGCCGTGCGGTGGTCGTCGACCGCGTTCACGGTGTCGCCATCGGGGAGGGGGCCCGGCTCGGCGACGCGTACCAGACAGACCCAGTTGATCCGGTCCCGGCCGATCGGGTACGCCACCAGCGACGCGTCGCCGTCACGGACGATCGCCATGGAGGTGCCGGTCAAAAACGGCCTGTCCACCTTCGTGACGCCACGCCACATCCGGTGGCCCGACCAGGCCGGCGGCCCCTCGTCCGGGTGGAGTTGGGCGCGGACGGCCGAGCGCAGCCCGTCCGCTCCGATCAGCGCGGTGGCGTCGATCGTCTCGACGGCGCCGGTCCCGCGGTCCTCCACCCGGACATGGACGGCGCCGGGGCTCTCGGTGAAGTCCAGCAGCCGCGTGCCGGTGCGCACGGCGTCGGGGCCGAGCCGTTCACGGACCCAGTCGAGGAGCAGCAGGTGCAACTCGCCGCGGTGGATGGAGTACTGCGGCCAGAGGTAGCCCTGGTCGATGCCGCGGGGCTCGGCGAAGAGCTGGTCGCCGGAGCTGTCGCAGTAGACGTGCTCGGCCGTGGCCACACCGAGGGCGGCGAGGTCGTCACCGAGGCCGAGCTCGGTCAGCTCGCGGACCCCGTGGCTGAGGAGGTTCATCCCGACGCCGAGCGGCTCGATGTTGCGGGCGCTCTCCACCACGACCGCGTCGATGCCGGCGGTGTGCAGGCTCAGCGCGGCCGTGAGGCCGCCGATCCCGCCGCCTGCTATGAGCACGGGTGTCATCGCTTCTCCTCCTCCGCTTCCCCGGTCCCGGGGCCTTCCGCCCGGCGGCGCGCGAGTTCATGGACTCCGGTCATGCTGTTCTGCCCCTTCTGCTCATGTGGTCCGTCTCGGTGTGGTGCCTGTTCGTCGAGGTGTGTCGCCTGCTGGTCGAGGTGTGTCGCGTGCTTGTCGAGGTGCGGCCGTGCGTCACTTCGGGGTCGGGGGGCGCACCCGGTCGGACAGTTGCGCCGTCTTCTGGTGGTAGGCCGCGATCTTGTAGCACTCCTCGCCCGCCGACAGGGCGCCGGCATAGACGACTACGCGCTCGCCGGTGTACGTGTACGGCACGTTGGCCGCGAATTCACCGATCAGCGGCTCGTACCGGGCGGGAAGCGCCGCCGGGTCCGTACTTCTCGCGGAGAACGACAGCCGCTCGGCCTTCGAGGAGTCCCAGCCGAAGGTGGGGTACATGGCGAAAGTGGTCCGTATGAAATCCATCATCCGCCCGCTCGGCTCCGGCAGTCCGTTCGCGCGGAGCATCGACAGGACGGCCTCCGGTTCGAGCTGTTGGGCGGAGAGCCCGCTGAAGTACACGTTCCACGTTCTGTGGGCGTAGTCGATCGCGACGGCCGACACCTTGCCGTCCAGGCCGTAGGCGGCGAAGGAGTCGGCGTGCTCCGCCAGGCCTCGCGGCATGGAGGGGATACCGGCGAGCGTCGACAGTCGCTGCGGTTCGCCGAGGGGGAAGGACACATAGGCCTTCTTGAAGCCGCCGACGATTCCGTAGTCGACACCGAAGCTGTCGACGGGGCAGCGCCTCTGGATCTCCGGGAACAGGGTGCCGACCGGATGGTCCGTCTTCTCGACGAGTCCGTTCGACACGGCGACGGCATACGGATCGCCCGCATCCGGGGGCACGGTGAAATCGAACGCGAGCTCTTCCGCGTACCGTTCGCCGGTCGCCAGGCTGAATACGACGTGGGCGTCCGCGAGCCCGTCCCCGAATGCGTCCAGGACAGGCCAGACCTTCTCTCGCGAGCAGGCCACGCGCGCCAGCTGAGCCGTTTCCTCGATCGCCGCGTACAGGTCTTCCAATTGAGTGGCTACGGGCATTCAAGCCTCCAAGGGAATGCGGACCACCGGCTTGTGCCCCCAGGGCCGGCTCGGGCATATGGCGAGATCGTCGTGTCCCCCGCTTGGTGTCGGCTTGGCGCCGACGCGCGGGTCGGTGTCGGCTCGGGGGCGGCTCGGGCCCGGCTCGACACCAAGCGGAAACCAACTCGCTCACCGGTCCACGCCAAGTCCCTCCGATTGACCCCGTCGCCCCACCGGACCCGCGCCCCCCTCCGAACCCGTCCTGCTCGTTGAACTCGTCGTTGCCGCGAAACCGGCGACAGCGGCAGAGTGAGGGACCTTGATCCATGCGAACGTGCTTTTGTTCCGGTTGTGGAGAAGGGGGTTGGACGGGCCGGTTCACCCCCTCGCCGGGACCCTTGACGGGTGCCGCCCGTCTCGGTGAACCTCTCCCTCAGGCGGGTCCACCAGCGTTTCGCATCCGGGGGGTTGTGGGTGGATCCACGCGCGAAGGGGGAATTTTGAGCACACCTCAATACCCGGGCGAAGGAATATGAATCGGGAGCCCGCGACAGCGGGCCTGACAGCGGATGACATCGTCGGCCTACTGCGGGTCTCCAAAGGCTCGGTGTACCGATACGCACACCAGTACCGATGGCGCCGCTACACCGACGCCGGCCGTTGCTACTACCATCCCGACGACGTCACGGCCACCCTGGATCATCTGGATCAGGGCAAGGGTGACTCCTTGTCACCCTGACGGGGCCCTCTCCCGGATCGCTCGACCGGAGCCGCCGCTGGATCCGCCGCCGGGTCCGGCGGCGGATCCCGTGCTTTCCGGCCCCCGGACGGGGCTGAGGGCGGTGCCGCGGTTCACGGGCCCTTGACGGTCCGCAGCGAAGGACCTATAAATATTCTTATCGCCCCGGGTCCGCCCCTCTCCGGTCAACCGGACCCTCCACAGGGCGACTTCGTGCTGCGGTGGCCCGAAACCACCGCCGGCATCCGGCCCAGCCCCTCTCCGCGGGCGGGGCCTTTTTTCTTGACGCTCCTTCAGCAGCGTCGGCAGCCCTCGCTGCCCACCCGCGCCTCCCGGTCACCGCCGACTCCGTCGCGGTGACCTCGCGCGAGCCATCGACACTCGATGTCCCCCATCGCCAGACGACGAGGAAGCGAGTCACATGAGCGGCCTGATAGTTCCCCCCGGTCAGGGGCGAAAGCTGATCACCAGAGCACAGGAGGTCACCTTCAAGGTCACCGCCGAGGACGGCTCCTCCATATCGTGCTTCGAGGTGGTCGTACCGCCCGGCTTCGACGTGGGGGCTCACACGCACACCCGCTCCCAGGAGTTCTTCTACGTCCTGGAAGGGGAGTTGGAGCTGCTGGCCTTCGAGCCGGCCGAACGCACCGGGGACGACTGGCACGACTGGAAGTCCGCCGACGGTGACCAGGTCGTCCGCGCGGGCGCCGGGGCCTGCATGTTCGTACCGTCCGGTTGCCCGCACGCGTTCAGGAACGCCACCGACGGACCGGCACGCATGCTGTTCCAGAGCTACCCCTCGCCCGACCACGAAAGGTACTTCGAGGAGATCGTGGAGATCTTCTCGGCCGGCGACTCCGTGGACGCCGGCGCCGTGGAGGCGATGCGCGAGCGCTACGACGTCCGCCAGATCACACCGCTGCGCTACGAGCCGCCCACGCTCCCGGACGCCCGGTCGACGACGGCACACGGGAGGTGACCACGATGGACCGTATCCCCCTCGTCCACTCCAGTCTGGGAGAGAAGGAACTGGCGGCCGTCGCCGAGGTGTTCTCCTCGGGCTGGCCCGCCGGCCAGGGACCGAGAGGCAAGGCCCTGGAGGCCCAACTGGCCGAGCGGTACGGGGTCGGTGACGCGGTCGCGCTGAGCAACTGCGGCGCCGCGCTCCACCTGGCCATGCTCGCGCTCGGTGTCGGGCCCGGCGACGAGGTGATCGTCGCCGACTACACCTTCCCGGCTCCCGCCCACGCGGTGAAGTACGTCGACGCGGTCCCGGTCTTCGCGGACGTACGCGCCGACACCGGCACCGTGGACCCGCAATCGGTGGCCGACCTGATCGGCCCCCGGACCGTGGGTGTGATCGCGGTGGACACGGTCGGCCTGCCCGCCGACTACGCGGAGCTGACGTCGATCGCGGACCGCCACGGACTGTTCGTCGTCGAGGACGCCGCGTGCGCGGTGGGCGCGACGTACCAGGGGCGGGAGGCGGGTGCGCTGGCACCGGTGGCCTGTCTGTCCTTCCACGGACGCAAGGGAGCGACCAGCGGTGAGGGCGGGGCCCTGATCACCGCCGACCCCGCGCTGGCGGCGGACGCGAGGCTGCGGTCGTCCTTCGGGATCGGAAGCATCTTCGACCAGGCCCGGACGGTCGGTCTGCCGATCCCGGTGTTCACCGACATCGGCTACAACTACAAACTGTCCGACATCGCCGCCGCGATCCTCCAGGTGCAGCTGGAGCGGGTCGGGGAACTGCTGGAGCGCCGAAGCGCCGTCGCGGCGCGCTACGCGGAACTGCTCGCGGACGAGGAACTCCTGGCGGTGCCTCACGTGCCGGCGGACCGTACCCACGCCTGGCAGTCCTACATGGTGACGCTGGACCGGGCCGTGGACCGTGACGAGGTCGCCACCGCGCTGCGCGCCCAGGGCATCGGCTCGGGGCACGGCACGTGGGCGACCCATCTGCAGCCGGTGTACCGGAGCAAGCAGACGTGCCCCGTCTCGGCGGACCTCTTCCGGCGCAATCTCGCCGTCCCGATGCACGCCGAACTCACCATGGGCCAGGTCGAACGGGTCGTGGAAGTGCTGCGGACCGCACTGCGGTCCAGCGCGCACGGCCGCGCCGCCTGAGGCTCACGGCCACGCCCTCGGTGCCGGACGGGCCGCGCACTCGGCCCGTCCGGCACGGGTGGCGCGGTCGCCCGCGCCACCCGACCGATACACACAGAGAGAGGGAGACTCCTCATGGAAGCCGTCAACGCCGCGATCATCTACTACAGCGCGACGGGCGCCGTCCACGGCATGGCGCGCGCCGCGGCGGAGGGCGCGGAGAAGGCCGGCGCGCAGGTACGGCTGCGCAAGGTCCCCGAACTGGCGCCGCGGGCGGCGATCGCCGCCAAACCCGCCTGGGCCAAGCACATACAGGACACCGCCGATGTCGCCGAGGCCGCCCTGGAGGACCTGGAGTGGGCCGACGCGGTGGTGTTCGGCACCCCCACCCGCTTCGGCAATCCGTCCATGCAGCTCAAGGCGTTCATCGACACCACCGGCGGTCTGTGGCGGCAGAACAGGCTCGCCGACAAGGTGTACTCGGTCTTCACCTCCACCGGCTCCGCGCACGGCGGACACGAGTCGACCATCCTGGCGCTGGGGAACGTGTTCTACCACTGGGGCGGCGTCATCGTGCCCCCCGGTTACACCGACCCCGCCGGGAACGGGGTCGGCAATCCGTACGGCACCTCCCACTGGGCGGCCGACGGCCCGCCCGGCGAAGCGGTCCTGAACTCCGCCCACTACCAGGCCCGGCGCGCCGTCGTCGTGGCGGCGGCCCTCAAGGCCGGCCACCGCACCCTCTGACCCGCGGGGGCGCCGCGAGACACCCGCTAACGGGCGAAGACCAACGTGGTCGGCGACGGTGTGCGCTGGAAGGACACCTCGTCGAAGCCGGCCTTGCCGAGCCAGGTCCGGTAGTCCTCCCGCCGCCAGGTGCCCCCGTGCCTGCTCTTGAGCAGCATCTCCCCCGCGAAGGTCAGCGCGAAGGCGGGGCCGGAACGGTCGTCGTCCACGACGTAGTCGGAGATGACCAGTGTGCCGCCCGGCCGCAGAGCGCTCCGTACCCTGGCGAAGACCTCCACGTTGCCCTCCGGTCCTTCCTGGTGGGCGATGTTGGAGTACGTCACGATGTCGTGGGCCGAGGTGCCGAAGTCGGTGGTGTGGAAGTCGCCGTCGATGTAGCTGACGCGATCGGCCACGCCCCGCTCGGCGAGCAGCCGACGGGCGATCGTGTTGATCGGCGCCCAGTCGAGCTGGGTCGAGCGGGCGGCGGGGTTGAGCGCGAGCCAGATGGCCGAGTAGATGCCCGATCCGCCGCCGATGTCGAGGATGGAGACCTCCCCTGCCTCCGCCAGCCGCAGCGTGTCCGCGGCGATCGCCGCCACGGGGGCAGACTGCGCGGCGAGGGCCTGGACCAGATTCTCCCAGTGCGGGTTGTCGGCCACCTCGACCACCGCGTCCGTCAGGGGTCCCCCGGCCCGTACGACGTCGGGCAGGTCCGCCAGTGAGGCCATGTGTCCCATCTTGACTTTGGCGAAGCCGGTCAGCGAGGCGGGCAGCCCGTCCACCAGGAAGGCGGACGCCTCGGCGGTGTTGCTGTACCGGCCGGCGTCCAGTTCGACGAGACCGATACCGACCAGTCCGTCGAGGAGTGTCTGCGCGCCGCGGTGGGAGATCCCGGCGAGCTCGGAGAGCTGGCCCGCGGAGGTCGCGCCGTTCTCGAGGTGGGTGAACACGGAGTGGTTCGCCGCCGTCCCGAGGACACCGGTGGCCCAGTAACCGGTGATGAGCCGCATGATCCGATCCGATGTCGGTCGACCGCTGTTCATATTGTCCCCCCCGAATACACATACGGCGCCGACGCGTCGGCCGGATTTCCTTGCGTTTCCACGGTCCAACGGCCCAGTGCCATCTCGGCGGTAATGCCGGGACCGAAGCCGGCGATCATCCCCGTGGCGGCCGACGGCAGTATCGTGTCCTCCTCGAATTGCCTGCGCAGCGCTTCAAGAACGACAGCGCTGGCAATGTTTCCGTAATCGGCCAGGGTGGACCAGCTGTGACGGAACACCTTGCGGTCGACATTGAGGAACTTGGCCAGATCGTCCAGGATCCGCGGACCGCCGGCGTGGATGATGTAGAAGTCGAGGTTGCCGACGTCCCAGCCGTGGCTCCCGGCGAAATCGCGCAGCACCGGCGCGAGCGGTTCCATCGTTCCGGGTACCCGGCGGTCGAGCTGGAAGTGGAAGCCGGTGTCGCGCACGGCGTACGAGATCCAGTCCTCGGTGTTCGGAATGAGATAGGCGGCGTTGCGCTCCAGACTGACGCCCGTGCCGCCGTTGCCCCGTACGACGGCGGCGCCGACCGCGTCACCGAACAGGCCGTCGGACAGCAGCGCGCTGATGTCGTCGTCGGTGGGCTGGTAGCACAGCGAGCACAGCTCGCAGGAGACGATCAGGACGTTGCTCTCCGGGTGGGCGGCGCAGAAGTCGTGGGCGCGGTTGATCGCCGCCCCTCCGGCGGCGCAGCCGAGCTGTGCGATCGGCAACTGGCGCGTGTCGTACCTGAACCCCATGGTGTTGATCAGCCACGCGGTGAGGGAGGGCATGAGGAACCCGGTGCACGACACGTAGATGATGGCGTCGATGTCCTGCGCCCCGAGGTCCGCGTTCGCCAGGGCCTCCTCTATGACCGGCGGGCACCGCTTCTTCGATTCCAGCTCGTAGATGCGGTTGCGCTCCTCGAAGCCCGGGTGCCTGAGCGTCTTTTCGATGGGCTGCACGATATGACGCTTGCGCACTCCGGTGTTCTTTATCAATCGAAGCGCGAGCGGCAGCTGCGGCTTTCCCGCATGTACCTTCGCGGCGAATTCCATCGTCTCTTCCGCCGTGATCGTGTATTCCGGAACATGCACCGACGGCTTGCATAGGGTTGGCATGCCGACTTCCGCCTCTCTGAGGTTAAGAAAGTTCCGCTGTCCCACAGCGTGTACATCCCAATGTCGCGCAGCTCGCTTGCCACCGACTTGGTGTCGACTTGGCCCTCGCCCACCCTCGAATTAAGGATCGAAATGCACAGGAGTTCAGAGATGATGAACGAGGAGATGAACACCGACAGGGGTGTCACCGGCCTCAGGATCGCCGACACCCGGCGGACGCAGGTCCTTCTCAGGCAACGGCCGGGAGGCGGTATCGGCGAGGCCCGGTGCATCGCCGAACTGGAGCGCGAGGTACGGGATCTGCAGAGAGCGAACGCGACGCTCAAGCGGTACGTGGCGAAGGTCCTGGAACTCAACCTCGAATTCCCGCTGCCCGACGCCGGCTTCGAGACCACCGGGAGCGCCGCGCAGCGCGGCGGCACCAACACCGTCGCGTTCCCACGCCGTACGGCCCCGGCCCCTCTCCGGAGGGCCGAGGCGCCTGCCCTCACGTCGCTGGACCGGTCACCGGACCGGCCGCCGGCCGAGGTGGAGTTCCGGGTGCTCGGCCCGGTGGAGGCGGTTGTCGGGGGCCGCCGGATCGATCTGGGAGCACCGAAGCAGCGCGCGGTGCTCGCGCTGTTGGTGAGTCAGGTGGGTCAGCCGGTCTCGGTCGACCTGCTGCTGGAGGAGTTGTGGGAGGGGCGGCCACCACCGTCGGCGATCACCTCGCTGCACGCGTACGTGGCCAATTTAAGAAGGGTGCTGGAACCGGATCGGGCGCCACGGAAGCCCGCGACGGTGCTGCGCACGCGCGGCCGTGCCTATCTGCTCGACAACCGCGCCGTGGAGGTGGACGTCCACCGCTTCGGTGAACGCGCGAAGGCCGGGTGGCAGGCGCTCGACCAGCGCGACCCGCAACGGGCTCTGCGCGAATTCGAGGCGGGGTTGGCACTGTGGCGTGGTCAGGCGTACGCGGAGGTGGCCGATGCCACTCATGTGGCGCCGGAAGTCGTGCGGCTGGAGGAGTTGCGGCTGTGGGTGGTCGAGGGGCGCTGCGCGACGCTGATAGCGGTCGGGGCGCACGAGATAGCGGTGTCCGAGCTGGCGGCCTTCACCCAGGCCCATCCGCTGCGCGAGTACGGCTGTGAGCTGTTGAGCGTGGCGCTGTACCGGACCGGACGGCAGGCCGACGCACTGGCGGTGCTGCGGTCCCATCAGAAGCGGATGGCCGAGGAGTTGGGAATCGATTCCAGCCCCGCGCTTCAGCATCTTGAGAGGGAGATTCTCCACCAGGCTCCGAGCCTGGACTGAGGCGCCGGCCCGGCCGCCGGCCGCACCGAGTTCACGGAATCACAGGCCACAGGTCACAGGTCAGCGAGATACGAAACAGGAGACCCGACATGAGCGTTCACACCTTCCGCGCCAAGATCAAGCCCGCGAAGATCGCGGAGTTGGAGGAGGCGGGCGAGAAGATGTTCGCGGCCATCGCGGCCGCCCAGCCCGAGGGCGTCCGTTACGCCTGGACCAAGCTCGATGACGGCGAGACGTACGTGTTCGTCGTCGAGTTCGAGAACGACGACAACACCCCCCTGCTCGCCGTGCCCGCCTTCAAGGAGGTCATGGCCACGCTGAAGAGCGAGTGGATCTCGGAGCCGCTGGTCGTGGAGCGGCTGACGCCCGTCGGCTCGTACAGGCTGTTCTGACCGTTCCGCCCCCGTTCCGCCCCCGTTCCGCCCCCGTTCCGCCCCCGTTGGCGCCGCCAAGCCGGCGCCAACGGGGGGGACCAGCCTCCCCCAAGTCCTCTCGCCGAGCCTGAGGTTCGAGCCTGCGCCGCGAGCGGCCTTCGGAGGAGACGGGCCCGAAGCGGCCACGGACCACGACGACCACCGCGGGCTCCGCCGGACGAACCCATGAGCCGTGGATTTCGCCGGTCCGCGATCTCACCTCGACGAAAGAGGCAGCGCATGACCAGTAGAAGATCTTTCCTCGTCGGCGCGGGTGCGACCGCGCTGGCGGTCACGGCGTTCCAGGGCTCCTCCGCCGCGCGGACCGCGTCGGGCGGCAAGTGGGGCCAGTTGCGGCGCCACCTCGGCGGACGGCTGGTGCTGCCGTCGGACCCGGACTACCGGAGAGCCAAGCAGCTCTATCTGATCCAGTTCGACCACAGCCGTCCCCGGGCCATCGCCTACTGCGCCTCAGCCGCCGACGTGGCGCTGTGTCTGCGCTTCGCCCAGGACCACGCCCTGCCCATCGCCGTGCGCAGCGGCGGTCACAGCGCGGGCGGATACTCCACGTCGGAGGGGCTCGTCATCGACGTGTCCCGGATCAACTCGACCACCCTCGGCCGCGACACGGCGACGATCGGCCCCGGGGCGCAGCTCGTCGACATCACGAACACGCTCGCGCCGGCGGGGCTGACGATCTCCGGCGGCTACTGTCCGACGGTCGCGGCCGGCGGCTACTTCGCGGGTGGCGGCATGGGCCTGTTCACCCGGAGCATCGGCATGGCGTCGGACAAGGTGACGTCGGCCGAGGTCGTCCTCGCCGACGGCAGCGTCGTGACCGCCTCACCGCGTCGCAACAGCGACCTCTACTGGGCCGTCCGCGGCGGCGGTGGCGGCAACTTCGGTGTCGTGACCTCGTACGAGGTCGCCCCGACGCCCCTCACCGATCTCGCCGCCTGCAATCTCTCCTGGAGATTCGACCAGGCGCTGGACATGCTCGACGGCTGGGCGCGCTGGCTGGTCGACGCGCCGCGCACGGTCGGCAGCGGGGTCCTGGTCACCCTGGAGGACGCCGCGCCCGGCAAGGCGCCGATGGCGACCATCTTCCTGGGCTCCGTGGACACCGGCGGCGGATTCGAGGGCGAGATCGACCGGCTCGTCTCCCTGATCGGCCACGCGCCGTCGTTCCGGCAGTCGCACACGGCGCCCTACCAGGACATCCTGATGGACCTCTATCAGTGCGGCGGCCTCACGGTGCAGCAGTGCCACCGCGCCGACACCTCCCCCGGCGGTCAACTCACCCGGCCGGCGTTCGGGTTGTGGCGCAGCCGCCTGTTCGGTGAGGGGGCGATGCCGCGGGAGGGATGGGCGAGGGCGCTCTCGGTCCTCGGCACGGAGCGGCAGGCCGGGCAGATGCGCCAGTTGCAGGTCGTCGCCATCGGCGGGGCGGTCAACTCCGTGTCGCGAACCTCCACCGCGTACGTACATCGCGACAGTCTCTTCTCGGCGAGCTTCCTCACCTCGAACTCCGTCGCGCCCGTCCCGGACGAGGCCAAGGAGTCGGCCGGACGATTCGTCGACGCCGGTTTCGCCGTGCTCGATCCCTATTCGAACGGTGAGACGTACCAGAACTTCTACGACTCCCGCCTGCCGGACTGGCAGCGCTCCTACTACGCCGAGAACTATCCGCGGCTGAAGCGGGTCAAGAGGAGCTACGACCCGCACAACATCTTCCGGTTCGCGCAGAGCATCCGCTGATCCGCACACGAAAGGGCCCGGTCCCGGCATCTGATGCCGGGACCGGGCCCTTTCGTGTGTGGAGCGTCTCCGTCACCGGAGCTGTTCGTGGAGGCGGCGGGACAGCTCGACCCGGCGGGTCTTCAGCGTTGCGGTGCGCGGCAGTTCGGCGAGCGGGATCTGGACCGGATCGGCCAGCTGCGGGTATTCGGCGACGGCCGCGCGCCAGCGGTCCAGGTCGAGCGGCCTGTCCCGGTCGGTGCAGACGACCGGGATCGCCTCGGACCTCGGGCCCGGCACCACGACGAGTTCGATCAGCTCTTCCAGCCTGTCCAGCACGAGGTCCTCTATCTCAAGGCTGCTGCCCACACCGGGGATCGCGTCCACCTCCCGGTCGAGCATGTGCAGGCAGCCGAACCCGGTGCGGTAACCGACGTCTCCGGTGCGCCACCAGCCCTCGTGCACGTTGGCGTCGTAGCGCTCCTGCTCGCCGAAGTACGTCTTCGCTATCCCGTCCCAACGGGCCTCGATGAAGCCGGGGTTCCGCGCCGAGGGCCGTTTGCCGTTCTGGCTCACCAGCCTCACCCGCGCGCTGCCCGGCAGCGGATAGCCCACGCAGCGCCCGTCCATCCGGCGCATGGACCTGCGGAAGTACGGCCGGCCGACCGCCGGGCCGACCTCGCTCTGGCCGTATATCTGGAAGAACTGCGGTGTCCGGCGCTCGGAGGACCCCAGCAGCCGGCGGACCGTTCTGGGGTGGAGCGCGTCGAACGTACTGCTGAAGTACTTGACCGACGCGAACGGCTTGCGCGGGTCGTCGGCCAGGCTCTCCCACGCCAGGAACGAGTTGGGCAGCGCCTCGATCAGCCCCGGCCGGTGCTCGGCGAAGAAGTCGGCGACGTCGTCGGGAGCGCCCTCGTTCACCAGGAGCACGGGCATCGACCGGAAGAGGCACAGGGACATCGCCGCGAACATCCGCGAATGCCCGAAGGCGATATGGATCGCGACGGTCTCGCGCCTGCGCATCAGCGCCAGCAGGAACAGCTGCGGCCGGAGCCGGGAGCGCATCGTACGCGGCGTGTGCACCACCAGCTTGGGGAGCCCGGTGGTGCCGGAGGTGTGTGTGATCAGCGCCGGCTCGTCCAGCCCCTGGAGCACCGGCCGCACCGACGGGGATCCCGCGAGGCCGGCGAGGGAGGTCACGCCCGGCCCGGAGCCGTCCACACTGATCAGGCCCTTGGTGAGCCCGGCCAGCGGCACCTCGGCCAGGGACTTGAGCTTGGCCCCGTCGGTCAGCAGGTGCGGCTGGTCGAGCCGCCCCAGCAGGGCCGCGATGGTCGCGCCGTCCAGCGCGTGCGACAGCATCACCGGAATCGCACCGGCACGCGCCACCGCGGTGGCCAGCAGCCAGATGTCGAAGTTGGCCCCCTTGTGGATGACGACGCGCTCTCCGGGCAGCACTCCGGCCGCCCGGATCCGGCCCGCCAGGTCCGATACATGACCGGCGAGTTCGGAGACCGTCAGACGCCGTCCCACCTCCGGCAGGGCGTCGAGGTCGTGATCGAGGGTGAGCGGCGTCGTACCACCCCCGGCCGCCGCCGCCCTTTCCGGTACGACTCCCAGGTACAGGCCGCGTTTGTGGATCGAATCATGGCTCATGAGGCCCCCATCCAGACCAGCTTCAATTCCCGGCAAGCGATACGCCCTGTCCACAGCTTCCCGGAGCGGGCTTGGCCCGGAGTGCCCCACGAGTTGGCACCGGCTTGGCGACCCGCCGCCCCGACGGAGATCAGCGCCGCACGGGTACGCGCCGTCGTTCGACGGCGCGTACCCGTGCGGCGCTGACGGGGAGTTGCGTCAGGGTCCCGCTGTCTCGGGCAGCTTGGCCGGCACCGGGCCCGCAGTGCCCACCGGCGACGGCAGCGGGCCGCTGCGCAGCAGCGTGCCGCAGATGACGGCGCCCGCCGCGAAGATGGCGCTGCACCACCAGAACACCGTGGTGTAGCCGTCGATCGCCGCGAGGTGGAACTGCGCGGGCGTCGGCCGCCCCCGCACATGGCTGTCCAGGTACGCGGTGGTGGCGCCGGCCGCGATCGAGTTCAGCAGCGCGGTGCCGATGGCGCCGCCGAGCTGCTGACCGGTGCTGATGCTCGCCGAGGCGATGCCCGCGTCCTGCGGCGCCACTCCGGAGGTGCCGGTGCGCAGCACGGAGGCGAAGATGAAGCCCATGCCGAGACCGGAGACCATGGTCGGCCCGAGCAGGGCGGACGCGTAGCCCGAGTCCACACCGATCCCGGTCAGCAGGGCCATCCCGGTCGCGTTGAGCAGCAGACCGGCGATGACCAGGGGCCTCGGGCCGAAGCGCGGCATCACCACGATGTTGCCCACGTTGGCCCCGACCGCGGTGAGCACCACCATCGGCAGCAGGGCGACGCCCGAGGTGATCGCCGAGTAGTCCAGGGTGGTCTGCATGTAGTAGACGAGGAACAGGAAGAGGCCGAACATACAGGCGCCGACGACCAGCATCGTCAGATAGGCGCCGCCCCGGTTGCGGTCCAGGACGAGCCACGGCGGAAGCAGCGGCTGCGCGGCGCGCGCCTGCCAGAGGACGAACACGAGCAGCAGGACGCCGCCCGCGGCCAGGAAGCCCCATGTCGAGGGCGTGCCCCAGCTGTGCGACGCCGCGTTGGAGAAGCCGTAGACCAGGCAGAACATGCTGGCCGACACCGCCACCACGCCCGGGATGTCCAGCCGGGATCCCGGCTTCCCGACCCCCTTGGCCATCGGCAGCGAGGCTCCGAGCATCACGACTCCGGCGAAGAGCAGGTTGATGTACATGCACCAGCGCCAGGACAGGGAAGAGGTCAGCGAACCGCCGAGGATCAGTCCCAGGCCCGCGCCGCTGGCCGCGACGGCGCCGAAGGCGCCGAACGCCTTGCCCCGTTCCTTCGGGTCGGTGAAGGTCGTGGTCAGCAGGGCCAGGGCGGCCGGTGCCAGCAGCGCGCCGAAGGCACCCTGGCAGGCGCGGGCCGTCACCAGCATCTCGAAGTTGACCGCGGCCCCGCCGACGGCCGAGGCGACCGCGAAGCCGCCCGCCCCGACGAGGAAGGTCGCCTTACGGCCGATCAGGTCGACCAGCCGCCCGCAGAACAGCAGCAGGCTGCCGAACGCCAGTGAGTACGCGGTGACGATCCACTGCCGGTCGGCGTCGGCGATGTCCAGGTCCTCCTGCGCCGAGGGCAGCGCGAGGTTCATCACCGTCACGTCGAGCACCACCATGAGCTGGGCGACGCAGATGACGCCGAGGATCAGCCACCGCTTCGGTTCCCCGCCCGTCGTCCCGGCCGCTGCCGGGTCCCGTTCGCCCGCAAGATCCGCGTTCTGTGTTGCCACGATCATCTCTCCTTGTCGCATCGGTGGGACCTTGGCACCACCCTTAGAGCGGCCTCGGCGGCGGAATGTGACATGGCCGGCCGAGCGGGTTCGGCCGGACCGGCTCGCGAGTCCGCGGGAGGTGGGCACCACCCGCGGCTGCCGTCCGGGGCCGCTCCGCCGGTGACGTCAGACGCGGTCTTCCGCGTCGCGGGCCAGGACGCGGGAGACCGCGTCCCCCAGGACGCCCGCCGGATCCTCGCTGCCGGCGGTACTGCGCCATGCCACGTGGTTGTCGGGGCGCACGAGTACGGCCCCCTCGTCGGTGATCTGCCGGACCGCCGCCCATCCCCCGTCGCCGTCGGTGAATTCCGCGCCGCTCCCGATGCGGGCCACGGTGATCGGGATCGAGAACTGCTCCGCGATCCGCTCGGCCGCCTCGCACCACGGCGTGCCCGCCGGGCCGGTGAGCAGCGCGAAGCCGGTCGCGGCGCCGGTCAGGTCGTGGGTCGACAGACGGCGCCCGGCGTGCTCGATCCAGGCATGCGGCAGCAGATGGCCGGGGCGGGTCGTCGGGTGGTGCACGTCGCCCATGGGCGCGCGCGGTGGCGGCTGACTGCCGTCGCCGACGACCGCTCCCTCCTCGTACACGAAGCCGATCTCCAGGTCGTGCGCCTGGCACTCGGCGCGGTGCGTACCGAAGATCTCCGCACCCCGTGCCCGTACGGCGGTGCCGACCGGCGACGGGTCGAAGAACGTGGCGAACGCCGACGCCCGGTGCTCCGGCGGGATGTGCGCACCGAGGCCGATGGCGGCGTCGGTCATGACCCGGTGGTGGAACCACGTGGACAGTCCCCAGTCGACGTTCTGTCCGCCGACCGGCCGCCGCTCCGCCTCGTAGGTGTCGAGCAGGCTGTCGTCGGCGCGACCGGTGAGCACCGCGGCCAGCTTCCACGCGAGGTTGTGCACGTCCTGGATGCCGCCGTTGAGGCCGAGCCCGGTGGTGGGCGGCTGGCGGTGGGCGGCGTCGCCGGCCAGCAGGACCCGGCCGTCCCGGTAGCGGTCGGCGAGCACGCCCTCGACGGTCCACTGCGTCAACTTGTGCAGGGTCAGGTCCAGTTCGGGCAGGCCGAGCACCTCACGCATCCGGGCGGCGACCGCGCGCCCGTCGGAGCGGTCGGTGTCGCCGAGGGCGAAGTGCAGGCCCCACTCCTCGCAGTTCCGTCCCCAGGTGGGGCCCATCTCCAGCAGCGTGCTGGAGAGGTCGGCGCGGTAGGGGTTCACGAACCAGGTGATGATCGTGCCGTCGTGCCACCAGGCCGACAGGTCGGCGGAGAAGTACGCGGTCGTGACATCGACCATCCTGGGCGTGCCCCGCAGCTCCACACCGAGAGCGGCACCGACCGTACGACCTCCGTCGGCCGCGATCATGTAGCGTGCCGCCACCTTGGTGATCTCGCCGGTCGCGGTGTCCCGGATCTCGGCGAGGACGCGGTCACCGTCGTCGGCGAACGTGGTCAGCTCGTGGCCGAACAGGACGCGCCCGGGGTTGCGCTCCTCGGCGTGACGGCGCAGGACGGGCTCCAGCCGGAGCTGCGGCAGTTTGGTGGTCGAAACGGGGCCCGCCGCCGCGTACGTCTCACTGAGCGCACCGCCGCCGAAGGCGTCCATCTCATGGATCACCCGCGCGTCCAGCGGCCCGTCGCCGGTGAGCGTGGTCTGCCAGCGCACCTTGCCGAACTTCTCCAGCGGCGCACCCTGTTCGGCCACTTCGCCGTCGAGCCCGTGCTGGCGGAAGATCTCCATCGTGCGCTGATTGAGGTAGTGGGCCCTCGGCAGTATCGACGTGTCGGGGTGCCGTTCCACCAGCAGGTGGTCGACACCGTGGTCGGAGAGGAAGACGGAAGCGGACAGCCCGCACCCTCCGCCGCCCACTATCAGAACCGGAACCTCGACTGCTTCCATCATCGGCCTTCCATGACATGAGGTGACGGCCCGAACCGCAGCCTGGCCACAGCTTCGGCGGGAGGAATTGGCCGGGGCTACGCGGCGAGTTGGCGCCCACTTGGCGGCGCGTCCCGGCCCGGCCGGAGCAGCGGCACGCGTCGGTGTCCCGGCGCGTGTGAGCGGCCCGAGTGGACGTCCCGGACGCCGGTACCGGTCGACGGGCGGCCGTGGTCGCGGAGTTGCCGCCGCGGTCAGGGGGTCGTCGTGGAGACCACGTACACGTGGGGCATCGCCGGATCACTCAGGTCGACGGTGATGTCCTGCGTCGGGCGTGGGTCCTTCTGCTTGTGCGTGGTGCCCGACCAGACCCGGGTGGGGACGAAGTCCCAGCCGACGGTGCGCGAATCGCGGGGCGCGATCGTGACGTTGCCCTCCTTCAACTCCGAGCGGTGCGAGCCCAGTTCGGTGAGGAAGGTGTCCAGCCGCCCGGACGTCACGTTGAACTGCACATACAGACGGCTGGACTTCCAGTTGCTCGTCTCGTAGTAGCGCACGTTCGTGGCGCGTGCCGGGATCGGCACCTCGAAGACCCGCTGCTTCATCCGGGACGGCACCGCGTCCGTGAGGCCGGTCGCCGAGGACTCCAGCTCCTTGTCGAGTCCGCTGCGCCTGCTCTGGCCCGCCGAGATCACCAGATAGCCGGCGGGGATGCCGATGAGCAGCACGATCACTATCGCCGTCACCCACCGGCGGCGGACCATATGACCGTGGTTCTCCGGCGGCTTCGGGACGTCGTCGGAGGGCGTCGACTGTCGGGGCACGGTCATGAGGGAGGTTCCTGGCTGGTGCGGGGGGCTCGGCTGGGACTCGTACGGTGTTCTCGCGGCGGGTCGGACGGCTCCGGCGCGCCGGGCGCCCGCGTTCCCGGCTCGGGCTCCGGCGCCGTTTTTGGCGCCTCCGGCTTCGGCCGGGCCGCCTCGGCGGACTCCTGGCGTTCCCGCACCGCCGCGGCGCGGGACTCCTCGGCCTCGCGCAGCTCCTGCTCCTCTCGCAGTTCCTGCGGCATCCGGCCGGTGCGGATCGCCTCCGCGTACAGCTCGTACTTCTCGTACCGCTCAAGCCTGCGCCGGTTGGCCCGGCGGAAGCGGCGGGCGACGAGCCGCGAGAGGTCGGCCGCGCCGACCATGCCCGCCTCGGGGCCGAGCTGCGCCTTGGCGATCCGGGCCTCGGGCCGGTAGCCGCGCCCGGTGAGCTGGCGGCGGAAGGCCTCCCTGGCGGGGCCGATCAGCAGATCGTCCGCCGCGCTGACACCGCCGCCGATGACGAAGCAGGACGGGTCGAGCGCCGCCGCCAGATTCGCGATGCCGACGCCGAGCCACTGGCCGATCTCCTGGAGCAGTTCGACGCACATGGCGTCGCCCTCGCGGGCCAGCTCGGTGATCAGCGGTCCGGTGATGTCGGGGATGTGGCCCTTGACGCGTTCGATGAGGTTGTACGCCACCGGGGAGTCGGCGGCGGCCAGCTCCCTGGCCTCCCTGACGAGCGCGTTGCCCGAGCTGTACTGCTCCCAGCAGCCCCGGTTGCCGCACGGGCAGCGGTGTCCGGCGGGCACCACCTGCATATGGCCGAACTCGCCGGCCACGCCGTACTTGCCGCGCTTGACCCGGCCGTCCTCCAGTATGGCGCCGCCGATACCGGTACCGAGCGTGATCATGACGAGGTGGTCCTCGCCGCGTCCGGCGCCGAAGCGCCACTCCGCCCAGGCGGCGGTGTTCGCGTCGTTGTCGACCATCACCGGGACGGCGAGCCGGGAGGAGATCGAGTCCCTGAGCGGCTCGTCGCGCCAGGCGAGGTGCGGGGCGAAGAGGACCTTCGCGCGGTCGGCGTCGACCCAGCCGGCCGCGCCGATGCCGACGGCGTGCACGTCGTGCCGGTCGGAGAGGTCGAGCACCAGCTCGACGATGGTGTCCTCGACGACCTTCGGGCTCTTGGACTTGTCCGGCGTCTCGGTGCGGATCTTCTCCAGGATGTTGCCGTCCGGGTCGACGACGCCGGCCATCACCTTCGTCCCGCCGATGTCGATCCCGACGGTGGGCACGCGGGGCGCGGAGGCGTGCGAGCGGCGTTCGCGGGTGCCGACGGTCCGCAGGACGGTGGCGCGCGCGGAGCCGCGGTGGGTGAGATCACGGTAGGTACTCATCGGACCGGCCCCCTCGGGTGCCGGGGAGCCGCCGTACGCCGGGGGTCCGTCGAGCCGGGGCGGGGGCTGTGACGACACGCCCCGGGGTGGGTCCGTCGGGTCCCGGGGCCGCCGGCCGGACGGTCGGCGCTGCTACCGGAACGCGGCCTGGGTGCTCGCACGTGTCGTGTCGTCCCTGCGGATCGGGGGCGCACCGAACCGGGTGTCCGGGACGGCGGCGGTGGACGGTTGCCCACCACCGCCGATTCTGCCATCCGGGCGGTACGGAGGTCGGTCAGGGCTTGGCGGTGCCGCCGGAAGGCTCGCCCTTCTCGTCCTGGTCGACAAGATGCCCTCCGCCGTCCACCGGGCGGCCACCGACATGGGCCGGGGCGGGGGCCTTGGCCAGCTCGTGGCTGAGCTCCTCGAGCTCCGAGCCGCCCGCCATCTGGCGCGTCAGCTCGTCCAGGGTGATTGATTCCCTGGTGTGGCTGCCGGCCATCACACCGCGCTTGAGCAGGACGAACCGATTGCCGACGAGATAGGCGTGGTGCGGGTTGTGGGTGATCAGGACCACGCCGAGTCCCGCGTCACGCGCGGCGGCCACGTACTTCAGTACGACTCCGGACTGTTTCACGCCGAGCGCGGCGGTCGGCTCGTCCAGGACGAGGACCTTGGCGCCGAAGTGGACGGCGCGCGCGATCGCCACGCACTGCCGTTCGCCACCGGACAGGGTGCCGATGGGCTGGTCGACGTCGCGCAGGTCGATGCCCATCCGCAGCAGCTCCTCGCGGGTGGTGCGGCGCATCTGTTCGACGTCGAGGCGCTTGAAGGGGCCGGCGCCCTTCGTCGGCTCGGAGCCGAGGAAGAAGTTCCGCCAGACGGGCATGAGCGGTACGACGGCGAGGTCCTGGTAGACGGTGGCGATGCCCAGGTCCAGCGCCTCGCGCGGCGAGCCGAGCGTGGTCCTCGTGCCCTCGATGAGGAATTCGCCCGCGTCGTGGCGGTGCAGACCCGCGACGATCTTGATGAGGGTGGACTTGCCCGCGCCGTTGTCACCCAGCACGCAGGTGATCTCGCCCGCGTGCACCTCCAGCGAGACGCCTTCGAGGGCGCGGATGTTGCCGTAGTACTTACTGACGTCGTCCAGTTCGACCAGGGGTGTCGTGGGCGTGCCGGTCATCGGGTTGCCTCCGCGCGCTTGCGGACCCATGCGTTGAGCAGGGTGGCCAGAAGGAGCATCGCTCCGAGGAAGAACTTGAACCAGTCCGGGTTCCACTCCGCGTACACGATGCCCTTGCTGGTCATGCCGAAGATGAAGGCACCGACCGCGGAGCCGATCGCCGAGCCGTAGCCGCCGGTGATCAGACAGCCGCCGATGACCGCGGCGATGATGTAGATCAGCTCGTTGCCGACGCCCTCGCCCGACTGGACGACGTCGAACGAGAAGAGCAGGTGCTGGCCGGAGACCCAGGCGCAGAAGCCGACGCCCATGTAGAGGCCGATCTTCGTCAGCCGGACCGGGACGCCGACGGCGCGGGCGGCCTCGGCGTTGCCGCCGACCGCGAAGATCCAGTTGCCGAAGCGGGTCCGGAGCAGGATCCATGTCGCCAGGGCGACCAGGACCGCCCACCAGAGGATGGTGACCTTCAACTCGACATCGCCGAGGGTCAGTTCGGAGGCGAAGAGTTTACGGGCCGACTCGAAGCCCTCCATGTCGCCGATGCTCTTGGTCGAGACGGTGCCGCTGATCAGCTTGGTCAGACCGAGGTTGAGACCGGTGAGCATCAGGAACGTGCCGAGGGTGATGATGAAGCTCGGCAGTTTCGTGCGCGTCAGCATGAAGCCGTTGAAGACCCCGATGGCCAGGGTGACCAGCAGGGACACGAAGACGCCGACCCAGATGTTGGCCGTCATCTGGTAGCTGAACATCGAGGAGATCAGCGCCGAGCTGGTCACCAGCACACCGGCGGACAGGTCGAACTCGCCGCCGATCATCAGCAGCGCCACCGGCACCGCCATGATCCCGATCGTCGACGCCGCGTACAGGACGGTGCCGAAGCTGGATGCCTTGAGGAACGAGTCGGCGACGACGGCGAAGAAGAGGAAGACCGCCAGGGCGCCGACGACGGCGCCCAGTTCGGGCCTGCCGAGCAGCTTGCGCAGCGTCGAGTCACCGAGCAGCCGCTCGTCCACGGCCGGGGCGCCGTGCCCGCCGTCGCCCGGCCGGTCCTTCACGGGTGGTGCGGTTGTGGTCATCGGGTCCCTCGCTCCGCGTATTTCTCCAGCTCGGCCGCGTCCTGCTTGCTGATGACCTGCGGGCCGGTGAGCACCGGGAGCCCGCCGCCGAGTACATCGGCGTTGTACCGGTAGAGCCAGAGCAGATCGACGGCCTCGTACCCCTGGAGGTAGGGCTGCTGGTCGACGGCGAAGCCGAGCCGGCCCGCCTTGAGCGAGCCCGCGACGGCCTCGTTGAGGTCGAACGTGTCGATCTCGGCCTTGCTGCCCGCGGTCTCCTTCGCCTTGACGGCGGTGTCCGCGAAGGGGGCGCCGAGCGTCACGACCGCGTCGATGGTCTTGTCGGCCTGGAGCTTCGCCTCGATGGACGCCTGTACGTCGGGCATGTTGGTGCCGTCGACGTACAGGTTCTGCATCGTGCCGTCGAAGGTCTTCTTCGCGCCCGCGCAGCGCTGCTCGTGGCCGACGTTGCCCTGTTCGTGCAGCACGCAGAGGGCCTTCTTGCGGCCTCGCTCGTCCAGTTCGTCGCCGACGGCCTCACCGGCGATCGACTCGTCCTGGCCGATGTGGGTGAGCGCGCCGAACTGTTTCGACTGCTCGGAGCCCGAGTTGACGGTGATGACCGGGATGCCGGCCTTGGCGGCCTTGGCGACGACGGCCTTCATCGCGTCGGGCTTGGCGAGTGTGACGATCAGCCCGTCGACACCCTTGTCGATGTACGACTGGACGAGCTGGGCCTGCTGCTGGCCCTCGTCGCTGTGCGCGTAGAGGAAGTTGATGTTGTCCTTGACCGCGGCCTGCTCGGCGCCCTTCTGGACGATGTCCCAGAAGGTGTCGCCGTCTCCCGAGTGGGTGACCATGGCGAAGGTCCACTTCGGCGTGTTCACCGCGGCCCGCCCCTGCGCCTCGGCCGCCGCGGCCCGCTCCTCGGCGCGCTTGCCGCCCGTGCTGCTGCATCCCGCCAGGGACGCCGCCCCGAGAACCGCCGCCAGCACCGCGCCCGTCGCGCGCACCCCTGACCGACGTACCCCTGTCCGACCCCTTGCCACGACGCGGTGCCCTTCTTGCCGTACTTCCCGATACCGCCGGGCACGGTGGGACCCGGCCCGGCCGCCCAAGTATCGGTCATGGCTGTTCGGGGCCTGTTCATCGGGTACGGACACGTGCATGTCATCGGGCGGTGACGGCTGTCCGTCATCGGGTGCCGCGTGCGGTGAACTTCTCCAGCGCGGGGACGTCCTTCTCCGTGACGAGGGCGGGTCCGGTGAGTACGGGCTTCCCGCCGCCGATGACATTCCCGTTGTTCTTGTTGAGCCACAGCTCGTCGACGGCGAGATAGCCCTGGAGGTAGGGCTGCTGGTCGACGGCGAAGCCGATCTCCTTGGCCTTGAGCTGCTTGACCACGTCCTCGTTGAGGTCGAAGGTGTTGATCTCGGCGCCGGACCCGGCGCTCTCCTTGGCCTTCACGGACGCGGCGGCGAAGGGCGCGCCGAGCGTCACGACCGCGTCGAATTCGTCGGCGCCTTCGCCGCTCTGGAGCTTTGCCTCGATCGACGAGGTCGTCGCGGGCATGTTGGTGCCCTCGACGTTCAGATTCTCCACCGTTCCCTCGAAGGTCTTCTTGACTCCCGCGCAGCGGCCCTCGAGCGAGACGTTGCCCTGCTCGTGGATGACGCAGAGCGCCTTCTTCTTGCCGCGCTTGTTCAGCTCCTCGCCGACCGCCTCACCGGCGATGGCCTCGTCCTGGCCGATATGGCCGAGCGCGCCGAACGGCTCGGAGAACTCGGCGCCGGAGTTGATCGTGACGACGGGGATACCGGCGGCCGCGGCCTTGGCGAGCACGGCCTTGACCGCCTCGGGCTTGGCGAGGCTGACCACGAGTCCGTCGACGTCCTGGTCGATGTAGCTCTGGATCAGCTGGGCCTGCTCCTTGCCCTCCTTGTTGGCCGCGTAGAGGAACTGCACGTTGTCCTTGGCCGCCGCGACCTTGGCGCCGCTCTGGACGATGTCCCAGAAGGTGTCGCCCTCGCCGGAGTGCGTGACCATGGCGATCTTCATGCGCGGGGTCTTGGCCGCCGTACCGCCCCCGCCGTCGTCGGCCTTGTCCTCGGAGTCCTTGCCTCCGGAGCCGCTGCATCCGGCGACGAGGGCGAGCGCGCATGCGAGGAGCAGCGCCGCCGCCGTGCGGCCCGCCGCCTTTCGGTTGGTACGCATGGTGGTTCCGCCTTCTCTCCCGGCCGCCCCGTTGCGGCTGGGGGTGTTCTAGCGGCGTGCGCGCGGCCCCGTCAATACTTTGTCCGAACATTCTTACGAAGAATTGGACCGCCAGGAGCCGTGCGGGAGCCGCGCGGCGGCGCTACGGGCGGACGAGGAGCTGGAACTCGAAGACGTAGCGCGAGGCCCGGTAGATGTGCACGCCGAACTCGACGGCACGGCCCGTGTCGTCGAAGGTGGTGCGCTCCATCGTGAGCAGCGGGGCGCCCGTGGCCTCGTCGAGCAGCCGCGCCTCGCCGGCGTCGGCGGCACGCGCGCCGACCGACTGGCGGGCGCTGTGCAGCGTGATGCCGACCGCGCGCATCATCCGGTAGAGGCCGGTGGATTCGAGCTGGGCGGTCTCGCAGTCGAGGAGCTGGAGCGGGAGGTGGTTGCGCAGCCGGGCCATCGGTTGGTCGTGGGCGTACCGGAGGCGCTCGACGAGGCGTACGTCCGCCCCCTCCGCGACACCGAGGGCGGCGGCGACCTGGGCGGTGGCCGGTTCGACGGTGTTGCGCAGGACGCGGGTGGCGGGGCGCTGGCCGGCCGCCTCCAGGTCGTCGTAGAGGCTGCTGAGCTCCAGGGGGCGTCTGACCTGACTGTGCAGGACCTGGGTGCCGACACCCCTGCGGCGTACCAGCAGGCCCTTGTCGACGAGCGACTGGATGGCCTGGCGGACGGTGGGCCGGGAGAGTCCGAGCCGGCCCGCCAGCTCGATCTCGTTGCCGAGAAGGCTGCCCGGCGCGAGTCCGCCCCGCTCGATGGCGGCCTCCAGCTGCTGCGACAGCTGGAAGTAGAGCGGGACGGGGCTGGTGCGGTCCACACCGAGCTGGAGCGCGGCGGCCCGGTGGGCCTGCCCGCTCGGCTGCTCCCGCTCCGGCTGCTTGGACACGTGGGCGAGCGTAGCCCCGTGAGATGTTGACGGAAAGTCCTGAAGTTCGGTTGTCAGGACAAGTGAAGCGGACAGTCGCAGACCGACACCGTCCGGGCGGAGATCATCGACAGGTCTAGATGTCAGGACAAACGCTTGACATGGCGACGAGGCGAAGGCCACCTTGGGGGCCATGCGCATCGGACTCATCGGCACGGGCCGTATCGGCACCTTCCACGCGGCGGCGCTGAGCCGTCACCGTGAGGTCGGCTCCCTGGTCGTCGCCGACACTGACGCGGCCCGCGCCGCACATGTCGCCGACCGTACGGGATCGACGGCGGCCCCCTCGGTGGACGAGATCTTCTCCTGGGGTGTGGACGCCGTCGTCATCGCCTCGGCCACCTCCGCACACGCCGATCTGATCAGCCGCGCCGCGCGGGCGGGGCTGCCCGCCTTCTGCGAGAAGCCGATCGCGCTGGACCTCAAGGGCACGCTGAGCGCCCTGAAGGAGGTCGACTCCGCGGGCACCGTTGTGCAACTGGGCTTCATGCGCCGCTTCGACGCCGGTTACGGCGCGGCCCGCGATCTCGTACGGTCCGGCGCGCTGGGCAGACTGCACACCGTCCGGGCGATCACCTCCGACCCGGCGCCGCCGGCCGCCGAGTATCTGCCGCTGTCCGGCGGACTCTACCGGGACTGTCTGGTCCACGACTTCGACATCATGCGCTGGGTCACCGGGCGCGAGGTGGTGGAAGTGTACGCGACCGGTTCGGACGCCGGGCCGCCGATGTTCCGCGCGGCCGGGGACATCGACACGGCCGCCGCCGTCCTCACCCTGGACGACGGGACGCTCGCCACCGCCACGGCGACCCGCTGCAACGGCGCGGGGTACGACGTGCGAATGGAACTCGCCGGCGAACTCGACCAGTTCGCGGTCGGTCTCGACGACCGTACGCCGATCACCTCGACCGAGCCGAAGGGCCCGCCGCGCTGCGACAACCCGTGGCCGGGCTTCCTGGAGCGCTTCGCCCCGGCGTACGAGGCGGAGCTGGACGCCTTCATCCGGGTCGTGGGCGGCGAACTGGAGAATCCGTGCGACGGCCACGAGGCGCTGCACGCGCTGCGGATCGCCGAGGCCTGCGAGCTGTCCCGGCTGGAGCACCGGCCCGTACGGCTCGACGAGATCCCGGGCGGCTGAACGGGCCCGCCCTGCGGTCGGGGCGACCGGTCAGGCGGGCTTCGGCACCGGAAGCACCGTGCCCTGCGCCACCGCGCAGAGCGTCTGCGTACCGTCGTCGGCCACCGTGAACAGATCGCAGCGCACCGTCGCCTGCCGCCGGCCCGCGTGGACGACGGACGCGCGGGCGAGCAGCGTGCGGCCGGTGCCGGGGCGCATGTACTGGATGGAGAAGCCCGCCGTCAGTACGGCGGGACCGAGCACCGAGCCGGCAGCGAATGTGATGCTGTTGTCCGCCGCGTACGCCAGCACTCCCCCGTGCAGATAGCCGTTCTGCTGCTTGAGGTCCTCCCGGATGTCCAGCTCCAGCTCCGCCTCGCCGTCACCGAAGACCATGACCCGGGTGCCGAGCAGGCTGCTGAAGGGCTGGCCGGCCAGCACCTTCCGCGCCAGGACGATGTCGAACTCCTGCATGGTCGAACTCCTCCGGAACGTGCCCGCGCGGCTGTCTGCCATCCCTACCACCGAACCGGCAGACCCCGCACCCCGCGGATCAGCATTCCGGGCAGCCAGTCGAGCGGCCCCGTGTCCGGGTCGAGGGTCAGGCCGGGGCAGCGTTCGAGGAGGGTACGGACCGCGATCCGGGCCTCCAGGCGCGCGAGCGGCGCGCCGAGGCAGTGGTGGATGCCGTGTCCGAAGGCGAGGTGTCCGTGGTTGCGGCCCTTGGCGCCGGTCGCCGTGGCCGTCGCCGTACGCCGGATGTCGAAGCGGTCCGGCTCCGGGTAGCGCGCGGGGTCTCGGCCCGCCGCGCCGAGACCGACCAGTACCGCCTCGTACGCGGGGATGACCGTGTCGCCGAAGGTCACGGGCTCGCCGGTGAAGCGGATGGTGCTGTTCAGGACCGGGCCCTCGTAGCGCAGCATCTCCTCGACGGCACCGTCGAGGAGGCCGAAGTCGTCGCGCAGGGCGGCCAGTTGATCGGGGTGGGAGAGCAGGGCGCGGACGCCGTTGGTGATGAGATTGACCGTCGTCTCATGACCGGCGATCAGCAACAGGTAGGCCATGGAGCGCAGTTCGGGGGCGGAGAGCCGGTCGCCGTCCTCGGCGCGGGTGCGCAGCAGCGCGGAGAGCAGATCGCCGGAGGGGCCGGCGCAGCGCTTGTCCTCGATCAACTCGTCGAAGTACGCGCCGAGTTCGTGTACGGCGGTGTACTCACCGCCGGGTTCGGCGGGGGCGACGATCTCCGTCGACCAGGCGCGGAAGACCGCACGGTCGGCGGCGGGCACACCGAGCAGTTCGCAGATGACGGTGATGGGCAGCGGATACGACAGCGACTCGACCAGGTCGCCGCGGCCCGCGGGGAGCATGGCGTCGATCAGCCCGTCGGTGATGTGCTGGATCCGCTCCCGCAGTCCGGCCGCCCGGTGGGCGGTGAACTCGCGGGCGACGAGCTTGCGCAGCCGGGTGTGGTCCGGCGGGTCGACGAGCAGCAGATTCGGTCCGATGACCTGCTCGTCGAGCATGGTGGTGCCCACCGTGGCGGGTGACTTGGCGAACCGGGGATCGGCCAGCGCGGCGCGCGCCTCCCGGTGACCGACGACCAGCCAGAGCCGTTCCCCGTGCGGCGTGCGCACCTCGTGAACCGGGCCCGACTCGCGCAGTTTCGCGAAGTACGGATACGGATCGGCGGTGAAGTCGGGCCCGTACGCGCCCAGATCGACAACGGTCATCACGTCAGATTACGTCGCTCGGGCGTGCGCCACCCACCGCGGTGGCCGGGCCCGCCCTTCAGTCGGCGTCCGTCACCAGATCCGCGTCGTGCACCAACAGGGCGATCTGTACCCGGTTGTTGAGGTCGAGCTTGGCCAGGATGCGCGACACGTGCGCCTTGACGGTGGGGACGCTCATGAACAGCTCCGCCGCGATCTCCGCGTTGGAGCTGCCGCGTCCCACACCGAGCGCCACCTCCCGTTCGCGCTCCGCGAGCCGGGCGAGCCTGCTGCTCGCGGTGTCCTTGCGCACGCCGGTCGGCGCCCCCGCGACGTGGTGCATCAACTGGCGGGTGACGGCCGGGGAGAGCACGGGTTCGCCCGCGGCCACCTGCCGTACCGCGGCGACGATCTCGGCCGGCGCTGTGTCCTTCAGGACGAATCCGGCGGCGCCCGCCCGCATCGCCCGCAGCACCTGTTCGTCGGCGTGGAACGTGGTCAGGACGAGGACTTCGGGCGCCTGGGGCCGGGCCCGCAGCTGTTCGGTGGCGGTGAGGCCGTCCATGACCGGCATCCGGATGTCCATGAGGACGACGTCGGGCGTGCGTTCGCGGACGAGCGCGTCGACCTCGGAGCCGTCGGACGCCTCCCCCACGATCTCGATGTCGTCCGCACCACCCAGCATGAAGGTCAGTCCCGCCCGTACGAGCGGGTCGTCGTCGACGATGAGCAGCCGGATGATCGTGGTGGTCATGGGGACCACGGTAGCCACGCCCGGACGGCGAATCCGCCGTCTCCCGTCGGACCGTGCTCGAAGCGGCCACCGGCCAGGGTGGCGCGCTCGGTCAGTCCGATCAGTCCCTGGCCGGATCCGGGCACGTTCGGGACCGGGCCGACGGGCGCCTCGTTGCGTACCTCGACGGTGAGACCGTCCCCCGGGCCGCCGCTCACCAGGACCGTCGTGCCGGTGCCCGGCGCGTGCTTGCGGGCGTTGGTCAGCCCCTCCTGCGCGATGCGGTAGGCGGTGCGGCCGGTGGTGGACGGTACGGCCGCCGGGTCCTCGACGCCACTGTCGAGGGTGACCTTCATCCCGGCGTCACGGGACTCGGCGACCAGGGCGTCCAGGGTGACGAGGGTGGGCTGGGGGCGCTCGCCCTCGTCGCCGGGCGCGCGCAGCACGCCGATGATCATGCGCAGGTCCTGGAGCGCCTCGTGCGCGCTGTCGCGGATCACACCGGCCGCACGGGCCACCTCGGCAGGGGGCGCGTCGGGTCTGAACTCCAGCGCGCCCGCGTGGACGCTGAGCAGGGTGAGGCGGTGGGCCAGCACGTCGTGCATCTCGCGTGCGATGGCCTCGCGGGCCAGGCGCTGGGCCTGTTCGGCCCGGAGCGCGGCCTCGTTCTCCGCTCGTACGGCGCGCTCGCGCAGCGCCACGACGAGCTGCCGGCGTGCCCGTACGAGCATGCCCGCCGCCGTGAAGAGCAGGACGACCAGCGCTCCGAGGATGATCGCCATCAGCTGCGACATGGTCGGGTCCGGGCGCAGATACGCCTGGCCGACCATGCCCGCCAGGCCCACGGCCCCGGCGATGGCGACGGGCCTGAACGGCCGGTGGACGGCGAGGCTGAAGAGCGCCACCAGGGCGGCGCCGCCCGCCAGCGGCGACACGACCTGCACGACGCTGAGGCCGATGGCCAGTGCGAACGGCCGGCGGCGCCGCGCCCAGAGGGCGCAGCAGGCCGCCAGGCCGACCAGCATGTCGGCCATGAGCAGGCCCTCGCTGTTGCCCGCCTGGTCGGCGGCGTCCAGCGCGACCATGCCGATGAAGACGGCGAAGAGGAAGGCGAGCAGGTCCACGACCCAGTCGCGCACGGTACGCCGCGGCCGGCGCCGTCCGCCCCGCTTCCCGGCGGGCCCGGGGTCGTCGGGTGCCGCCATCGCCGACGGCAGCAGCCAGGGGTATTCCGTACGGGTCATACGGACCAATCTATGCAGGTGGCGGGTGGAACGGCGCCCCGGCGGCGACGACGCCTACCAAAGTCACGGGGTCATCGACCTGGGTCCTGTCCGGCGGATCTTCGGACATCAGCCCGGGCCCGCCGCGGAGCGGCTGGTGTCACGTGGTGGGGTGCGTCGCAAGGCGGAGGAGGGAGGCATGGCGGAGCCACGCCGACCGACGACAACGCGGCGGGCGTGCGTGCAGGGGACCGCGAGCCCGGCAAGATCCGAACGACAGACCCTGGGTCACCTGCCGGAGGGTTTGTCCTCGATGGCCGGACGGGCTCATGTGCCGTCCCCGATCACCGGACGGGCTTGAGACGTCCGCCGGACGGGCTCGATGCGTTCCGCCACGTCCTGGGATCGAGGGCAACCCCTGCCCGTGGTCGTCGTCCGATTCCCGCCGGTGGCACCGGCGCTCCGCCGGTTTGATCGAGGACATCCGCACCCACTCGTCGCCCGCCGTCGCGGGCGACCGACCGAAGGACGCACCACATGTCTGTAACGAGTTCCGCGCCGGCCGGCCGCACCGCGCTGGTCACCGGCGGCAGCCGGGGCATCGGGGCGGCGATCGCCCTGCGGCTCGCCCAGGAGGGCGCCGATGTCGCGATCACCTACGTGTCGAACGAGGACGCCGCCCGGGACGTCGTGCGGAAGATCGAGGCGACCGGACGGCGCGGCCTCGCGCTGCGCGCCGACTCGGCGGACCCCGTCGAGGCGGCGGGCGTGGTCGAGCGAGCCGTGACCGGTCTCGGCGGGCGGCTCGACGTCCTCGTGAACAACGCCGGTATCGGGCTGCTCGGCCCGCTGAACTCCTTCCCGGTGGCCGATGTCGGCCAACTACTGGCCGTGAACGTCCAGGGCGTCTTCCTCACCACCCAGGCCGCCGCCACGAAGCTGGCACGCGGCGGCCGGATCGTCACCATCGGCAGCTGCATGGCCCAGCGGGTGCCCGGCCCCGGCGGGACGCTCTACGCGACGAGCAAGGCCGCCCTCATCGGGCTGACCAAGGCGCTGGCCCGGGAACTGGGTGAGCGGGGGATCACGGCGAACATCGTCCACCCGGGTCCCATCGACACGGACATGAACCCGGCCGACGGCCCGTACGCGGCGGGTCAGAGCGCGATGACGGCGCTCGGCCGGTTCGGGGCCGCCGACGAGGTGGCGTCGATGGTGGCGTTCCTGTCGAGCGACGAGGCGGCGTACGTGACGGGCGCCGAGTTCTCGGTGGACGGCGGGCACGCGGCGTAGGGAGCGACCTGCTCCGCTCGCCGTCAGCCGCCCAACTCCCGGTGGCGCAGGGCCAGTCGGGCCGCCCCCTCGTCGGTGAGCGAACCGAAGAGACGCAGCCGGGAGACGCCGCCGTCGGGGAAGATGTCGATCCGGACCTGACGGGCGGTCACGGGGCTGTCGAGGACGAAGCGGTGGTTGGTGTCGGGCTGGAGACGGGTGCGGGGGACGGCCTCGGTCCAGCCCGCCTCCCGCGCCCCGGCTCCGGGCTCCCCGTCCCGTACGGAGAGCGCCGCCCAGCCCGCCGAGTTGCCCTTCAGATACGCCGTGTCGATCTCGACGGCCCGGATCTCGGCCTGCTCGGCCAGTTCGTATCGGATCCAGTCGTTGCCCTTGTCACGGCGACGGCGCGTCTCCCAGCCGTCGTCCATCTTGTGTGAGCGGCCCGGCTGGATGGTGTTGGTGGCGGGTGAGTAGAAGCGGTCGGACGCGTCCTCGACCCGGCCGCCGTTCTCCAGGGCGAGCAGGTCGAACGTACCGAGCGCGGCCAGCCATCCGGGGTCGGGCGCGACGTCGCCGTACACCCGCAGGCGCGCGATCCCGCCGTCGGGATGCTGGTTGACCCGCAGATGAGTGAAGCGCTTCTCGGCGCCGACGGTGAACCCGTTGGCCGCGTGACCGCCAACGGCCGTACGGGGCACGAGAGTTGTCCACTTGACGTCATCGGCGAGCAGGTCGTCCGGGGACGGGGAGCCGGGTAGGGAAGTCGCCTCGACGGACACGGCCTGCGGGTAGTTGCCCCGGAAGTGGGCGGTGTCGACCACGATTCCGCGTACGACGCCGGGGGCGCCGAGCCGTACGAGAGCCCAGTCGTGGTCGTCGTCGGTGGGGTGCGGCCGGGCGGCGGAGGCGCCGCGCCTGCGGCGGGTCTCCCAGCCGTCCATGATCTTGCCCTTGTGTCCGAAGCGCTCCGGGTCGAACTCGGCGGGGCCCGGCTTCAGCAGGTTCTCGCGCTCGGCGAAGAACTCGTCGTTGGCGGCGATCACCCCGGCGCCGAGCCTGCGGTCGGCGAGGTCGACGAGGTGGGTGAAGGGGAGGTCGGCGAAGCGGTAGTCGCGGTAGGGGTCGCCGCCCGCGTACGGGCTCGCGTCACCGGTGAAGGAGGGCGGGGCGGAGAGGGGCGCCTCGGGTGCGGCGGAGGTGGCTGCGGTCGCGGACAAGGGGTCTGTGGGCACGGTCAGTTGTTCCTTTCGAGCAGTCGGCCGGAGGGCTCGGCGATGGCTCCGTCGGCGACGATCCGCCGGCCGCGCAGCCAGGTGGACCTGACGACGCCGTACAGCGTCCTGCCCGCGTACGCGGTGACGCGGTTGCGGTGCTGGAGCGCGGCCGGGTCGACGGTGAACGAGTCGTCGGGCGCGAGGACGGCGAAGTCGGCGTCACGGCCGGCTTCGATGGCGCCCTTCCTGTCGAGCCCGGCCAGCGCGGCGGGGGCCGCCGACATCCAGCGCGCCACGTCCTCCAGTGAGTGACCGCGTCGGCGGGCCTCTGTCCAGACGGCGGGCAGGCCGAGCTGGAGGGAGGAGATGCCGCCCCACGCGGTGGCGAAGTCCGAGGTCTTGAGGTCGGTGGTGGACGGCGAGTGGTCGGAGACGACGCAGTCGATCGTCCCGTCGGCCAGTCCCCGCCAGAGCGCGTCCTGGTTCGCGGCCTCGCGGATGGGCGGACAGCACTTGAACTCGGTCGCGCCGTCGGGGACTTCCTCGGCGGTGAGGGTGAGGAAGTGCGGGCAGGACTCGACCGTCAGCCGTACGCCCTCCCGCTTGGCGGCGGCGATCAGCGGCAGCGCGTCGGCGGACGACAGATGCAGGACGTGGACGCGGGCGTCCAGTCGGCGGGCGGCCGCGATCAGGCCCTCGATCGCCGCGTTCTCGGCGCCGCGGGGCCGGGAGGCGAGGAAGTCGGCGTACCTGGCCCCCGCGCGCTGCGGTGCGGCGGCCAGCTCACGCGGGTCCTCGGCGTGCACGATGAGCAGCCCGCCGAAGCCGGTGATCTCGCGGAGCGACCGGTCGAGCTGCGCGGCGGCGAGTTCGGGGAACTCCTCCACGCCGGACGGCGACAGGAACGCCTTGAAGCCGAACACCCCCGCGTCGTGGAGGGACTTGAGGTCCTCGACGTTGTCGGGGAGCGCGCCGCCCCAGAAGCCGACGTCGATGTGTGCCTTGCGGCTCGCGACCTCCCGCTTGATCCGCAGATGGGCCGTCGTGGTGGTCGGCGGCAGGGAGTTGAGCGGCATGTCGATCAGCGTGGTGATACCGCCGGACGCCGCTGCGCGCGTCGCGGTCCAGAAGCCCTCCCACTCGGCGCGGCCGGGGTCGTTCACATGCACATGGGTGTCGACGAGGCCGGGGAGGACGACATCGTCGCCGACGTCCACCAGCCGGGCGCCCGGCGGTGGTTCAAAGCCGTGGGCGCGTCCGTGGGGCCCTTCGTACGGGAGCACCGCCGCGATCGTGCCGTCCGCGACGGCGACCGAGGCGGGTCGGGCGCCCTCGGGGGTGACGACGCGCGTCGAGCGCAGCACCAGATCCACGGTGCGGTCCATGCCCGGGTACGGGTCCAGGTCGGTCACCGGACAGCCCTCACTTCCGTCGTCTCCGTCGCCAGGTCCGCGGCAAAAATTCAACGAACTGTTGAAGGAGTCTTCATGCCGGACCGGGGTCCGTCAAGGCCGCTCCGCCCGGCACGGGCACGCTGCACTACACTGAGGCATTTCCACAGAGCGAAAATGTACTTTCACAGGACAGAAGCCAACTCACTCGTCCACCCTAGGGACCGATCACGGCGGGTGACGGGCGACACCCGGACAGACACCCCCTGACCGGCGAAAACGTGGCACGGACCCGCCGGTCCGACCGCCGGGCGCCGCACGGACCGCCCGGTAAACTGCTGACTCGCCCGCCTGTCATCCCTACGCCCCGAAAGGACCGTTGTTGTGCCGACGTCCAGCGCCGCCAGCGCCAGCGCCACCGACGCCGCCAAGCCCGCATCCGCGAGTGGCGGCGTCCAGTCCCTTGAGCGCGCGTTCGATCTGTTGGAGCGGATGGCGGACGCGGGCGGCGAGGTCGGCCTGAGCGAACTCTCGGCCAGCAGCGGTCTGCCACTGCCCACCATCCACCGGCTGATGCGGACGCTCGTCGCCTGCGGTTACGTACGCCAGCAGTCGAACCGCCGTTACGCGCTCGGCCCGCGCCTCATCCGGCTCGGGGAGTCGGCGTCGCGGCTGCTCGGTACGTGGGCTCGCCCCTATCTGGCGCGGCTGGTCGAGGAGACCGGCGAGACGGCGAACATGGCGCTGCTCGACGGCGACGAGGTCGTGTACGTCGCGCAGGTGCCGTCCAAACACTCGATGCGGATGTTCACCGAGGTCGGCCGACGGGTGCTCCCGCACTCCACCGGCGTGGGCAAGGCCCTCCTCGCGGACGCGCCGGCCGACGAGGTGCGGGCGCTGCTCGCGCGTACGGGTATGCCGGCGGCCACGGAGAAGACGCTCACGACGCCCGACGGCTTCCTCGAAGCGCTGGAGCTGGTGCGCGGCGCCGGTTACGCGGTGGACGACAACGAGCAGGAGATGGGGGTCCGCTGCCTGGCGGTTCCCGTTCCCAACTCCCCCACCCCGGCGGCGATTTCGATCTCGGGCCCGGCCGGACGGGTCACGGAGAAGGCCACCGAGCGGATCGTGCCGATACTCCAGGAAGTGGCCCGGGATCTGTCCGAGGCACTGGCCAGCACGGCGGCGGCGCATCAGCACGGGTGAGAGGGGCGCTCGCGGCCAGCTCCACCCCCCGGTACTCGCGCTCCGGGCGCCGTACGTCCCAATCCCCTGGGACGTACGGCGCCCGGGCCGATCGGCTCCGGTACCCGGTACCTGAAAGACCGGGCTGGCGGCGCCCGCCGGGCGACTGACGCCCGGCCCTGGTCCTGCTCAGTGCCCTGACTCTCCGAAGAGGTCGACCGCCCTCCTGACATCCATCAGGGTGGGCGCCAACGCGCTCACCGACCCGATCGAGCCCACGATCAGCAGCAGCGAGCGACGCATCCGCCGAATCTCCGGATCGCCTCCCGCCACCATCGCGGCCAGCGCGGACAGTTCTTCTTCCGCGATGCCCCTGTCCCTGAACTCGCTCGGATACGAGGCGAGTTCCCGTCTGAGCCGGGCCACGGCGAACCGCAGGCCGGTCAGTCCTGGATCTTCCACCTTCTCTGTCACTCGCGTATGCCCCACGCTCCGCAACAAAGTTCTCCCCCTCGCACGCCATGGTGCATGTGCCTTCGGCATGGTGCCCGCCCCTCCGGCGCCTCTCCTCCCACACGCAGGGCGCCGCGAGACGCGGGACAGTAAACGCCACCCGAGCGGCCGTGCGCCACCAGATGGACATTATTCAACTTGTCCAACTGACGTATCGCCAGGTCGGGGTCGCACAACGATCTGGCGGGCCGTCCGATGGACGGCGCGCGGGCGGGGCGCGCGGGCGCGCGAGGGGGCCTGTGAGGTAGGGAGAAGCATGGACGAGAACGATCACGGAGAGTCGCCGGTGGCGGGACTGCTGCTCGCGGCGGGCGGCGGACGCCGGCTGGGGGGCCGGCCGAAGGCGCTGCTGCCGTACCGGGGGCGCCCGCTGGTGGAGCACGCCGTGCGGTCGCTGCGGGAGGGCGGCTGCGAGCGGATCCATGTGGTGCTCGGCGCCGCGGCCGACGAGGTGCGGGCCCGCGCCGTACTGCCGGGCTGTGTGCTGGTCGGCAACCCGGAGTGGGCGAGTGGCATGGGCTCGTCGCTACGGGCGGGGCTGGCCTCGCTGACGGCCGCCTCCGTCCGCTCCGCGGCCCTGGTGATGCTGGTGGACCAGCCGGGAATCGGCCCGGCGGCGGTGGCGCGGGTGCTGGCCGCGTACGGCTCCCCCGGCACGCTCGCCGCGGCCTCCTACGGAGGCGAGCGCGGCCATCCGGTGCTGTTCGGCGCGCGTCACTGGGCCCCGGTCGCGGCGGATGCGACGGGCGATCAGGGGGCACGCGGTTACTTGAGATCGCATGCGCGAAACATCGCCCTTGTCGAGTGCGGGGACGTCGCGGAGGGGTACGACATCGACACGGAGGAGGATCTGTCGCACCTTGAGTGAGTGGAGCCCTGGCACTGAGCGCCGCGGTCTGTCGACTCTGAGATTCTCGACATCAACAAACCATTGAAGTTCCACCATGAGAAAACTACTATCCACAGGTCAGAAGCGCCCGATCCACCGGAAGGCGCCCGCGACCGCGGTCCGGAGCCGCGGCACCCAGTGCCGCCGACGGTGACCCCGCGGTCGTCGGCCCGCTCGTAAGGAGTGACAGCTCATGTCCGCACCAGCGCCGTCCCCGCTGGCCGTCGTCGACGCCGACACCCTGCCCCGGCAGGACGAGGTCCTCAGCCCCGGGGCTCTCGCCTTCGTGGCCGAACTGCACCGGCGGTTCACCCCCCGGCGTGACGAACTCCTGATCCGCAGGCACGAGCGCCGCGCGGAGATCGCCCGTACGTCGACCCTGGACTTCCTGCCGGAGACCGCGGCCGTACGCGAGGACGACTCCTGGCGGGTCGCGCCGTCCCCGCCCGCGCTGAACGACCGCCGGGTGGAGATCACCGGGCCCACCGACCGCAAGATGACGATCAACGCGCTGAACTCCGGCGCGAAGATCTGGCTCGCCGACTTCGAGGACGCCTCCGCTCCCACCTGGGAGAACGTCATCAACGGCCAGCTCAACCTGATGGACGCCTACGCCCGGAAGGTCGACTACACCGACCCGGTGTCCGGCAAGTCGTACGCGCTCAAGGCCGCCGACGAACTCGCGACCGTCGTCACCCGCCCGCGCGGCTGGCACCTGGACGAGCGTCACCTCCAGTTCGAGGGCCGCGCGGTCCCCGGCGCACTGGTCGACTTCGGTCTCTACTTCTTCCACAACGCCCAGCGGCTCATCGAGCTGGGCAAGGGCCCGTACTTCTATCTGCCGAAGACCGAGTCGCACCTCGAAGCGCGGCTGTGGAACGACGTGTTCGTCTTCGCGCAGGAGTACGTGGGCATCGCCCGGGGCACCGTCCGCGCGACCGTGCTGATCGAGACGATCACCGCGGCGTACGAGATGGACGAGATCCTCTACGAACTCCGCGAACACGCCTCCGGGTTGAACGCCGGCCGCTGGGACTACCTGTTCTCGATCGTCAAGAACTTCCGTGACGGCGGCGCCAAGTTCGTACTGCCGGACCGCAACGCGGTGACGATGACGGCCCCGTTCATGCGCGCGTACACCGAACTCCTCGTCCGCACCTGCCACAAGCGCGGCGCGCACGCGATCGGCGGCATGGCGGCCTTCATCCCCTCCCGGCGCGACCCCGAGGTCAACAAGGTGGCCTTCGCGAAGGTCAAGGACGACAAGGACCGGGAGGCGGCGGACGGCTTCGACGGCTCCTGGGTCGCCCACCCCGACCTGGTCCCGATCGCGCTGGCCTCCTTCGACGCCGTCCTCGGCGATCGCCCCAACCAGAAGGACCGCCTCCGCGAGGACGTCTCGGTGACGGCCGCCGAGCTGATCGCGGTCGACTCCCTCGACGCCAGGCCCACCTACCAGGGCCTGATCGGCGCGGTCCAGGTCGGCATCCGCTACATCGAGGCCTGGCTCCGCGGTCTCGGCGCGGTCGCCATCTTCAACCTGATGGAGGACGCGGCGACGGCCGAGATCTCCCGTTCCCAGATCTGGCAGTGGATCAACGCGGGTGTCGTCTTCGAGAACGGCGAGACGGCGACCGCCGACCTGGCCCGCAAGATCGCGTCAGAGGAACTGGCCGCGATCCGCCGGGAGATCGGCGAGGAGGCGTTCACGAGCGGCAAGTGGCAGCAGGCCCACGACCTGCTGCTGACGGTGGCGCTGGACGAGACCTACGAGGAGTTCCTGACCCTCCCCGCCTACGAACAACTGCGGGGCTGAACAGGCGAGTTCACCTCGGCGCGCACCACTCCCGCACCCCCCGGCACCGCTCCACGGCGCCGGGGGGTGCGGCGTGTTCCCGGCGGGTGGTCCGAGGGGCTTCAGGAGTGAAAGTTATTGACACTTCGGTGCGTCGGCGCAGCTCATGCGTGGCGTCACTGGACTACACCACGGGCCCTTCCCGTACCCCCTTTACGCGCGTAGTTGACGCGTGCGTTACTCATGACATGTCCATGGCATTCCGGAGAGACGGAAGCCGGGCACCCACACCCCCACCACGTCCCGGAGGCAGCCATGTCCGTGCACAGCTCTGCGTACCGACGACTCATCAGATCCAGGGGCGTCCTCGTCCCAGGCGTTCTCGGCACCGTCGCGGCGCTTCTCATGACCGGCGCCGGACCGGCGTCCGCCGCACCTCCCGGCCCCGAGGAGACCGTGCGGCCGGGCCAGGCGTGGATGGGCGCGGGAACCCGTCTCGAACAGGGCCCGACGCCCAACCCGGCCCCGCTGGACACCAGCGGTGTGCAGGGTATCGACGTGTCCCACTGGCAGGGCGCGATCAACTGGGGCTCGGTGAAGGCCGCGGGCATCGACTTCGCCTACATGAAGGCGACCGAGGGCACGAACTTCAAGGACTCCCGCTTCAGCGCGAACTACACGGGCTCCTACAACGCGGGCCTGATCCGCGGGGCGTACCACTTCGCCCGCCCCAACTCCTCCAACGGGGCCACCCAGGCCAACTACTTCGCGAGCAACGGCGGCGCCTGGTCCAAGGACGGCAAGACGCTGCCGGGCGTGCTCGACATCGAGCACAACCCGTCCGGCGCCTCCTGCTACGGCCTGTCCACCACCCAGATGCGTACCTGGGTGAACGACTTCTACAACACCTACAAGGCCCGCACGGGCCGCGACGTCGTCATCTACACGACGGCCAGCTGGTGGAACAGCTGCACCGGCAACTGGACCGGTATGGCCGCCAAGTCGCCCCTGTGGGTGGCCCATTGGGGCACGACCAGCCCCAACATCCCGGCCGGCTTCCCCACCTGGACGATGTGGCAGTACACGGCCACCGGCCGGGTCAGCGGTGTCTCGGGTGATGTGGACCGCAACAAGTTCAACGGCTCCATGGAACGGCTCGTGGCCCTCGCCAACAACACATAGCCGGGCCACCTCCGCACGATGCCGCCCGGTGCCCGGAAGCCCCCACGGCTCGACTTCCCGGCACCGGGTGGCGCCGCCCCCGAACACCCGGTGACACCGCGGACCAGGAGGCACCACCATGAGCTCTCGCAAGCCCGGCCGACGTCACATCCTGCTCGCCGGCTCCGGCGGACTGCTCGCAGCCGCGCTGCCCGCCACCGCGCGGGCCGCCACCCGCGCCGTGCGTGGCGTCGAACCGGACATCGACACCACCGCGCAGTGGAACGCCCGGCCGCCCCGAAGCCCCGTGAGCGTGCTGAACAAGCGTCCGGCCAGGATCGTCGTCCATCACACCGTGAGCGCGAACACGGCCGTCTTCTCCAGGGCGCAGGCCCACGCGCACGCCCACTGGGTCCAGGACCTGCACATGGACGACAACGGGTGGCTGGACAGCGGCTACCACTTCGTCGTCAGCCGGGGCGGCTGGATCACCGAGGGGCGGCACCGCAGCCTCAGCACTCTGCGCGACGGCAGCGGCTTCGTACTCGCCTCGCACACGTCGGGGCAGAACGAGCAGTCCATCGGGATCGCCAACGAGGGCGCGTACCACGACGGCGCGCAGCCGCCGGCGGCGCAGTGGGACGTCCTCGTCACGCTCTGCGCGTACGTGTGCGGGCAGTACGGCATCGCTCCGAGCCGGATCTACGGGCACAAGGACTACGGCACGACGCTCTGCCCGGGCGTCATCCACGACAAGCTGCCGCAACTGCGCAGCGAGGTCGCGGCGAGCATGGGCTGACGGCCGGCCGCCGGGCCGACGAGCGGCCGACCGCCGGGAAGACCGTTGCGAGAGCGCTCTCAGGCACGCCAGACTCGGGGCATGGCCTTCATACGCTCCTACCGTCCCGGCGACCGTGACGCCGTGTACGACATCTGTGTGCGGACCGCCGACGCCGGCGGGGACTCACGGCACCTGTATCCCGACAGCGAACTGGTGCCCAGCGTCTTCGCGGGCCCCTACGTCGAGTTGGAGCCCGACCTGGCGTTCGTGCTCGACGACGGGGAGGGGCGGCCCGTCGGATACGTCCTCGGGGTCGCGGACACCGGGCGGTTCGTGACGGCGTTCCGCGAGAAGTGGCTGCCGGCCGTCGGCGGCAGGTACCCCGCGCCGGAAGGGGACGGGGAGCGGACACCGAGCGAGGTCATGGCCGGTCTGCTGCACGCCCCGGAGCGGATGGTGCTGGCCGAACTCACGGCGTATCCCGCGCATCTGCACATCGATCTGCTGCCGGGGTGGCAGGGGCGGGGACACGGCCGGTCGCTGATCCACACGCTCTTCGACGCGCTGCGCGCCAAGGGCGTGGGAGCCGTGCATCTGTCGATGCTGACCGCGAACACCGGAGCACGGGCCTTCTACGACCGTGTCGGCTTCCACGAGATCGCCGTGCCGGGCGCGGAGGACGACGTCACATATCTGGGGCGCGGCACGAGACGCTGACCCCGCGGCTTCACGCGCTCCCGCCACGTCTTCTCCCTCTAGCTCTGGGCCGGGTCCGGAAAGTCCCGCCCGGCTCGCGACGCCTGGCACGACGCCTCTCCCCCGTAGCCCCCGAGGGAGCCCGGGAGGTGCCCCCTCGCGTTGTCGGAGTCGTCCGAGTACGGCCGGTCCATCCACCACACCGGTCCTCCGCCTTGCGATGCACCTCACCGGCCGCCGCGGGCCCCGCCCCGCGGGCGGACGGCGCTGCATTCCGGACACGCCCCGGCCTGTCACCGCGACCGGGTTCGTGGCGCTCTCGCGAGCGGCGTGGCCGCGAGCCGTCGGCGCCGGGCGCCAGGCGCCGGGACACGGCCGCCGAACAACCGCCGCGCGGATCACTCCCGCAGGCCCCCGTCACCAGGCATGGGCCACCGGCACTCCGGGCTCGTGCTGCCGCCATTGCTCGTTGAGGCGCGCGAGCCGGTCCGCTGCGGCGATGCCGCAGAGGGACGCGACCTTTCCGTCGCTGACTTCGACCGCCACGGCTCCCATGACCCGGCCGTCGACCACGGCGAGGACGGCCGTGGCACCGTTGACCCGCGCGATATGGAACGCGGGCGAGCCGCCGGCCAGCCGCCGCTTCGCCGGTGTGGGCTTGAAGCCGGCCCGCACGAAGGAGGCGACCCGCTCACGCGTCTTGCGCCTGAGCAGATGCTTGGCCAGTCCGGCGCCGTCCGAGACCACCGTCACGTCGTCGGTGAGGAGCGCCACCAGCCGTTCCGTGCGTCCCGACGCGGCGGCGGCGAGGAACTCCTCGACGACCCTGCGCGCGGACGCGGGGTCGGCCTCCCCGCCGCCGTGGCGCTCGGCGGCGACCCGGATCCGGGCCCGGTGGACATGCTGCTGGCTCGCCGACTCGGTGATGTCGAGGATCCCGGCGATCTCGGAGTGGCTGTACGAGAAGGCCTCCCGCAGTACATAGACGGCCCGTTCGACCGGCGAGAGGCGCTCCAAGAGGGTCAGCACGGCCAAGGACACCGATTCGCGCTGCTCGAAGGTGTCGGCCGGGCCGAGCATCGGATCGCCCTCAAGGAGCGGCTCGGGCAGCCAGGCACCGGCCGCCCGCTCGTGGCGCGCACGCGCCGAACGGAGGCGGTCGAGGCAGATATTGGTGACGACCTTGGTCAGCCACGCTTCCGGCACCTGGACCCGTTCGCGGTCCGCGGCCTGCCAGCGGATGAACGTGTCCTGAACGGCGTCCTCGGCGTCGGCGGCCGAGCCGAGCAGACGGTACGCCAGCGAGGCCAGCCGGCCCCGGCTGGCCTCGAACCGGTCGATGGCCGCGCTGTCCATGCAAAACAGCCTACGAGGCAACTCTCACACCGGCCTGGTCAGATGTGGTGACCAGGCGGCGCCTGCGCTTCGGCATGCCGAAGGTCGGGTGGGCGATGCTCCACCCGGCCCCCTTGAGCACGCCCGACTTGAGCCGCGCGGCGGTCCGGCCGCCCAGGTACCAGGACTTGGACCGGACGTCGCCGTCCACCATCTGGAAGATCGCGTCCCGCCGCCCGAGGCTGATGTGGTTGCCGTGGTACTTCAGCCCGGTGGCCGGGACCTCGCTGCCCGTCAGGCGCGCGATGATCGCGGCGGTCGCCTGCATATTGGTGAAGCCGGCCGACGCGCACGACATCGGCAGCGGCCGGCCGTTCTCGCCGATCGCGTAGGCGCTGTCACCGGCGGCGTAGACGTCCGGGTGCGAGACCGAGCGCATGGTGCGGTCGACGATGATCTGGCCGGTCTCGGCGACGTCCAGGCCGCCGGCGGCCGCGATGGAGTGCACGGCGAACCCCGCCGACCACACGGTCACGTCGGCCGGGACGGACTTACCGTCGGCGGTGATCGCCCGTGTCGGCTCCACGGCTTCGATGCGGGTTCGCTCGTGGACGGTGATGCCGAGCCGGTCGAAGGCCCGGCGCAGGTGACGGCGGGCCTTCGGGGAGAGCCAGGCGCCCAACTCGCCGCGTGCGGCGAGAGCGACCGAGAGGTCGGGCCGGGACTCGGCGAACTCGGTGGCGGTCTCGATGCCGGTCAGCCCCTCACCGACGACCAGCACCGTGCCGCCCTCGCCAAGGGTGGCCAGGCGCTCCCTCAGACGCAGCGCCGAGGACCGGCCGGTCACATCGAAGGCGTTCTCGGCGACGCCCGGGACACCGTGGTGGGCGACGGAGCTGCCGAGCGCGTAGAGAAGCGTGTCGTACACGAGCTCGCCGACGCCGTCCTCTCCCGTCACGGTGACGGTCCTGCGCTCGGGGTCGACGCCGCTGACGCGCGCCAGGCGCAGCCGCACCCCGGTGCCCGCGAACACGTCGGCGAGCTTGCGGAACGCGAGGTCCTGGCCGATCGCGAGCTGATGGAGCCGCATCCGCTCGACGAAGTCGGGCACGGCGTTGACGACGGTGATCTCGGTGTCGGCGGAGGAGAGGCGGCGGGCCAGGTTTCCTGCGGCGAAGGCCCCGGCGTATCCGGCGCCGAGCACGACGATGCGGTGCTTCATGGCTTTGCTCCTGTCTCGTTCGCGTGCCCCTTGAACGAGACGGTGCCCGGATTGCTGACAGCCCGCGGGTGTGACACGGGTCACCGTGTGCGGAGCCGGATACGGTGTCCATGAGCGACCGGTCGGCCGGTGAGGTGGGGTCGACGAGCGCCCGCCGATGAGTTCCGGTGGTCGAGGGGGTCTACCCCGTATGGACACCAATACCGATACGCCACGCCCCGACCACGGCCCCGTCTCCCGCAGCGTGGCCGGACTGATCGACGGCATCGAGGAGAAGCACCTCGCGGGGCCGACGCCGTGCCCGGACTACACCGTGCGGGAGCTGCTCGCGCATCTGGTCGGGCTGACCGTCGCCTTCCGCGACGCGGGAAAGAAGACGCTGGGGCCGACGACCGACACCCCGCCCACCGACGGGCTGCCCCCGTTGGAGGACGGCTGGCGGACCGCGCTCCCCGGTCAGCTCGACGAACTCGCCGAGGCCTGGCGTTCGTCCGACGCGTGGCAGGGCTTCACCCGGGCCGGCGGGGTGGATCTGCCGGCCGAGGTGGCGGGCCTCGTGGCGCTGAACGAGCTGGTGGTGCACGGCTGGGACCTGGCGCGCAGCACGGGGCAGGCCTACGAGGTCGACGCGGCGAGCCTGGAGGCGGTGTTCCCCTTCCTCGAACCGGCGGCGGCGAGCGCGGAGTCGGGCGAGGGACCGGAGGGCCTGTTCGGCCGCCCGGTCCCCGTACCGGCCGACGCGCCGCTGCTCGACCGGGTGATCGGCTTGAGCGGCCGCCGCCCGGACTGGCGGCCCGGGGAGTAGGAAGCGGCCGTGCGTCACGTCGGGGCGCGCCACCGCGAGGCGGCGGGTCCCTGCCCCGCAGGGTGCGAAGGGCGGCCCTCGTCAGGCCGGACGGGTCGGGCCGCTCCGCGGATCCGTGCGCAGCAGCGCCCTCGCCTCCTCCCGGAAGCGGGCGTCCGCCGTCGCCGGGGCGTGCGGGAAGCCGGGTATGAAGACGTGCGCGTCCCGCTCCGCCAGCCCGGTCAGCCGACGGTGCTGATCATCCGTCAAGTTACTTGTGCCGAACGCCCGTAGGACGTCCAGGGCGGTGAGCGGGTCCGCGTCGGCCTCCGCCGATGCCAGGGCCGCGTCCGCCAGTCGTACGCGGTCCTGGCCGGCCGGGTCGACGGCCAGGAGGGCCAGCGCGGCTGCCGCGGCGTGGTCGCGATGGGCGAGTTTGCGCTCCAGGAGCGGGGCGAGCGGCCGGCCCGGCTCGCCGAGCGCGGCGGCGGCGCGCGCCGCGCGTACGTTCTGCCAGCGGTGCCAGTCTCCGTCGGCCTCCTCCAGCACACCGGCGATGATCGGCACGGCCTCGTCGGCGCTTCCCGTGAGCCGCCACAGCGCGCGGGCGATCTCCGTGTCGCTGTCGAGGTCGGGGTTGGTGCGCCCCGCTCCCGAGGAGTCGGACGCCTGGTCGGTCGTCGCGCGGGCGGTCTCGCTCAGCGCGGCGCGCAGGTGCGGCAGCAGCGAGGCCGCTGTCGGCGAACCACCCAGCTCTCCCGCGAGTTTCGCCGCCTCGGTCATGTCCCGGCCGCCGGAGGCCAGCGCCTCGACGACGGCCGACATGACCGCCCCGGTGTCTCCCGCGTCGCCCGCCTCGTCCGTACCGCCCGAGAGCCGGTGCAGCGCCCAGCCGACGTCGACCGGGTTCTGCCCGGTGAGGTCCGCGTCGCGCAGCGCCGCGACCGCGCGGGCCCGTTCCTCCGGTGGGCAGACGGCGGGCAGGGTGCGCAGAACGACAAAGGGATACCGGTCCAGCGCGGCGAGCAGATCGGGCACGGCCGCCGCCGCGCGGTGCCCCCAGCCGGCCAGGAGCAGGCCGAGGTGGATCGACCCGTTCCAGTCGATGTCGTCCTCCGCGAGCCGGGCCCGTACGGCGTCCAGCAGTTCCGGTGTGTACGGGAACGGGTCGGGGTCCCCCGCGCGGGCGTCCCCGGTCCTCGACCAGGGGCTCAGTTTCGCCGCGGCGTCGAGTGCCCTGGGCCGCCGGGCCAGGTCCGAGGCCAGCAGCGGGGCGGCCTGCTCCGGGGCGGTCACGACCAGCGCGGCCAACGCGCGGTCGGCCGACTCGCCGCCTTCGGTGGCGATGGCCGCGAGCGCGGGGCCGGCGCCGGCCGCCCGGCGACCGAGCTGGTGGACGACCGAGAGGGCGGCGCTCGCCGACGACGGATCGTCGAGCAGCGCGGTCAACGGCCCGGCGAGGCGCGTCGTCGCGGCGCGGGAGGCCTCGCAGGCGTGCTCGGCCGCCGAGAGGGCCTCGTCGCGCGCGTCGGCGTCCGTGTGCCGCAGCCCGGCCTCGATCAGGGTGAACGCGGCCTCCCGCGCTTCGTCCGTGTCCCGCTCCAGCAGTCCCTCGACCACGTACCGGAACGGCTCGGTCTGCTCCTGGTCGAACCGGTCCGCGACCAGCGGGCCGGCCGGCAGCAGGGAGATGAACGCGTCGTGACGGACCGGGGTCCACGACAGGTCCGCGTCCACACAGGCCAGCAGCGCGGCCAGCCGTACCGGCGCGGCCTCCGCCCCGTGTCCGGCTTCGCCCGCACCGCCGCCCGCGCCTGCGCCCCCGGCCGTCTCACCCAGCACGGTCTTCTCGAACTCTTCCGCGGCCGCCGGTTCGAGCCACGCCGTCCCCGCGAGCACCTCCGCCCGTACCAGCGGGTCCAACTCGCTCTCCCAGCAACGCCGCAGCGCCGGAAGCACCTGCTCGGCCGCGCCCGTCCTGGCCGCCGCCCATACCGCCGCCTGCCGGACGTCGGTGTCGCTCGCCTCGATCAGCGGCAGTATCAGGGGAAGTTGGGCGGTCACGGCCACCCGGCACACACCTGGCGTGTCACTCCGCTCGTCCTCGCTCTCCGCGATGCAGCCGAGCAGCAGAAGCATGTCGGCCGGTCTGATCCCCGCCGCCGCCAGCCGGGCGGGATACGGCACGGCGTACGCCGTCGCCTCGTACACCGACCCCTGGTGGACGATGTTTCCGTAGAGCTCGTACAGCGCCTCTTCCGCCTCCTCGGCGTCGTCGCTCGCCAACGCCCGCAGTTGGCCCGGGACATCGTCGGCGCTTCCGTAGGCGTGCTCCCACTCCGCCCATGGCTGCGTGTCGAGGTCAGCGAAAATCTGTGCGAGATCCATGACGGGAATCCTGGCACGAGCCTCTGACAACGCACTCCCCGCGGTCCCCATGATTCAGTCGGGAACCCCCTGCTCAAGCGGCAGGTGTACGGGGACAGTTACCGCGCCGACGGGCGGCTGAGACGGCGCGCGGCCCAGCCCACCGGCTATCCGATCAGCGTCGCCTTCGGCCGCACCACGCAGAACTCGTTCCCCTCCGGGTCCGCGAGCACCGTCCACGACTCCTCGCCGCTCTGGCCGACGTCGACCCGGCGCGCGCCGAGCGCGATCAGCCGGTCGATCTCGGCCTCGCGGTCCTCCGCGCTCGTCGTCAGATCGAGATGGAGGCGGTTCTTGACGGTCTTGCGCTCCGTCGCGGGCACCGGCATGAAGCACATGCCGACCGGGGCGGACTCGTCGGGACCGATGACCACCTCCCGTTCGCGCTCGGAGAGCACGCGCCAGCGCAGCGCCGCCGCCCAGAAGCGGGCGAGGCCGGGCAGATCGTGCGTGTCGACGACGATGTGATGCAGGGTCACGGGCATCCGGGCATTATGCGCCCGGCCCGTTCCCCGCGCATCATCGATTTCTTTGACAGGTCATGGGTGTACGCCACCCTCAACCTTCGGTAGGAAAGCTTCCTAACAGAAACCGAACCGATCGGCTTCGATCCACTCCCCCCATGGAGGTCCGGTGCCAACCCCCCACGCGGGCACCCGCACATTCGGACTCGTTCCCCGCGTCCTGCTCGGTCTCGTCCTCGTCGCCGGACCCGTCACGGCCGTCGCGCACGCGGCGCCGGGAGCGGACCGGTCGGGCGCCACGGCGGCCGTCCGGGCCGCCCCCGGTCTGGACGACCCGGCGAAGAAGGAGATCGCGATGCAACTGGTCTCCAGCGCCGAGAACTCCTCGCTCGACTGGCAGGGCCAGTACGGCTACATCGAGGACATCGGCGACGGCCGCGGCTACACCGCCGGCATCATCGGCTTCTGCTCCGGCACCGGCGACATGCTGGACCTGGTCGAGCTCTACACCGAGCGCGAGCCGGACAACCCCCTCGCCTCCTACCTTCCCGCGCTGCGTGCGGTCGACGGCACGGACTCGCACGAGGGGCTCGACCCGGGCTACCCCGACGCGTGGCGCCGGGCCGCTGCGGATCCGGCGTTCCGCACCGCGCAGAACGACGAGCGCGACCGCGTCTACTTCAACCCTGCCGTCAGCCGCGGCAAGGAGGACGGCGTCGGAACGCTCGGGCAGTTCGCGTACTACGACGCCATCGTCATGCACGGTGACGGGAACTCCGACACCAGCTTCAGCGGGATCCGCGAGCGCGCGCTGAACGAGGCCCGGCCGCCGTCGGAGGGCGGGGACGAGACCGCGTATCTGAACGCCTTCCTCGACGCCCGGGTCTGGGCGATGAAACAGGAGGAGGCGCACGAGGACACCAGCCGGGTGGACACCGCGCAGCGCGTCTTCCTCGACGCGGGCAATCTGAGCCTGGACCCGCCGCTCGACTGGAAGGTGTACGGAGAGGACTTCCACATCGGCTGACCGCTCCCCCCGCACCGGCATCGGTGTGGGTGGCGGCCCGGAGCCGGGCCGCCACCCACACCCACGCCCCGCCCTGCTCAGTGCGGTGCCGCGGGGGCCGGCAGTGACCGTCCGGTCTCCGCGGCAGCCGCCCCTTCCGCCTCGAAAGCGCCCCCGGCGCCCGAACCGCCCTTCTGGCCCCAGTGGTTGAAGGCCAGGTTCAACACGATCGCCACCACACAGCCCGTACTGATCCCGGAGTCGAGCACCACCAGCAGGTCCTTCGGGAACGCGTGGTAGAACTCCGGCGCCGCGATCGGTATCAGCCCGATGCCGACGGCGGCGGCCACTATCAGCGCGTTCTCGCCCTTCTCCAGAGCGGCGGTGGCCAGCGTCTGGATGCCGCTGGCCGCGACCGATCCGAAGAGCACGATCCCGGCGCCGCCGAGGACCGGCAGGGGTACGAGCGCGATCACCGAGGCCAGCACGGGGCACAGGCCGAGCAGGACGAGGATGCCGCCGCCGGCCGCGACGACGTAGCGGCTGCGGACCTTGGTCATGGCGACAAGGCCGATGTTCTGTGCGAAGGCGCTGCACATGAAGCCGTTGAACAGCGGGCTGATGGCGCTGCCCAGCGTGTCGGCGCGCAGTCCGCCCTCGATGACGCGCTCGTCCGCCGGCCGGTCCACGATCCTGCCGAGCGCCAGCATGTCGGCCGTGGACTCCGTCATGCAGACGAGCATCACGATGCACATGGAGATGATCGCGGCGATCTCGAACTGCGGTGCGCCGAAGTGGAACGGCGTCGGGAAGCCGACGAGGCCGGCGTCCCGGATCGCGTCGAAGTCGGTCATGTTCATCGGGACGGCGACGAGGGTGCCGACGACCAGCCCCAGCAGGATCGCGATCTGCTGGAGGAAGCCGCGCAGCACCTTCCGCAGGACGAGCACGATCAGCAGGGTGAGACCGGCCATGCCGATGTTCTTCATGGAGCCGTAGCCGTCGGCCGTGGGATCGCCGCCCTGGGACCAGTTGAAGGCGACCGGGAGCAGTGAGACACCGATCAGGGTGATGACGGTGCCGGTCACGACGGGCGGGAAGAACCGCACCAGTTTCGAGAAGTACGGCGTGAGGACGAACCCGAGCACGCTGGCGACGATGATCGCGCCGAAGATGACGGTGATGCCCTCCGCGCCGCGTTCGCGGCCGATCGCGACCATCGGCGTGACGCCCGCGAAGGAGACGCCGTTGACGAACGGGAGCCGTGCGCCGACCTTCCAGAAGCCGAGGGTCTGGAGCAGGGTGGCTATCCCGGCGGTGAAGAGACTGGCGCCCATCAGGAACGCGGTGTCCCGGGCGTTCAGGCCGACGGCGGGCCCGACGATCATCGGGGGCGCCACCACGCCCGCGTACATGGCGGCCACGTGCTGAAGACCGCTGGTGAACGTCTTGAAGGGCGGCAGGGTCCGGTCCACCGGGTGCTTGCCGTCCTGGTCGGGTATCTCGTCGGGAGCGGGTACGTCTTTGCGAAGCCTGGGCTCGGCTGCCACGGGGTGTTCCTCCGGTCGGTTACGCGTCGGCGGCGACGCGGGTGTCAGGGAGGTGCGGGAGGTCGGTTGCGTACACGAGTCACCGTCCCGGGTGGTGGGGCACCGCTGTGCGGTACGCCACCACCCGGACGCGGCTGCCAGGGACCCCGCTCGGGCCCCGTGGCCGCCGGTCGAGGGCCGTCCCCCTCGACCGGACTCCTGAGAAGATCCACGGCCGGACCGGTCGGGCCCGTGGACACGTGAGACCTGTGAAGCGCGCCGGCCCGTCGTCGCGACCGGGCCCGTATCGACCGGGCGTCGTGACCCGGTGTCAGCCCGCCGCCGCGATCCGCGCCAGGCGCCGCGCCTCGGCCCGCGTGGAGCGGGCGACGGCGTCTTCGTCCACCGTGGTCAGGTGGTTGTCCTCGACGACGGTGTGGCCGTTGACGAGGGAGAGCGTGACGGGCGCGGCGGCCCCGAGAACGAGGGCGATCACCGGGTCGGCGATGGAGGAGTGAGCCAGGGTGTCCAGCTTCCACAGCACCAGGTCGGCGAGTTTCCCGGTCTCCACCGAGCCGATCTGGTCGGCACGGCCGAGGACTTGGGCGCCACCGTATGTGCCGAGCCGCAGCGCCTGACGGGCGGTCAGGGCGGACTCGCGGTGGGCACCGAGGCGGTTGATGAGCAGCGCGTTGCGCAACTCGGTGTGCAGTTCGCCCGATTCGTTGGACGCGGTGCCGTCCACGCCGAGGCCGACGGGAACGCCGGCCCTCAGCATGTCGGGTACGCGCGCGATACCGGCCGCGAGGCGGGCGTTGGAGGACGGGCAGTGCGCGACGCCCGTGCCGGTGCGGCCGAAGGCGGCGATGTCCGAGTCGTTCATATGGACGCAGTGGGCCATCCATACGTCGGAACCGAGCCAGCCCGTCGACTCGAAGTAGTCGGTGGGGCCCATCCCGAACAGCTCCTTGCAGAACTGCTCCTCCTCGACCGTCTCGCTGCCGTGGGTGTGCAGCCGTACGCCCTTGCGGCGTGCCAACTCCGCCCCCTGGCGCATCAGTTCGGTGGAGACGGAGAACGGCGAGCACGGCGCGACGGCGATCCGGGTCATCGCGCCGAACGACGGGTCGTGGTACTTGTCGACGGTCGCCTCGGTGGCGGCGAGCGCGCCCTCCAGGGACTCGACGGCGAAGTCCGGCGGCAGGCCGCCGTCCGACTCGCCGCGGTCCATGGAGCCGCGGGCGAGGGTGAACCGTACGCCCGTCTCCGAAGCGGCCCCGATGATGGCGCCGGACAGGTCGCCGGCGCCGCGCGGGTACACGTAGTGGTGGTCCATCGCGGTGGTGACCCCGCCGCGCGCCATCATCGCCAGTGAGCCCTGCGCCGCGGCGCGCGCCATGGACTCGTCGATGCGCGCCCACGTCGGGTAGAGCGCCACCAGCCAGTCGAACAGGTTGTGGTCGGTGGCCAGTCCGCGGGTGATCCACTGGTAGAAGTGGTGGTGGGTGTTGACCAGGCCGGGGGTGAGGAGATGGCCGGTGCCGTCGACCCGCCGTACGACGTTCTCCAGCCCGGCGGGGGCACGGCCGGCGCCCACGGATTCGATGAGGTTGTCCGCGACGACGACGTGCCCGGAGGCGTACTCGGTGTCGTTCGCGTCCACTGTCGCGATGGCACAGTTCTCGATGACGATGCGCGAAACCGCCATGGCGGGTCCTCGTTCTTCCCATGTGGGGTGGACGGATCCGGGGGTCGAGCGGGGTGAGAGACGGATCCTCGGTGGTGTCGGTGCGCAGATGCCCCCGCTCTTCCCCCATATCGCCCTCTTCTTCGGGGACTTGACGCCGGCGCGGGCGTCGGGGGTACGCCGGGGCGGCTACAGGTTGGTCATGTCGAGCGGGATTCGCGGTTCGACGCCGTCACGCAGCACGGTGGCCTCGATGAGGCCGTACGGGCGGTCGGCGGCGAAGTAGACGGCTCCGTCGGGGGTTTCGTTCTTCACCCCGAACGGTTCGAGGTCGACGAGGAAGTGGTGGTTGTTCGGCAGTGAGAAGCGGATCTCGTCGATCTCGCCTCGGCTGTCGATGATCCGCGAGCCCATCTGGTAGAGCGTCTGCTGGAGCGAGAGGGAGTACGTCTGCGCGAAGGCGCCGAGGAGGTGCGTGCGCGCCTGCTCGTAGGAGTCCTCCCAGTCGGGCATCGGCGCGGTGTCGTCGGTCCAGTTGTAGCGCCACCTCGCGGAGACGTCGGTGGCGAGTATGCGGTCGTACGCCTCGCGGAGCGTCGTGTACTCGTCCTTGACGTAGCCCCAGAACTCGGAGTTGGTCGAGTTCAGCACCGTCAGGTCCTTGAGGCCGGAGATGATCTCCCACTTCTCGCCGTCGAAGGTGATCTGCGAAACGCGGGTCTCCTGCCCCTTGCGTACGAAGGAGTGCTTGGTCCTGTCGGCGCCGACCGACCCGGAGTCGGCGTCCGGGGCCGCGATGCGCTCCCAGGCGTACTCCTCGATCCGGATCCGCGCCCGGTGTATCGGCTCCTGGCTGGTGACGAAGTGCCGGGCGAGATGGATGCCGAACTGTTCGGCGGACTCGATGCCGTGCTCCTTGGCGAACGCGTACACCGTGTTCTTGGTGGTGTCGGTCGGCAGGACGTTGGCGTTGGAGCCGGAGTAGTGGACCTCCTCCATGTCGCCGGAGAGGGCGACGGAGACGTTCAGGTCCTTGATGTGGTGGGTGTCGCCGTCGCGCACGATCTTGACGACGCGGTTCTCCGCTTTGCCGTACTGGTTCTGGCCGAGAATGGTCGGCATCTGCTAGCTCCCTCGGTATACGGAGTAGCCGAACGGGTTGAGCAGCAGCGGTACGTGATAGTGCTCGCCGGGCGTGACGGCGAACGTGATCGCCACTTCCGGAAAGAACGCACCGCTGTCCCGTGGCGCGGGGGCGTCCTGCTGTGCCTCGGCTCGGTTCTGGCTCTGTGGCTGATTCTGGCTCTGGCTGTGGCTCTGGCTGTGGAAGTACGCCTCGGTCTCGAAGTCGAGACGTACGTGGGTGGTTCCCGCCGGCAGCGCCGGCAGGTCTCTGCACCGCCCGTCCGCGTCGGTCGCCGACCGGCCCAGCACCACCCACCGCTCCCGGGCGCCGCCGCGGGCGGCGAGCGAGACGGCGACGGAGGCGGCCGGGCGTCCGACGCTGGTGTCCAGGATGTGCGTGGACACCGATGCGGTGGATTCCGTGCTCACGGGTTCACTCCCCTGCTTCTGCTGCTTCTACGAGGCGGGTCAGCCGGATGCGGTTGATCTTGCCCAGTTCGGTGCGAACGACGTCCCGCTCCTGTTCGGGCGAGTTGCCGATCCGGGTGCGGACCGCGTCCCGCATCTGCTCACCGGTCCTGCCGGTGGCACAGATCAGGAAGACGTGGCCGAACCTGTCCTGGTAGGCCAGATTCAGTTCGAGCAACTCCGCCCTGAGTTCACCGGACGCTCCGGCCATACCCCGCTGTTCGCGGGCCGAGACCGGGTCGCCCGGCTTCGGGCGGCCGATGGGCGGGTGCGCCGCCATCGCCTGCGCCAGATCGTCGGCGGCCAGTTCGGCCGTCGCGGTGTCACTGGCCGCGAAGAGGGCTTCGGCGGTGGCGTACGGCCGGTGGGCGAGCAGTGCGCTCCCCCATGCCGTACTGGCGCACACCTCGTGCAGTGCGGTCAGCGCCGCGCTGTCGGAGGATGTGTTGAACCGGGTGAGGCCCGGCGGCGGGTCGGTCGTCACGGGAGCCTCCGTGGCTGTGCTTGACGGGCTGCGGGACAGCTAACGCCTTCACGAACATCACGTCAACACTTTGTTGAATTTTTTGTCCGGCAGGCCCGCCGCGACCCCGGGCCCGGGGCTCGCGACCCCGGCCCGGCCACGTCAGCCCGTCTCGGACCGGTTCAGATAGTTGTAGACGGTGAACCGGCTGACCCCGAGAGCGCTCGCGACGGTCTCCACGCCGTGCCGTACGGAGAAGGCCCCGCGTGCCTCCAGCGACCGCACCACCGACTGCTTGGCCTTGCGGTCCAGCTCCGACAGGGGCATACCGTGCCGGCGCTCCAGCGCGACGAGGATGTGGTCGAGCGATTCGGAGAGCTGCGGGAGGCGGACGGCGACGACCTCCTCCCCCTCCCAGCTCAGCACGACGTCGTCGGGCCCGGCCAGGGCGGGCGGTACGGTCTCGGCCCCCATGGCGTCGACGAGCGGCTTCACCGCCGCGAGGAGCGGGTGGTCGGACGGCCCGGTCACCGCTCGTCCTCCGCGATGACGTTCACCTGGAGCGAGACGCGGGTGGCGCCGGCCTCCAGGGAGCGGCGGAGCAGGGCGTCGACGGCCGAGATGACGGCGTCGGCGCCGCCCTCGGCGGTGTTGCCGAACGGCCCGACGTCCACGGCGTCCAGTTCGGCCGCCTGGATGACCTCGCGGGCCACCACGGCATGGCCGGGGGCCTCGTCCAGGTCGAACGGCTCGGTCGTGAATTCCACTCTCAGTCGCACGCGCACAACCTACTGCGCGAGGGGCCGAATCAGGGCCGCCCTCTTGACAGCCCTCCCAAATCCCAGGCAATCTTCCATTAAGCAGAAACTAACTTCCGCAATACGGAAGGAGCGCAGAACCCCTCATGGCTCCCTTCACGAACAAGCCCGGCTCCGAGCAGCGCTTCGATGTGAATCTGTCGATCCTCTTCACCGAACTCCCGCTTTTGGAGCGTCCCGCGGCAGCCGCCGCGGCGGGCTTCACCGCGGTGGAGCTGTGGTGGCCCTGGATCGAGACCCCCACCCCGCCGCGGGCCGAGCTGGACGCCCTGAAGCAGGCCCTCGACGACGCGGACACCCAGCTCGTGGGACTCAACTTCTACGGCGGCCGGCTGCCCGGCCCCGACCGCGGCGCGCTGTCGCTGCCCGGCGAGGAGTCGGACCGCTTCCGCGCGAACATCGACGTGGCGGCCGACTTCGCCGCGTCGGTCGGCTGCAAGGCGCTCAACGCGCTGTACGGGAACCGCGTCGAAGGCGTCGACGCGCGGACGCAGGACACGCTCGCCCTGGAGAATCTGGTCCTCGCCGCCCGCGCGGCCGACCGGATCGGGGCGACCCTGCTGATCGAGGCGCTCAACAGGCCGGAGTCCCCGCACTATCCGCTGGTGAGCGCCGAGGCCGCCATCGATGTGGTGGACCGGGTCAACGAGGCCACGGGGCTGGGCAACGCCGCGTTCCTCCTGGACGTCTACCACCTGTCGATGAACGGTCTGGACGCCGAGGCGCTGACCGGGGTCGTCGACAGGTACGCCGACCGGACCGGTCACGTACAGATCGCCGACAACCCCGGCCGGGGCGCGCCCGGCACCGGCACACTGCCGCTCCAGGACCTGCTCGACCGGCTGCGCAAGGCTGGTTACGAGGGGTGGGTCGGCCTGGAGTACAAGCCCGGCGACCGCCCGAGCGCGGAGTCCTTCGAGTGGCTCCCGGCCGACGCGCGGGCCGCGCGCTAGGGCCCACGTCCACACCCGCCGCGGGCACCACGCGGAGACGACGCACACACGTATGCGAGAGAGGCACCCCCGATGAGCACTCTTCCCAAGGTGGCCTGGATCGGCCTCGGCATCATGGGGTCCCCCATGGCCGAGAATCTGATCAAGGCCGGATACTCCGTCACCGGCTTCACGCTGGAGCGGGAGAAGCTGGACCGGCTCGCGGCCAACGGTGGCACCGTCGCGCCGTCGATCGCCGAGGCCGTCGAGGGCGCCGATGTCATCATCACGATGGTGCCCGCCTCCCCGCAGGTCGAGGCCATCGCCTACGGAGCGGACGGCATCCTGGAGAACGCCGGGAAGGGCGCCCTCCTGATCGACATGTCGTCGATCACCCCGCAGACGTCGATCGATCTCGCCGAGGCGGGCCGGGAGAAGGGCGTCCGCGTCCTCGACGCACCGGTGTCCGGCGGTGAGGCGGGAGCCGTCGAGGCGGTTCTGTCCATCATGGTCGGCGGCGAGCAGGCCGACTTCGACCGGGCCAGGCCTCTCTTCGAGGCGCTGGGCAGGACGATCGTCCTGTGCGGTCCGCACGGCGCCGGCCAGACGGTGAAGGCGGCCAACCAACTGATCGTGGCCGTCAACATCCAGGCGTGCGCCGAGGCCGTGGTCTTCCTGGAGAAGTCGGGCGTGGACCTCGGCGCGGCGCTGGACGTGCTGAACGGCGGTCTGGCCGGCTCGACCGTCCTGACCCGCAAGAAGGACAACTTCGTCAGCCGCGACTTCGCTCCGGGCTTCCGGATCGACCTGCACCACAAGGACATGGGCATCGTCACCGACGCCGCCCGCAATGTCGGTGCCGCGCTGCCGGTCGGCGCGGTCGTCGCGCAACTGGTCGCCTCCCTGCGCGCGCAGGGCGACGGCGGCCTCGACCACTCGGCGCTGCTGCGCGCCGTCGAGCGGCTGTCCGGCCAACAGGTCTGACACCCCACCCAACTCCGGGCTGTGGCGGCGCTGACAACTGTCCTGTCGCGCCCAGGCGCCGCCGCAGCCCGGGAACCACCCGCGCGCGCCCCGGGGCGAGGACCGCCCCGGTGGCGAGCGGCCAACAGCCGTCCCTTCCAGCGGCCCTCGTGAGGGGTGGCCGTGGAAGGGACATCCCCGGGACCGTGGCGGTGTGCGAGCCAGTGCGGTGGTGAGGGAGAACGACGGCGCTCTTCCAGACCCGAAGGAAGGCCGCCGGCGCTCCCCGTCGCCGCCGCCACGGTCCCGGCAGATCAGCACCAGCGAGTACCAGCAGGTACGAGCGGATCCCCGCAGCCTTTTCCGAGGCTCCGTCAGACGCCGTCCGGTGGTGCGAGTGTCCCGTCGCGCCGGCCTCGCACCGCCGGACGGTCCTCAACTCCCCTGGCCCGCAACGCACAAGAGCCCGGCCGATTCTTCGGCCGGGCTCTTGTGCGCCGTCACCGGGTGCGCACACTGGGAGGATGCGCCTTGCCGTGTTCCTGGTCCTGTCCGCCGTGGGTATCGCCGTCGCCGTCGTCTCGAAGGACTGGTCCTGGCTGCTGTCGCCGCTCGCGGTCCTTCTGCTCATGGGTGTCCCGTGGTCCCCGGCGGGCAAGGCCCCGAGGACGGTACGGCGGCCGTCCACCGGCGCCGCCGCGGCGGGAGCCGCCGCCGGCGCCACCGGGGCCGCCCTCGCGCCCAGTTGGTGGGCCGACGGGCATGCGCACGCCGGCGACACGGCGGACGCGGGCGGCAGTGGGGACGGTGGTGGCGGGGACGGCGGCTGCGGAGGGTGTGGCGGCTGCGGCTGCGGCGGCTGACACCCCCGCGTATCCGGAAATCAGATGTCGTGCCGGACCAGCGGCCTGATCTCGGTCGGCGCGTGGCCGGGCTCGGTGGCCAGGTCCTCCCACTCGTTCACCTGGTCGATCCGCACACCCATCGAGATATTGGTGATCCGCTCCAGGATCGCCTCGACCACCACCGGCACCCGGTACTCGGCGGCCAGCTTCTTCGCCTGCTCGAAGGCGGGCAGCAGCTGGTCGGGCTCGGTGACGCGGATCGCCTTGCAGCCCAGGCCCTCGACGACCTTCACATGGTCGACCCCGTAGACGCCCAGCTCCGGTGAGTTGATGTTCTCGAACTCCAGGTTGACCTGGAAATTGATGTCGAGATTGCGCTGCGCCTGCCGGATCAGCCCCAAGTAGGCGTTGTTCACCAGCACATGAACGTAACCGATCCGGTGCTGCGCGCCGACGGCCAGCTCCTCGAGCATGAACTGGAAGTCGTAGTCGCCGGAGAGCGCGACAACTGTGGTGTCCGGGTCGGCCTTCGCGACACCGAGCGCGGCCGGGATCGTCCAGCCGAGCGGGCCCGCCTGGCCGCAGTTGATCCAGTGCCGGGGCTTGTAGACGTGCAGCATCTGCGCGCCCGCGATCTGCGAGAGACCGATGGTGGTGACGTACCGGGTGTCGGGACCGAAGGCGCGGTTCATCTCCTCGTACACACGCTGCGGTTTCAGCGGCACGTTGTCGAAGTGCGTCCTGCGGTGCAGGCTGCCCTTGCGCTCCAGCACGGACGCGATCCACTCGGTGCGGTCGGGCAGTTCGCCCGCCGCCTTCAGCTCCTTCGCCACCTCGACGAAGAGCCTCAGCGCGTCCCCGGCGTCCGAGGCGATCCCGTAGTCCGGCGCGAAGATCTTGCCGATCTGGGTGGGCTCGATGTCGACGTGGACGAAGGTGCGTCCCGCCGTGTAGACGTCGAGCGCGCCCGTGTGCCGGTTGGCCCAGCGGTTGCCGATGCCGAGGACGAAGTCCGAGGCCAGGAACGTCTCGTTGCCGTAGCGGTGCGAGGTCTGGATGCCCACCATGCCCGCGTTCAGGTCGTGGTCGTCGGCGATGGTGCCCCAGCCCATCAGCGTCGGGACGACCGGTGTGCCGGTCAGCTCGGCGAACTCCACGAGGAGGCCGGACGCGTCGGCGTTGATGACACCGCCGCCGGCGACGATCAACGGGCGCTCGGACGCCACCAGCATGGTGAGCGCCTTCGCGATCTGCGCGCGGCTCGCGGACGGCTTGTAGACCGGCAGGGGTTCGTACGTCGCCGGGTCGAACTCGATCTCGGTCAGCTGCACATCGATCGGCAGGTCGACCAGGACGGGGCCCGGCCGGCCCGAGCGCATCAGATGGAACGCCTGCTGGAGGACGCCGGGGACCTGCGCGGCCTCCAGGACGGTGGTGGCCGCCTTGCTGACGGGACGTGCGATCGACGCGATGTCGACGGCCTGGAAGTCCTCCTTGTGGATCACCGCGGTCGGCGCCTGGCCGGTGATGCACAGGATCGGGATCGAGTCACCGATCGCGGAGTAAAGACCGGTGATCATGTCGGTGCCGGCCGGGCCCGAAGTACCGATGCAGACGCCGATGTTGCCGGGGTTGGTACGGGTGTAGCCCTCGGCCATGTGGGAGGCGCCCTCCACGTGGCGGGCGAGCGTGTGGTCGATGCCACCGGCCTCTTCGAGGGCCTTGTAGAAGGGGTTGATCGCCGCGCCCGGCACACCGAACGCGTCGGTGACGCCTTCGCGCTTGAGGATCTCAACTGCCGCTCGGGCAGCGGTCATACGAGGCATGGAGTGCTCCTGCTTCGGCTGGTGGACTCGGGCTCTGTCGCGCCACCTGAGAGCGTCGATTCCGTCGATTCCACTCTTTCCGCAATGCGGAAAGCTTGTTCTGCTATGTGGAATCAATCTAAAGTGCCCGCCACCTGGCGTCAAGGGATGGCGGAAGACCCTCCCCAAGGCCCCGCCGGTGATGGACGATGGGCGAGCGGGCGCGGTGCGCGAAGGCGGGACAAGGGGGTACGGGCAGTGGCGGAGAGCGTTCCTGTCAGCTGTCCCGACTGCGGGGACAGCCATGTGTTCACGGCGTCCGCCTACCCCTGCCCCTGCGGATCGGCCGTCTCGGCGCCCCTGGTCGTGGGCGCGCCCCCGACCCTCATAGTGCGCCGGACCTGGGACGAGGAGTGGGTGACCGTCAGCTGCACCGGGTGCGGACGGCAGGACCAGTGGCCGCAGCCGGAGCTCGGCTGCCCGTGCGGGGCGCTGCTGCGGATACCGGTCAGGCCGGTGACGGCCGGGGCGAGGAGCGACGCCGTGAACGCCGCCGCGCTCTATCTGCGCGAGATCGGCTTCCCGGACGTCCTGCGGTCCGGCGAGTGGCCGGAGACCGGCGTGGATCTGCGCGGGCCGGGGATGGTCGCCCGGGTCGACCCGGGCGCGCGTCCCGCCGACTCACGCGCCGTCGAGTGTCTGTGGCTGAGCGCGCTGACCGAGTCGGCGGTGAGCGCGTTCTTCTCCCTGGCCGGTTACGAGGACGAGGCGCGCGAGAACGCCGACAGCCTCGGGGTGCCGCTCTTCCTCCTGGACCCGACGGGCGTCCCGCGACCGGTCAACGGCCCCGCGGCCGAGCTGGATCGCTCACACGCATGAGCGGAACCGCGAACCGCGCCCGCACCGCGCGGGCATACTCTCTCCATGCGAATCCGCCCCGCGGTCCCCGCCGATCTCCCCCTCCTCCAGGACATCGAGAGGGCCGCCGGTGAACCGTTCCGCGCCGTCGGCATGGCCGCGATCGCCGACGACGAACCCCCGGCCATCGATCTGCTCGACCGCTATCTCCGCGCGGGCCACGCCTGGGTGACGGAGGACGCCACGGGCCACCCGGTCGCGTATCTCATCTACGACGAGGTCGACGGCGCCGCCCATATCGAGCAGGTCTCCGTCCATCCCACGGCGGCGGGGCGCGGGGTCGGCCGCGCCCTCATCGAGCATCTGGCCGGACGGGCGGAGAGCGCCGGGCTGGCCGGGCTCACCCTGACGACGTTCGCGGACGTGCCGTGGAACGCGCCGTACTACACCCGGCTCGGCTTCCGCACCCTCGCGGAGAACGAACTCACCGACGGGCTGCGGGAGATCAGAAGCGCCGAAGCCGCGCACGGACTCGACCACTGGCCCCGTGTCTGCATGCGCCGTGCCACGACGGCGAGTTGACCGTCGGGCACCCCGACGTCAGCGCCCGTCGCCCTCCTCGTACTCCGCGCCCGAGCCCTCGGCCGTCCGCTCTCGCAGCTCGATACGGCGGATCTTGCCCGAGACCGTCTTGGGCAGTTCCGCGAACTCGATGCGGCGCAGGCGCTTGTACGGGGCGAGGACCGCGCGCGAGTGCTCGAAGAGCAGCTTCGCCGTGTCGGGTCCCGGCTCCCAGCCGTCCGCCAGGACGACGTACGCCTTCGGCACGTTGAGCCGCAGCGCGTCGGGCGCCGGGACGACGGCGGCCTCGGCCACGGCCTCGTGCTCCAGCAGCACGCTCTCCAGCTCGAACGGCGAGATCTTGTAGTCGGACGCCTTGAAGACGTCGTCGCCGCGGCCGATGTACGTGATGTAGCCGTCGACGTCGCGTGAGCCGATGTCGCCGGTGCGATAGAAGCCGTCCGCCATGGACTCGGCCGTGCGCTGCGGGTCGCCGTGGTAGCCGGTCATCAGCCCGACCGGGGCGTTGGCGAGGTCCAGCGCGATCTCGCCCTCGTCCGCGCCGGGCGCGCCGGTGACCGGGTCGAGCAGCTCCACGACGAAGCCGGGGGTCGGCCGGCCCATCGATCCTGCCTTCAGCAGCTGCCCCGGTGAGTTGGCGACCTGGACGGCCGTCTCGGTCTGGCCGAAGCCGTCCCTGATCGTCGCGCCCCACTCCCTGCGGACGGTCTCGATGACCTCGGGGTTGAGCGGTTCACCGGCGGCCACGACCTCGCGGGGGCGGTTGCGCAGCAGCTTGAGATCGGCCTGGATCAGCATCCGCCACACGGTGGGCGGCGCGCAGAAGCTGGTGACCCCGGCGCGGTCCATCTCCGCCATCAGCCGGACCGGGTCGAAGCGCGTGTAGTTGTGGATGAAGACGGTCGCCTCGGCGTTCCAGGGTGCGAAGAGATTGGACCAGGCGTGCTTGGCCCAGCCGGGTGAGGAGATGTTCAGATGCACGTCGCCGGGCCCCAGCCCGATCCAGTACATCGTCGCGAGGTGGCCGATCGGATACGAGACATGAGTGTGCTCGACCAGCTTGGGGCGGGCGGTGGTGCCGGAGGTGAAGTAGAGCATCAGGGGATCGTCGGCGCGGGTGGGGCCGTCGGGCTCGAAGACCGTGGACTCCTGGTGGGACGCCTCGTACGACCGCCAACCGGTCCCGTCGGGGCGCGAGCCGCCGTTCGGGCCCACGGCGTCAACTTGGGCACCGTCGCCACCCACCACGATCCGGGTGTACTCCCCCGGCACGTCGGCGAACTTCGCGGTGTCACCGGCCCGGACGATCACCTGCCGCACCCGGCCGCGCTCGATCCGGTCCCGCAGGTCCGGGGGGCCGAGCAGCGGCGTCGCCGGGATGACGACCGCCCGGAGTTTCATCGCGGCGAGCGCCGTCTCCCACAGCTCGGTCTGGTTGCCGAGCATGACGAGAACGCGGTCACCGGCCGCCACGCCCTGGGCGCGCAGCCAGTTGGCCACCTGGGCGGAACGCCCGGACATCTCGGCGAACGAGGTGACGCACTCGGTGCCGTCCTCCTCGACGATGTGCAGCGCGGGCCGGTCGTTGCCCTCGGCGATCACGTCGAACCAGTCCAGCGCCCAGTTGAACAGAGCGGGCCGGGGCCAGACGAAGCCTTCGTACGCCGCGGAGTAGTCCTCCCGGTGTCGCAGCAGGAAATCCCTCGCGGCGCGGAACTGCTCGGTCGCGTCGACTGCGCTCATGTGCCCTCCTCATCACTCGCCCGTTCACTAGCATCGTGTAACCGGTGACGTACGTCTCACCACCCCCTGACGGGGGTGAACCGAACTCGTTGTACCGGCGGAGCGAGCCGAAGAGAAGGAAGACGCTGTGACTGAGGCGGTCGAAGCGGTCGAGATGCGCACCGCGCTGCTGACGCTGCGCCGTACGACCGGGCTGCCCGTGGCGTTCGGCGGCCTGTTGCACGATGCCCGCCAGGTGCGCATCTCGGAGCTGAACGGCACGGCGACCGGTGCGCTGCGCGGGCTGGGGATCTCCGTCGGGAACGGGCTGGGCGGCAAGTCGATCGCGCTGCTGCGGCCGTGCGCGGTGACCGACTACCGGCAGGCGCGCCACATCAGCCACGAGTACGACGCGGCGGTGGCCGCCGAGGGGCTGCGCGCCGTGGTCGCCGTTCCCGTGATCGTGCGGCGCCGGGTGCGCGGCGTGCTGTACGGCGCGCTGCGCGATCCGCTGCCGATGGGCGAGCGGATCTTCGACGCCGCCGTCGCCGCCGCCCGTGACGTGGAGCAGTCGCTGGTCGTGCGGGACGAGGTGCAGCGGCTGCTCGCCCTGACCCGCGAGCCGGTGCGGGGGCGGCCCGAGGCGTGGGAGGAGGTCCGCGAGGCGCACAGCGAACTGCGGGCACTCGCGCCGCGCATCGTGGACGCCGGGCTGCGGGGCGAACTGCACGCCGTCTGCGGCCGGTTGGCGGGCGCGGGCGGCGCCCCGCAGGACTGGCGCGACCCGGGCGGGCACCGCGAGCGGCGGGCCGTGGCGCTGGCCCCGCGCGAGGTGGACGTGCTGGCGTGCGTGGCGGCGGGCTCGACGAACGCGGCGGCGGCCGAGCGCCTGGGGCTGCGGCCGGAGACGGTGAAGGGGTACCTGCGGGCCGCGATGCGCAAGCTGGGCGCCCACAACCGTCTGGAGGCGGTGGTGGCGGCCCGCCGGTCGGGGCTGCTGCCGTAGACCGGCCCGGCGCTACTCGGCGGCCGGCGTGGAGAAGTCCGCGAAGCGCACGGTGTACGAGGGGGAGGCGGCCGAGGAGAGGGATCCGAGCGTGCGGACGCCCTCCTCGGCAACCGCGTCGCGCTGTGCGCGGGTGAGCGTGCCGAAGGCCTGCACGGTCAGCGTTCCGTGTCCGTCGCCCTCCGTGCCGTCCTCCAACCGCCAGATCCCGGCGAGGAATCCGTCGACGAGGAAGGTGCGGTACCCCTGGTTGCCGTTCCAGGTGAGCTTGCGGTATTCGATGGGGACGACGCGGGTGCGGTCGGCGTGCGAGAGCAGCAGGTTGTCGTACTCGGGGAGGAAGCGGGGCGGCGCCGGGGTGTCCCCGTCGGGCCGGGGCGCGTCGGGGAGGTCGAAGAGTTCGACGCCGGACTCGTCCTGGAAGGTGACGAGTCGGTCCCGCAGCCGCTCGAAGACCGGGCCGAGCCGCGTCAGCCGGCACCAGGTCTGCATGTCCTTGACCGAGGCGGGTCCGAAGGCGGCGAGGTAGCGCAGGACGGCGGCCTCCGGCGCGATGCCCGGCGACGGCGCGGCGTCGGGGTCGCCGGCCTTCTCCGCCCCGAACCACTTCCGCGCCGTCGTGAGCGTGACCTGACCACCGCGGCCCCACAGTCCGCGCGGCGTGACCTGTACGAGCGGCAGCAGGCACCGCGCGGCGACGGACAGGGCGAGCGGGTCGGCGTCGGGCCACCGTTGGACCAGTGACGCCTTCAACTCCTTGAGCGGCAGCGGCTGTTCCTCGACCAGTTCCCTGCTGACGGCGGCGAGCCGGTCCAGCTCCACACCGACGAGACCGTCGCGGAAGATACGCAACTCCCGCTCGATCAGGGGCTGGACGAACGGGCGCAGCGCGAGGCAGTCCTCGGCGGTGTGGGTGTGGATGGTGGAGCGGAGCGTGACCATCCGGCCGACCTCGCGGGAGGCCATCAGTCCGGAGAGCCCCTCGGGGTCGAACGCGTCCAGCCTGGCGGCGAGTTGGACGTACGGCGGCTTCACGTTCTGCGCCTGGAGTCCGACCAGGTGTGTCACGGCGTCCTTGGCCGACATGGCCGCGCGCCGCAGCAGGAGCTGCCGGGCCAGGGTGGCGCGGTTGAGCGCGCGGGCGGTGAGCACGGGGTGCGGGAGCGGGTCCGTCGTCTTCGAGGCCATGCTCCGCACGTTACCCAGACTTGCGGACACCTTCTGTCCTCAACCGCCGGACGGGCCGCCAATGCGGCCCGTCCGGCGATCGGAGGTGACCCGAGCGGTCAGCTCGCGGCCGTGACCGTGAACAGCGCCCCGTCCGGGTCGCGGAGCGTCGCCCCGTCCACCTCGACCGACGCGTCCGGGCCCGGCACGAGCGAGCCGCCGGAGGCCAGCGCCGTCTCGACCGCCGCCCCCACGTCCTTCACGTTGAAGCGCACGTGCCAGCGCGGCCGGATCTGCGGGTCGGGCGCGGCCTGTACTGCGCCGCCGCTGATCCGGGCCAGCTCCTCGTCGCCGTCGAGGAGCAGCGACAGCTCCTCCTCGCGCACCAGGCGCAGCTTCCCCTCGCCCTCCGGCTCCCAGCCGAGGGTGAGCGAGTAGAAGCGCCCCGCGGTGACCGCGTCCCTGGTCCGCAGCTCCAGCGAGGCGGAGCCGCTGCCGCGCCCCATGGACCAGTCGGAGCGCACCGAGCCTTCCCAGATCCCGAAGACGGCGCCGTCCGGGTCGACGGCGAGCGCCGCGCGGCCGGTGTGGAAGGCCAGCGGGCCGACGCCGACCGTGCCGCCGCGCTCCCTGATCCGGGCCGCCGCCTCGTCCACGTCCGTGACGTTGAAGTACGGCGTCCAGGAGACGGCCACCTGGAGCGAGGAGGCGAGTGCTCCGATGCCGGCGACCGGCAGGCCGTCGATGAGCGCCACGGAGAAGTCGTCACCGAGCCCGGCCCGCCGGTAGGTCCAGCCGAGGACCTTGCCGTAGAAGTCCTGGGCACCCGGCAGTTCACGTGCCAGCAGGCTCACCCAGCATGGCGCTCCGGCGACTCCCTGTGCTTTCGGCATTCCGCTCCGTTCTCTTGCGACGCGACCGCGACTCGACCGCGATCCGGTACGACCGCACCGGAAGGCTAGTGCCCTTACGTGCACGGCAGACACCTTTGAATGTATTTGAAGGTCATGCAGCGCGGCGGATGGAGACTGTCCGCGATATGATCAACCACTTATTGTGGGAGCGCTCCCAGTGGTTGGATGACGATCCCCGACGGAGCGTGGACGGAGGTCGCACGATGGTGGCAAATGGACGCACGAGCCGGCCCAGCCAGCCCACGCTCGAAGAGGTGGCGGCGCTCGCCGGCGTCGGGCGCGGCACCGTCTCCCGCGTCATCAACAACTCGCCCCGTGTGCGTGACTCCACCAGGCAGCTCGTCCAGGAGGCGATAGCCGAGCTGGGCTACGTACCCAACCGGGCGGCCCGCGCGCTCGCCGGGAGCCGCACCGACGCGGTGGCGCTGGTGATCCCCGAGACCGAGAAGCGGTTCTTCGCCGAGCCCTACTTCTCCGACGTGCTCCACGGTGTCGGCACCGGTCTCGCCGACACCGAGATGCAGTTGCTGCTCACGCTCGTACGGAACGAGAACGAGCGCCGGCGCTTCCTCCAGTACGCGCGCGCCGGCCGGGTCGACGGCGTACTGCTGGTGTCCGTGCACGGCGACGACCCGCTGCCCGACCTGCTCGCGGAGATGGGCCTGCCGACCGTGCTGAGCGGCCGCCGCTCGGCGGACGAGCCCGTGAGCTACGTCGACTCCGACAACGTCGGCGGCGCCCGGTCCGCCGTGCGCCATCTCGTGGAGACCGGGCGGCGGCGGATCGCGACGGTCACCGGACCGCTGGACATGTACGTGGCGCAGTGCAGGCTCGGCGGCTACCAGGAGGCCGTGGCCGCCTCGGGCGGCGATCCGGATCCGTCCTGGACGGCGCACGGGGACTTCACCGAGGAGAGCGGGCGGCGGGCGATGACGGAGCTGCTGGCGCGCCACCCGGACCTGGACGCGGTGTTCGCCGCGTCCGACGTGATGGCGGCGGGCGCCCTGCACTCCCTGCGGGCGGCGGGCCGCCGGGTGCCCGAGGACGTGGCCGTCGTCGGCTTCGACGACTCCCCCATCGCCGGGCACACCGATCCCCAGCTCACCTCCGTACGGCAGCCGGTGGAGGAGATGGGGCAGGCGATGGCGCGGGTGCTGCTGGAGGGCATCAACAACCCCGCGACACCGCACCAACACGCCGTCCTGCCCACCGAGTTGGTGCGGCGCGTATCGTCCTGAAGACCCCGGAGATCTCGGGACGGGCGGCGGGCTCAGCGTGAAGTCAGGTCCGGGGCGGTCGACTTGAGGTAGGCCGCGACCCAGACGAGCGGCGCGTTCCAGTTGATGGTGTTCTCCTTCGAACTCCACGCGCCTGGCGCCGTGCCGGGCCCGGCGTAGGACTTGGCGGCGGGGCGGCCGGTGGGGGTGAGGGGCCGAGGAGATAGTCCATGGCCCGGTGCATCGCCTTCAGATGGGCGCGGTCGCGGGTCAGGTCGTACGCGGTGCCGAGCAGCACCATCCGGTTGACGACGGCGGAGTTGGAGCCCCACGGGTAGGGCGTGGCGCCGGAGATCAGCGCCGGATACCCCTCGCCGCGCTGGGTGGCGACGAGCGAGTCGGCGACGGGGCTCAGGCTCTCGCGCATCCGGGAGAGGTCGGTGGCCTCGGACTCGGTTGCCCGACACCCCGGTCAGGCGCGCAGATACGCGAGGACGGCCAGCACGCGCCGGTGGCCCTCACCGTCCACGCGCAGGTCCAGCTTCTGCAGGATGGCGCTGACGTGCTTGTTGACCGCCGCCTCCGTCACGTACAGCTGCCGCGCGATCTCCGCGTTCGCCCGCCCCTCCGCCATCAGGGAGAGCACCTCGCGCTCCCTGGGGGTGAGCCGCCGGAGCGGATCCTGCTGCCGGTGCAGGAGTTGGCGTACGACCTCCGGGTCCACCACCGTCTCGCCCGCGGCGACCCGGACCACCGCGTCGACGAACTCCGTCACCGCGCTGACCCGGTCCTTGAGCAGATAGCCCACACCGCCGTCGCTGCCGAGGTCGAGCAGGCGTGCGGCGTAGGACTGCTCCACGTACTGGCTGAGCACCAGGACCGGCAGCGCGGGGTGTTCGCGGCGCAGGGCGACGGCGGCGCGCAGGCCGTCGTCCGAGTGGTCCGGCGGCATGCGGATGTCGGTGACGACGATGTCGGGCCGGTGCGCGCGGACCGCGGTGATCAGGCTGTCCGCGTCGCCGACCTCGGCGACGGGCCGGTGGCCGAACCGGGTCAGGACACCGACCAGGCCGTCGCGCATCAGCGGGGAGTCCTCGGCGAGGACGACGGTCAGCGACATGGGATCTCCGCGTGCAGCAGGGTGGGGCCACCGGCCGGGCTGGAGATCCGCAGTCTGCCATCGGCGGCGGCGACCCGGTCGGCGAGGCCGACCAGCCCGGTACCGGCCGCCGGATCGGCGCCGCCCACACCGTTGTCGCTGATGCTGAGCGTCAGTACGTCGGCGTGCAGCCGCGCGTGCACCTCGGCGCGGGTGGCCGCGCTGTGCTTGGTCGCGTTGGCGAGGGCTTCGGCGACGACGAAGTACGCGGCCGTCTCCACGGCGGCCGGCGGGCGGTGCGGCAGCCGGATGTCGACGGTGACCGGCAGGACGGAGCGGGCGGTGAGATTGCCGACGGCCTCGGGCAGTCCGTGGTCCGTCAGTGCCTTGGGGTGCACGCCCCGGCTCAGCTCGCGCAACTCGTCGACGGCCAGGGTGACCTGTTCCTGCGCGGTGCCGAGCTGCCGGGCGACGGACGAGCCGGGCTCCGCGTCCAGCCGGGCCATGCCCAGCAGGACGTTGAGCGAGACGAGCCGCTGCTGGGCCCCGTCGTGCAGGTCCCGTTCGATCCTGCGGCGCTCCGCGTCGAAGGAGCCGACCAGCCGGGCCCGGGAGGCCCGTACCTCGGTCAGCTGCCGGCCGAGTTCCCCGTCGCGGGGGGCGAGGATCGCGCGGGTCATGGCGGCGCGCGCACCGGCCCAGACGGTGATGGTGTACGGCGCGACCGGCACCAGGCACAGCGCGAGGACCGTCAGCGGCCAGGCGTCCGGATCACCGACGGGTGAGGTGGCCAGGAGCACCGGGACGGCGAGCGAGACCCCCAGCACCAGCACGTCCATCCACCACATCGCGGCCAACGACGCGGCGGTGAAGCCCAGTTCACGCCAGGTGGCGGGCTCCCGCAGCCGGGTGGCCAGCCAGCCGCGCACCCCGGGTGCGGCCGGCGGGCGGTGCGGGTCGGGGAGCGGGTCGGGGTCCATCAGACGCAGCCGCCGGCGCTCGACGCGGCTGACGACGATGCCGGACAGGGCGACGCCGAGGAGCAGTACGGCTCCGACGCCGGCGACCAGGGAGAGGACACCGGCGAGCGTCAGCGCCGCGAGGACCGTCAGGACGAGCGCGCCGAAGAGACCGCCGGTCAGGAGGTAGAGGAGGGAACGCCAGGGCCAGGAGGAGGTGAGGAACTTCCACGGGCTCCGGCCCACGGCCCGCCAGGCTGTCGAGTGGTGCACCCGTCGACCGTAGCCGCGGGCCGCGGTCCGGACAGTAGGACCAGTACTACCTTCGGACTCCCGTCCACGCCAATGCGCCGGATACCCGGCGGGCGGTGGGATACGGGGCATGTGGATCAGCACGAACAGACTCGGTACGAACGCGCCCGGCGGGAACGGGCCCCGGACGAGGGCCCCGCGGACGAGCGGCCGGCGGGCGGACGGGCCCTGGGGAAGCGGCCGGCGAACCGGCCGTCACGGCCGCTTCGCGCCCGGCCGGCGCACGGCGGGGCGGCTCGTCGCCGCGCTCGGTGTCACGGCCGTCGCCCTCGCGGGCCCCGTCCCGACCGCGCTCGCCGGACCGGCCCCCGTGCCCGCCACCCTGACCCCCGCCGCGATAGACCGCTTCGTGAACAGCTATTTGACGGAGACCGGGCTGCCCGGCGCCGTGGTGGCGGTGACCAGGGGCGGGGAGGTCGTCCACACCGGCGGGTACGGGCGCACGGCCGGCGGGACGGCCATGACGGGGCGGACGCCGGTCCCGGTGGCCTCGCTCTCCAAGTCCATGACCGCGCTCGCCGTCATGCAGCTCGTCGACGAGGGGAAGGTCGAACTCGACCGGCCCGTACGGGGCTATCTGCCGGAGTTCACCATGGCCGACGAGCGGGCCGCGCGGATCACCGTCCGGCAGCTGCTCGACCAGACGTCCGGCATGGCCGATTCGGCCTTCCCCGATCTGGCACTGCCGCAGGCGCACACCTTGAAGGGGGCGGTGGCCCGGATGCGCGGGGCCCGTCTGGCCGCCGAGCCGGGGACCCGGTGGAGCTACCACAACCCCAACTACTTCGTCGCGGCCCGGCTGGTCGAGGTGGTCACCGGCGAGCCGTTCGCCGACCGCCTCCGCGGCCATGTCTTCGCACCCCTGCGGATGACGGACTCGCGTTCCGTCGACGCCACCACCGACATGCCCGAGAACGCGCGGGGATACGTACGGGCCTACGGCCGGGTGGTGGAGCGCGCGCACCCGCGCTGGTTCACGGCGGGCGGCCACGGTGTCGTCACCACCGCCGACGACCTGGCCCACTGGCTGATCGCACAGAACAACGGCGGCGTCGGCGCGGACGGCAGGCGGGTCGTCTCCGCGCGGAGCGTGGCCACCATGCACACACCGCCCGGGGGCGAGAACTACGCCATGGGCTGGTCGCTCGGCGAACAGCACGACAGGAGCGGCGGGAGCGAAGGGGGAAAGGACGGGGAGAAGGAGTCGCCGCCGCTCCAGCACACCGGTGAGCTGCTGACCCAGAACGCCATCCAGCTCCTTCTGCCGGACCGGAGGATCGGCATCGCCGTCGTCAGCAACACCGGCATGATCTCCGGCGACGACAGCGCGGGCATCGCGGACGGGCTGCGGGATCTGGCCGAGGGCCGCCCGGCGGAGATCAGGGAGCCGTTCACCATGACCGCCGACCATGTCCTCGCCGCGCTGACGCTGCTCGCACTGGGGCTCGGCACCCTCGGCGCCGTACGGGCGCGGGGCTGGGCGCGGCGCGCGGCCGGACGCCCGCTGTGGCGTGCGGGGCTGCGGACCCTGCCGTACGCGCTGCCGGTCGGCTGTCTGGTGTGGCTCGCCGATCTGGTGGGCCTGCTGATGCGACGGGAGGGCACGTTCGCCCAGGTGGTGTACGTGTGGCCCGCTCTGGTGGTGTGTGTCGCGGCGGCGGCGCTGGCGTCGGCCGCGGTGATCGCCTCACGGGGTGGCCACCTGGCCCGTGCGGTACTCCGGGGACGGCGGCCGGCCGGCGACGGGCCCGCAATCTCAGGCGACGGAGCCGATACGGCCCGTGGGGGCCCGGTTCCCGTCGTGGTGGATCGGGGTGTGGGCGCCGGTCAGTGAGACGCCGGTGCCGCCGCGCCGGTTCGCGACGATCTCCGCCGCGATCGACAGCGCGGTCTCCTCCGGCGTACGTGCCCCGAGGTCCAGGCCGATGGGGCTGCGCAGCCTCGTCAGCTCCAGTTCGCTGACGCCGACGCCGCGCAGCCGCTCGTTGCGGTCGAGGTGTGTGCGCCGGGAGCCCATGGCACCGACGTAGGCGACGGGCAGTCTGAGGGCGAGTCGCAGCAGGGGGACGTCGAACTTGGCGTCGTGGGTCAGCACGCAGAGCACCGTACGGCCGTCGGTCCGCGTCGACTCCAGATAGCGGTGCGGCCAGTCCACCACGATCTCTTCGGCGTCCGGGAAGCGGGCGCGGGTGGCGAAGACGGGGCGGGCGTCGCACACCGTGACGTGGTAGCCGAGGAACTTCCCGACCCTGACCAGCGCGGACGCGAAGTCGATGGCACCGAAGACGATCATGCGCGGGGCCGGCACGCTCGACTCGACGAGGAGTGTCAGGGGCCGTCCGCAGCGCGAGCCGTCCTCGCCGATTGTGACGGTGCCGGTGTGTCCCGCGTCCAGCAGGGCGCGGGCCTCGTCCGCCGCCGTGCCGTCCAGCGCCGGGTGGCCGCCCAGCGTCCCCTCGTACGCTCCCCCGGGGCGTACGAGGAGGGCTCGGCCGCGCAGTTCCGGGGGGCCGTCGGTGACCCGCGCGACGGCCGCCGCCCGACCTCCGGCGGCGGCGGACAGCGCGGCGGCGAACACGTCCCTGCCGGGGGAGTCCGCGCGTACCGGGGTGACGAGGATGTCGATGACGCCGCCGCAGGTCAGTCCCACGGCGAAGGCGTCCTCGTCGCTGTAGCCGAACGTCTGGAGGACGGTCTCGCCGTCGTCCAGGGACTGCCGGCACAGGTCGTAGACCGCGCCCTCCACACATCCGCCCGAGACGGAGCCGATCGCTCTGCCCTCGCTGTCGACGGCGAGGGCGGCGCCCGGCTGCCGGGGCGCGCTGCCGCCGACGGCCACCACGGTGGCCACGGCGAAGTCCCGTCCCTGCTCGACCCACCGGTTCAGTTCGTCGGCGATGTCCAGCATGTCCGCCTCCTCTGGTCTCTCAGTATCGGATGTACGGGGGGACGCGGCGCGTCGGCGCCGTCGGGACGCGGTGGCGTCAGTTCACGCCGAGCCAGCCCTCGATCGGGTGGAGCGCGAAGAAGACGAGGAAGATCACGGTCAGCCCCCACATGAAGGCGCCGATCTCCCGGACCTTGCCCTGGGCGACCTTGATGGCGACGTAGGAGATGACGCCGGCGGCGACTCCGGCGGTGATCTGGTAGGTGAACGGCATGATCACGACGGTCAGGAAGACCGGGACGGCGACGGCGCGGTCGTTCCAGTCGACGTGCTTGGCGTTCTGCATCATCATCGCCCCGATGACCACCAGGGCCGCCGCCGCGACCTCGCCGGGGACGATCTGGGTGATCGGGCTGAAGAACAGACAGGCGGCGAAGAAGAGGCCGGTGACGACGGAGGCGAAGCCCGTACGGGCCCCCTCGCCGACCCCGGTCGCGGACTCCACGAACACGGTCTGTCCCGAACCGCCCGCCACACCGCCGACGACACCGCCCGCGCCGTCGATGAACAGCGCCTTCGACAGACCCGGCATACGGCCCTTGTCGTCGGCGAGCCCGGCCTCCGTACCGACGCCGATGATGGTGGCCATGGCGTCGAAGAAGCCGGCGAGCACGAGCGTGAAGACGATCATGCCGACGGTCATCGCGCCGACCTCGCCCCAGCCGCCGAACTCGACGTCCCCGAAGAGCGAGAAGTCCGGCATGGAGACGGCGCCGCCGGCCAGTTCGGGCGGTCCGCCCGCCCACGCCCTGGCGCCGATGACACCGGCCGCGTTGAGCACGGCGGCGACGATCGTACCGACGACGATGCCGATCAGGATCGCGCCGGGCACCTCGCGCGCCTGGAGCATGAAGATCAGCAGCAGCGTGACGGCGAAGATCAGGACCGGCCAGCCGGCGAGTTCGCCGGCCGGGCCCAGGGTGACGGGTCCGCCGCCCTCGGAGGCGTGTACGAACCCCGCCTTGACCAGGCCGATCAATGCGATGAAGGTGCCGATGCCCATCGTGATGGCGTGCTTGAGCGCGAGCGGGATCGCGTTCATGATCATCTCGCGCAGGCCGGTGACGACCAGCAGCATGATCACGACGCCGTACATCACGCACATGCCCATGGCCTGCGGCCAGGTCATGTTGGGGGCGACCTGCGTGGAGATGACGCCGGAGACGGAGAGACCGGCGGCGAGGGCCAGCGGCACCTTGCCGACGAAGCCCATCAGCAGCGTGGTGACGGCCGCGGCGACGACGGTGGCGGTGATCAGCGCGGGCTGGCCGAGCACATTGCCCGCGACGTCCTTCCCGCCCAGGATGAGCGGGTTGAGCAGCAGGATGTACGCCATGGCCATGAAGGTCGTGACGCCGCCGCGCACTTCGCGCGCGACGGTGGATCCCCGCTGGGATATGTGGAAATACCGGTCGAGCCAGGACCTTCCGGCCGGGGGACGCGAGCCTGGGCCGGCGTCCTCGGCGGGTGTCACGGGCTCCACGGACTGCTGGGTCATGATGCCTACTCCCAAGGTTCACAGGGGCACCCGCGGTGGGACTTCTCAGATGCGGGATTTGGGATGGTGCGTGGGCTGCACGACCCGGGGGACGGCCCGAGGCGAACTGGGTTGTCTTACGAGGGTGTCGCGGTACCGCGGTACCGCTGTGCCGCCGCGAGCGGTGCGGCGGCGGCCGGGGCTCCGGGCGGCACCGATGGGCGCCGCCCGGAGCGTCCGGGCAGGTGCCCGTCAGGTGCCGGTCAGGTGCTCCGGCCGTACCGGGGTCCTGTTCAGCTCCAGACCCGTCGCGTTGCGGATCGCCGCGAGCACGGCGGGGGTCGACGACAGGGTCGGGGCCTCGCCGATGCCACGCAGCCCGTACGGCGCGTGTTCGTCGGCCAGTTCGAGCACATCGACCGGGATCGTCGGCGTGTCGAGGATGGTGGGGATCAGATAGTCCGTGAAGGACGGGTTGCGCACCTTCGCGGTCTTCGGGTCGACGATGATCTCCTCCATGACCGCCACGCCCAGACCCTGGGTGGTGCCACCCTGGATCTGGCCGAGGACGGACAGCGGGTTGAGCGCCTTGCCGACGTCCTGCGCCACGGCCAGCTCGACCACCTTGACCAGGCCCAGTTCCGTGTCGACCTCGACCACCGCGCGGTGCGCGGCGAACGAGTACTGGACATGGCCGTTCCCCTGCCCCGTACGCAGGTCGAACGCCTGCGTGGGCCGGTGGCGCCATTCCAGTTCGAGGTCGACCGACTCGCCCTCCAGGACGTCCACCAGATCGGCCAGGACCTCCCCGCCGTCGGTGACGACCTTGCCGCTCTCCAGCAGCAGTTCGGCCGTGGCCCAGGCGGGGTGGTACGTGCCGAACCTGGCCCGGCCGATCTCCAGGACCTTCTCGCGGACGTGCTCGCAGGTGTTCTTGATCGCACCGCCCGTGACGTACGTCTGACGGGACGCGGAGGTCGAACCGGCGGATCCCACCCGGGTGTCGGCCGGCTGGATCGTCACCTGGGCGACGCCCAGTTCGGTGCGGGCGATCTGCGCGTGGACGGTGACACCGCCCTGGCCGACCTCCGCCATCGCGGTGTGCACGGTGGCGACCGGCTCGCCGTTGATGACCTCCATCCGCACGCGGGCAGTGGAGTAGTCGTCGAAGCCCTCGGAGAAGCCGACGTTCTTGAGGCCGACCGCGTAGCCCACGCCCCGTACGACGCCTTCGCCGTGCGTGGTGTTGGACAGCCCGCCGGGCAGGGCCCGTACGTCGGCCGCCTCGCCCGCCGCGAGCCACTGCCTCTCGGGCGGCATCGGGCGCGCCTTGACGCGGCGCAGCAGTTCGGCGACGGGCGCGGGCGAGTCGACGCGCTGCCCGGTGGGCAGGAGCGTGCCCTGCTCCATGGCGTTGAGACGGCGGAACTCCACGGGGTCCATGTCGAGTCCGGCGGCGAGCTTGTCCATCTGCGCCTCGTACGCGAAGCACGCCTGTACGGCTCCGAAGCCGCGCATCGCGCCGCAGGGCGGGTTGTTGGTGTAGAGCGCCAGTGCCTCGATGTCGACGTCCTCGACGGCGTAGGGGCCCACGGAGAGCGAGGAGGCGTTGCCGACGACGGCCGGGGACGCGGAGGCGTACGCGCCGCCGTCCAGCACGATCCGGCACTTCATGTGCGTGAGCTTGCCTTCCCTGGTGGCCCCGTGCTCGTACCAGAGCTTCGCCGGATGGCGGTGGACATGCCCGAAGAACGACTCGAACCGGTTGTAGACGATCTTGACCGGTTTCCCGGTACGCAGGGCCAGCAGGCACGCGTGGATCTGCATCGACAGGTCCTCACGGCCGCCGAAGGCGCCGCCGACGCCGGAGAGCGTCATCCGGACCTTGTCCTCGGGCAGGCCGAGGACGGGCGCGATCTGGCGGAGGTCGGAGTGCAGCCACTGCGTGGCGACGTACAGGTCGACGCCGCCGTCCTCACCCGGTACGGCGAGGCCGGACTCCGGGCCGAGGAACGCCTGGTCCTGCATGCCGAAGACGTACTCGCCGGAGACGACGACGTCGGCCCGCGCGGCGGCCCCGGCCGCGTCACCGCGCACGATGGGCTGGCGGTGGACGATGTTCGGGTGCGGCACGTGCTCCGCGTGGTGGTCGTCGCGGTGCTCGTGGACCAGCGGCGCGCCCTCGGCCGTCGCGGACGCCTCGTCGGTGACGACCGGCAGGTCGGCGTAGTCGATCCGGATCTTGGCGGCGGCCCGGCGCGCGGTCTCGGGGTGGTCGGCCGCGACGATCGCGACGGGCTCGCCGTGGTGGCGGACCTTGCCGTGGGCGAGGACGGGGGTGTCCTGGAACTCCAGGCCGTAGCGCTTCACCTCGGCCGGCAGGTCGTCGTAGGTGAGGACCGCGTACACGCCGGGGGTGGCCAGCGCCTCGGCCGTGTCGATGGAGCGGATCTCGGCGTGCGCGACGGTGCTGCGCAGGGTGTGACCCCACAGCATGTCCTCGTGCCACATGTCGGAGGAGTACGCGAACTCGCCGGTGACCTTGAGGATGCCGTCGGGGCGGAGTGTGGACTCGCCGATGCCGCCCCTGGTCCTGGAGCCCTGTGTGATGTCGGTGGGTGTGCCCGTGGTCGCCATGGTCAGACCGCCTCGGACTGCCGGGCGGCCGCGAGGCGGACCGCGTCGAGGATCTTCTCGTAGCCGGTGCAGCGGCACAGGTTGCCGGAGAGGGCCTCGCGGATGTCCGCGTCCGACGGCGAGGGGTTGCGCTCCAGCATCTCGTCGGCGGTGACCAGCAGACCGGGGGTGCAGAAGCCGCACTGCACGGCGCCCGCGTCGATGAACGCCTGCTGGATCGGGGAGAGGTCACCGCCTTCGCCGGTCCGGGAGTCGGTGCCCCCGGCCTGCCACCGCTGAGCCCTCTGCAGACTCGTACCGCAGGTGGCGGAGCCTGCGGTGCCGTCGGCGGGCGCGGAGCCCTCCGAGCCATCGGCGCCGCAACCGCCGCGCTCCGCACGCTGCTCGGCGAAGTCCGCCAGGCCCTCGACGGTGACCACGTCACGGCCCTCGACCTGGCCGGCCGCGACGAGGCAGGCGCAGACGGGCAGACCGTCGAGGCGGACCGTACAGGAGCCGCACTCGCCCTGCTCGCAGGCGTTCTTCGAGCCGGGCAGGCCCATGCGCTCGCGCAGGACGTAGAGGAGGGACTCGCCCTCCCAGACGTCGTCGGCCTCCTGGGGACGGCCGTTGACGGTGAAGTTCACGCGCATCGCTATGCAGCTCCTTCCAGCGTGGTGCCGGTGGCCCGGTACTGCTCCCAGGTCCAGCCGAGCGTGCGGCGGGCCATGATGCCCACCGCGTGGCGGCGGTACTTCGCGGTGCCGCGCACGTCGTCGATCGGGTTGCAGGCGCCGGACGCGAGGTCCGCGAACTGCTTGACGACCGACGGGGTGATGACCTTGCCGTTCTCCCAGAACCCGCCCTCCTCCAGCGCCGCGTTGAGGAAGTCCTCGGCGGCACGGGCCCGCAGCGGGGTGGGCGCGGCGGAGCCGATGCCGGTCTTCACGGTGCGGGTGTCGGGGTGCAGGGCGATGCCGAACGCGCAGACCGCGATGACCATCGCGTTGCGCGTACCGACCTTGGAGAACTGCTGCGGTCCGGACGCCTTCTTGATGAGGACGGACCTGATCAGCTCGTCCGGGGCCAGCGCGTTGCGCTTCACGCCCGTGTAGAACTCCTCGACGGGAATGTGGCGGACGCCGCGTACGGACTCCACCTCCACCTCGGCGCCCGCGGCGAGCAGCGCGGGGTGCGAGTCGCCGGCGGGCGAGGCGGCGCCGAGGTTGCCCCCGACGGAGCCGCGGTTGCGGATCTGGGGCGAGCCGACGGTGTGCGAGGCGAGGGCGAGTCCGGGCAGCTCGGTCCGCAGGTGGTCCATGATCCGGGTGTACGGGACGGAGGCGCCCAGGCGGACGTGCTCCTCGCCGACCGTCCATTCGCTCAGTTCGCCGATGCGGTTCAGGTCCATGAGGTACTCGGGCCGCCGGTGGTCGAAGTTGATCTCGACCATGACATCGGTACCACCCGCGATGGGTACGGCGGTGGGGTGCTCAGCCTTGGCGGCGAGCGCCTCCTCCCAGCCGGCGGGGCGAAGGAAGTCCATGAGTGGCTCTCTTCATTCGTGATCGGTCGTTCATTCGCGATCGGTCGTTCACTGGAGCCCGGGGGACGGCCGGAGTCTCGACTGTCGGTCCGGTTTCGGTCCGGTTGTCTCATACGGATATTCACCAGGTGTTAACGCTGTGTGGCCCAAGTACACCGGCCGTGCTCCGTCCGGTGCAGTCACCGAAACCATGAAGGAGTTGGCTGGGCGGCTTCCGGGTCTTGTAGATTCGAACAAATGGCGAGGCGGCGGACGCTCGCCGAGCACGGCTCATCCGGGACGAGAGAAGAGATCGGCGGCGACGAGATGCGGCTGCGCGCACTGCTGGAAACCGATGCGCTGGGCCTGCGGCTGCTCGGTGGCCGGGACGAGCTCGACCGGACCGTACGCGGTGTGATGACCACCGATCTGCGGGACCCCAGCCGCTATCTGTCGGGCGGCGAACTGGTCCTGACCGGGCTGGCCTGGCGGCGGACGCCCCAGGACTCCGAGCCGTTCGTACGGCTCCTCGCCGGTGCCGGGGTGGCGGGGCTGGCCGCCGGTGAGGCGGAGCTGGGTGCCGTCCCGGACGACCTGGTCGGGGCGTGTCTGCGGCACCGGCTGCCGCTCTTCGCGGTGAACGAGTCCGTCGCGTTCGCGACGATCACCGAGTACGTGGTGCGGCAGGTGTCCGGGGAGCGAGCGGGGGACCTGGCCGCCGTCGTCGACCGGCACCGCAGGCTGATGACGTCCGGCCCGGCCGGCGGAGGGCCGGAGGTCGTCCTTGACCTGCTGGGATCGGACCTCGATCTGCGGGCCTGGGTGCTCTCGCCCACCGGGCGGCGGATCGCCGGGGCGGGCGAGCCGCTGTCCGGCGCGGCGGGCGCGGCTCTGGCGGCGGAGCATCTGGCGGCGACGCGGACGGGGCGGCGGGCACCGCACCGGGTGGCCGTGGACGGCAGGACGTACTCGCTGTTCCCGGTGCGTGCCGGGGGGCGCGGCGCGGCGGGAGCGGGCGGTGCCGGAAGTCCGGGCGGTCCTGGCGGCGGTCCGGGCCCGGACGTGCGCGAGAGCGTCCTGTCCGACTGGCTGCTGGCCGTGGAGGCGGACGCCGGTGAGTGGGCGGCCCCCCGGCTGGATCTGCTCCAGGGCGTCACCCAGCTGATCGCGGTCGAACGGGACCGGCGGGACGCGGCGCGCACGGTACGGCGCCGGCTCGCCCAGGAGATCCTGGAACTCGTGCAGAGCGGTGCCCCGCCCGCCGACATCGCGGCCCGGCTGAGGGTCGCGGCGCCGGTGCTGCTGCCCGGCGACGGAGCGGCCCCGCACTGGCAGCTGGTCGTGGCGCGTGTCGACTGGGACGGCGAGGCCGAGGGCGACTCGGCCGACACGGGTCCGGTCGCCCAGTCGGTGCTGGAGGAGATCCTGGTCGATCCGACGGCGGCGGGCATGGAGTCGGGCGATCGGATCGCGGTGGCCCACACGGGCGGCGAGGCGATCGCGCTGGTGCCGCTGGCGGTACCTTCCGACGCCGGGGACGAGAGCGAAGGCGGGTACGGGGACCGGGACGGTACGGCGCCGGTTGGCGGCGAGGGCCACGCGGAGCCCGCGGACGCGGGTCTGCGCGCCGACGTCCTGCTCGCCGCCGTACGCCGGCCACTGGCCGCCGGACTCGCCGACGACGGCCGGCTGACCCTGGGTGTCAGCGCGGCCGTCCACTCGGCCGAGGGCCTGCGCGGCGCGCTGGAGGAGGCCAGACACGCCCGCCGGGTGGCCGCGGCCCGGCCCGGCCGGGTGTGCGCGGCGGGCCATCACGAGCTGGCCTCGCACGTACTGCTGTTGCCGTTCGTCCCGGACGACGTCCGGCGCGCGTTCACCGCGCGGCTGCTCGATCCGCTGCGCGAGTACGACCGCCGCCACCGCGCCGAACTCGTCCCGACGCTTCAGGCGTTCCTCGACTGCGACGGCTCCTGGACCCGTTGCGCCGCCCGGCTGCATCTGCACGTGAACACGTTGCGGTACCGGGTGGGGCGCATCGAGCAGCTGACGGGCCGCGACCTGTCCCGTCTGGAGGACAAGCTCGACTTCTTCCTGGCGCTCCGGATGAGCTGACCGGGCCCAACACGCGTCACCCGGTGCCAGGTTGACCGCCGTCACCCGTTGCGGTCACGGGCAGGACCCGACCGTGTGACGGGGAGCGGCCCGTGGCCGCCCTCGCGGTGAACTCCCCACCGCCCGGCGGCGGGCGGATCTCCCTGGTCAGCCCGGCCGACGAGATACGTGAGGACCCTGCCGGACGGTGCTCGCGGCCGTCCTGACGGAGCGTCGGGCATCCCCCTGTCGACCCCTTGTTGACCAAGGCATTGTGAATTTTTTCACCTGAACTATTGGCCCGGCGTGCCGATCCGTGCTGAGATGCGTGAGAACTCAACAGCACAATGGCGCGCTCGGGGAGGGCAATGTGGCGGATACCGCCATGTCTGGTTCCGGATTCACTACCGGTGACGACCCACTCCAGACCGCGGTATGGCGGTTGCGCTCGCGCGGCTGTTGGACCGACGCCGCCGCCCTGCTCGCGCCCCATCCGGGAGCCGCGCCCTCTCTCCAGCGGGCGTCACTGCTGGTGGAGCGCTGCCTGTTCACCGGTGAGGGCTGGCCGGAGGCCGAGGACGCGCTCCGGGTCGCGGAGGCCACGGCGCGCGAGGACGACGAACGGGGCGGCGCGGCGTGCGAGCGCGGCCATCTCGCCTACGCGTCCACCGTCCTCGGGGTGCGCGACCGCGCCGACGAGGCGCGTGCCGCGCTCGGGCGGGCCGCCGCGCTGCTCGCCCCGACGGCGCCCGGCCGTCCGCTGCTCGACTTCCGGCGGGGCCTGATCGCCGAACACCTCTCGGACTCCCCGCAGTCGGCCCTCGCCGCGTACCGGCGCGCCCACGCGGGCGCCACCGCGCACGGGCAGTCGCTGCTGCTCTCCTTCACCTGGCGCCATCTGGCCGGGCTCGCGCTGCGCGAGGGCGAGCTGGCGGAGGCGCGGCACGGCTTCGGCGAGTCGCTGCGGATCCGTGAGGAGCTGGGCTATCTGGTCGGTACGGCCCCGGCACTCGCCGCCCTGGCCGACGCCGAACCGGAGCCGGAGGCGACACGACTGCGTGCGGAGGCGGGCCGGCTGTTCCGCCTGCTGGACGGCGTCCCGACCTGGCTGGCGGCACAACTCGCGCCACCCACGGCGGCCTGATCCGACACGGCGCCGGGCGAGGGAGCCCTGAGGTCACTCCCCGGCCGGACGTCGCCGGAAGCGGGGGACGCCACCCGCACGCGCACGGTACCGAAGCCCGGTGCGTACCTCGCGGCGGCGCCGGGAGTGGTCAGCCCGCGCCGCCGGTGAAGTGCTGTCGTACGAGCGAGCGTACGACCGGCAGATCGCCGGCGATCAACGCGTCGAGCAGGGCGGAGTGCTCGGCGGCGTCCGCGACGAGCTCGGCCCTGACCGTCCTCGGCGCGCCGACGAGCGGCCACTGCGCGCGGCGGTGGAGGTCGTCGGCGACCAGGACCAGCTGCCGGTTGCCGGAGAGGCCGAGGAGCGCGCCGTGGAAGGCGCGGTCGTGGTCCGCGTAGGCGGCGAGATCGCCGTGCGCCGCCGCCGTGGCGGTCACCTCGGCCAGTGGGCGCAGCTGCGCCCAGCGATCGGCCGCGACGGTCCGCGCCAGCCTCAGCATCACCGGGACCTCGATCAGCGCCCGTACCTCGGCCAGCTCGGACAGATCGCGGGCGGTGCGCTCGGCGACCCGGAAGCCCCGGTTGGGGACGACCTCGACGGCGCCTTCGAGTACGAGCTGCTGCATGGCCTCGCGCACGGGGGTGGCCGACACTCCGAAGCGCTCGCCGAGCGCGGGCCCTGAGTAGACCTCGCCGGGCACCAGCTCGCCGCTGACGAGGGCGGTACGGAGCGCGTCGAGGACCTGGCCGCGTACGGAGTACCGCCGCACGGTACGGCGTACGCCGGGCTCGGGCGAGGTGGCGGGCACGGCGCGGAGCGCGTCGTGGGTGTGCTCGCCGCGCGCCTGGTCCGGGACTCGCGGGGCGTCCTCGGCCCGCGTACGGCCCGACGCCTGCCGGGGGGCGGTCGCACCGTCGTGCGCGCTGCCCAGCTCCATCGCGCGTCCTCCTCCGGCTGTCACGTCCTCCAGGTCGTCCCGGCTCGCGCGAACCGGGCCCCCGAAGCACCATAGGCGGACAGGGTGACAGTTCAAACATGATTCGTGTCGGGTAAGGTAAGCCTCACCTTCAAACGATCGCGATTCGGTGGTCCCCAGGAATGTCTGCGCACACCCTGCTGTCCGGCCGGTTCTCCTCACCGGTCGCCGATGCCTACCGGCGACTGACCGAGGTCTTCCCCTCGCTGGGCATCGACGAGCTGACGGACGGTGAGCGTCCGGCGGCGGGCGACGGCTGGGTCGGCGCGACCGATCTCACGGCGGGCGGATCCGCCGTCGACACGTTTCTCGCCTGGGACGAGGCGCAGGTGGTGCGCGACTACGGCCAACGGGCCCGCCCGGACGTCGTCGCGACCTTCGGACTCCACCGATACGCCTGGCCCGTCTGCCTGTTGATCACCGTGCCGTGGTTCGTGAGCCGTCGGGTGCCGCGCATCCCGGTGGAACACGTCTCCTTCCAGCGGGCGCGGGGCCGCATCGCCGTCCGGATCGACGAGTTCGCCTGTCTGCCGGGTGACCCCGCCGCCGAGCTGCCGGGCGCCAGGGTGGTACCGGACGAGGAGGCGCTGCGCGCGGAGGTGCGTTCGGCGGTGGCGGAGCATCTCGGCCCGGTACTGGCCGCGTTCGGGCCCCGTATGCGCCGTCGCAACCACGCCCTGTGGGGCATGGCGACGGACGAGATCGTCGAGGGGCTCTGGTACGTCTCGCAGCTGCTGGGCGAGGAGCGGCGCGCGATGGCGGAGCTCGAACTGCTGCTGCCGGGAACGACGAAGCCGTACGTCGGTACGGCGGGCTTCCGTGAACTGCGGGGCACCGGCGGCGAATCGCTGCCCACCAGGGACCGGGCGAGCTGCTGCTTCTTCTACACGCTGCGTCCCGAGGACACGTGCGTGACCTGCCCGCGCACGTGCGACGCCGACCGGGTCCGGCGCCTGAGCGCAAGCAGCAACTGACCTTCCTACGGCCTTCGTTGGACCATGCCACTCTTCCGGGTTGCATGAGGGCGGGTCAGATTCGAATGCAACTCGGGCCCCTCGCCCGTTCGTTCGAGGGGACTCCTCCTATTCGCGTATCCTTGCGCCTCGTTGGCGTTCTCTTGTCCCGAAACACTCCTGCGCGCAGCGGTGGTTCGGCCAATATGGCGCCCGAAACGCCCCACTGCGATGCAAGGGACAGACACCGCATGCGACTGACCGACCCACCGCTCAACTGGCTGCTTCCGAGCGGCGTGATGCTTATCGGAGTCCTGGTAGCGGTGGCTTTGATCGCGCGCGGAAAACGCGCAGGCGCCAAGACCGCGGCCGAGGACTCCTGGGAGCGCAGCGAGGAGCGCCGCAGACGGAAGGAAGCGATCTACGGAAGCGCCTCCTATCTGCTGCTGTTCTGCTGCGCCGCGGTGGCCGCCGCGCTCTCCTTCCACGGCCTCGTCGGCTTCGGCCGGCAAAACCTCAACCTCACGGGCGGCTGGGAGTATCTCGTACCGTTCGGTCTCGACGGGGCGGCGATGTTCTGCTCCGTGCTGGCGGTGCGCGAGGCCAGTCACGGCGATGCCGCACTCGGCTCACGGCTGTTGGTGTGGACGTTCGCCGGCGCCGCCGCCTGGTTCAACTGGGTGCACGCGCCGCGCGGCATGGAGCACGCGGGAGCGCCGCAGTTCTTCGCCGGCATGTCGCTCTCGGCCGCCGTGCTGTTCGACCGGGCGCTGAAGCAGACCCGCCGGGCGGCCCTGCGTGAACAGGGCCTGGTGCCCCGTCCGTTGCCGCAGATCCGGATCGTCCGGTGGCTGCGGGCGCCCCGTGAGACGTTCGGCGCCTGGTCGCTGATGCTCCTCGAAGGCGTACGCACACTGGACGAGGCGGTCGACGAGGTACGCGAGGACCGCAGGCAGAAGGAACAGAACAAGCACCGGCGGCGCGAGCAGGAGAAGTTGGGCCGGGCGAGGATCAAGGCCCTCAACCGGCAGCACCGGGCCTGGGGGCGCGGCCGTGGCCGCCAGGTCGAGCTGCCGGGAGCGGCGCCCGTACCGGCCGTGACCGGCGGGAGCGGTTCACCGCCGGCCGTCGGAGCCGCCTCCCCGGAGCCCGTCATAGGCGAACTGCGCGAGGCCGACACGTCGCTCGGGCGGCCCCAGCCCCCTCTCCAGCCGGTGAAAGGGTACGACGCGCGTACCGTCGACCTGACCGCGGAGGACGACACCCAGGCGCTGCCCCGGCTCGACTCGCTGGAGCGCAAACTCAGGCATCTGGAGCAGCAGTTCGGCTGAGCGCCGTACTCGGAGAGACGGCTCGTCGACGAGTGGGCACATGACGGACGACCGGCGTGGCGGGAGACCGTCGCGCCGGTCCGTCGTTGGCGTACGCCCCGTGCGGCGGTGGCCGCCCCGGCTCGGCCGAGGCCGTCTCGCCGTCTCGCCGTCTCGCCGTCTCAGGCCGTCTCGCCGTTCAGCTCGAACCAGACCATCTTGCCCAGGCCCTGGGTCAGCACCCCCCAGGCGTCGGCGAGTCCGTCGACCAGGACCAGCCCCCGCCCGTGCGTCCCGTCGTCCTGCGTCGGCGCGTTCGGCGTCGGCGGGGCGTCGATGAAGTCACGCACCTCCACCCGCAGCCGGGAGTCGGCGACCGTGGCCTTGACCACCGCTCCGTGTTCGGTGTGCACCAGCGCGTTGGTCACCAGCTCGCTCGTGAGCAGCTCCGCGACCTCGGCCGACTCGCGCTCCCGCCAGTGACTCAGCAGCTCGCGCAGCGCGTGGCGCACCTCGGGAACCGCCGTGAGATCGGCGCTCTCCACTCTGCGGAGCAACTGCTTGCGCAGCAGTCGCGTCTGCTCCCCCGTGCCTCTCATGTCCCCCATCTCCCCCATGCCCCCGTTGTCCGTGCGAGCTTCCTCTCTTGAACGCTCTCCCCAGATGCATTCCCCACTGGCCACCGGCCACTCATGGCGATGCGGGACGGTGTGCCGGTGAGTGCCTGGTGCTTCTGGTGGGAAGTGAGGGGTTGCGAGATCGGCCGGACACCTGGAGTCTGCCGTTCCGGAAGGCTGAGCCGTAGACCTGAGGAGCCTTGATGCACGACGACCGCACCCTGGTGGAGGGCCGGCTCGAACGCGCCCTTCGCCAGTTCATCCGCCCCGCCCAGTACGCGGCCAGGACGCCGCTCGTCCTCTCGGTCTGGGATGTGCCGGGCGAGCCGGTGCCCGTGGAGCAGGCACTCCAGGCGACGTACGAGCCGTTCCACACCGGCACACCGTGGGGCCCGCCCTGGTCGACCAGCTGGTTCCGGCTGGAGGGCGTCGTGCCGGACGAATACGCCGGGCTGCGCGTGGAGGTCGTGATCGACCCGGGCTTCACCGACGAGGGGCCCGGCTTCCAGGCCGAGGGGATGGTGTACGACGCGGCCGGCGTGCCCATCAAGGGCGTCCACCCGCGCAACCGCCATGTCCCGGTCGGCGCACCCGCCGAGGGCGGCGAGGTGGTCCATCTGCTCCTCGAAGCCGCGGCGAACCCGTCGATGCCCGCCCACTTCCTGCCGACGCGCCTCGGGGACGTGAAGACGGCCGGTGACACCCCGCTGTACACCTTCGCCGCCGCCGACATCGCCGTGCTGGACGAGAACGTGTGGCATCTGGTGCTCGACATCGAGGTGCTGTCCGAGCTGATGGCGGAGCTGCCCGCAGACCGGTCGCGGCGGCACGAGATCCTGCGCGCCCTGGAGAACATGCTGGACGTGCTCGATCTGCACGACGTGGCGGGTACGGCGGTGGCGGCCCGTGCCGAACTGGCCGGCGTCCTGGCCAGCCCGGCGGCGCCGAGCGCCCACCGCGTCTCGGCGGCCGGGCACGCGCACATCGACTCGGCGTGGCTGTGGCCGCTGCGCGAGACCGTACGCAAGGCGTCCCGGACGTTCGCCAATGTCACCGCGCTCGCCGGGGAGTACCCGGAGCTGGTCTTCGCCTGTTCGCAGGCGCAGCAGTACGCGTGGGTCAAGGAGCACCAGCCGCACATCTGGGAGCGCATCAAGAAGGCCGTGGCCGACGGCAATTGGTCTCCCGTGGGCTCGATGTGGGTGGAGTCGGACGCCAACATGCCGGGCGGCGAGGCGCTGGCCAGGCAGCTCGTGCACGGAATGCGTTTCTTCCAGGAGGAGTTGGGGGTCGAGACGCAGGAGATCTGGCTGCCCGACTCCTTCGGCTACACGGCCGCGTTCCCCCAACTGGCCAAACTGGCGGGCGTGAAGTGGTTCCTCACGCAGAAGCTGTCGTGGAATCAGACGAACAAGATGCCGCACCACACGTTCTGGTGGGAGGGCATCGACGGCACCCGGGTCTTCACCCACTTCCCGCCGGTCGACACCTACAACGCGCAGTTCCACGCGTCCGAACTGGCCCATGCCGAGCGGAACTTCGCCGACAAGGGCCGGGCGTCGCGCTCACTGGTCCCGTTCGGCTGGGGTGACGGCGGTGGCGGTCCCACCCGCGAGATGCTGGAGAAGGCGCGCCGGCTGAAGTCCCTGGAGGGCTCGCCGCGCGTCGAGATCGAGAAGCCGGCCGCGTTCTTCGCCGCCGCCGAGGAGGAGTACGCGCAGAAGGCGCCGGTCTGGTCGGGCGAGCTGTATCTGGAGCTGCACCGGGCGACGTACACGACGCAGGCGAAGACCAAGCAGGGCAACCGGCACAGTGAACACCTGTTGCGGGAGGCCGAGTTGTGGGCGACGGCCGCCGCGCTGCGGACGCCGTCGTACGCGTATCCGTACGAGGAACTGGACCGGCTGTGGAAGACGGTGCTGCTGCACCAGTTCCACGACATCCTGCCGGGCTCGTCCATCGCGTGGGTGCACCGGGAGGCGAGGGACACCTACGCGCGGGTGCGGGAGGAGCTGACGGAGATCACGGCGGCGGCCGTCGCGGCCCTCGGCGGCAGCGGCGGTGGGGGTGCGGCGGCGGTGCTCAACACCTCGCCGTACGAGCGGACCGAGGTCGTCGAGGCCGACACGGCCGACGTTCCCGAGGGCAGCGCGGTGCAGGCGCTGAACAGCCACGGCCGGTCCGCGGTCGCCGTACGCGTGCCCGGACTGGGCGCGACGGCGCTGACCGCCGCCGAGACGGCGGGCGAGATCGCGGGCGTGACGACGCGCGCCGAGGGCTCCGACGTGATCACCCTCGACAACGGGCTGCTGCGGGTCACCGTCGACCGCGAGGGCCTGCTCACCTCCGTACGCGATCTGACGGCGGACCGTGAGGTCCTGGCGCCGGGCAGCCGGGGCAATCTGCTCCAGCTGCACCCCGACCACCCCAATCAGTGGGACGCCTGGGACATCGACCGGCACTACCGGCACCGGCACACCGATCTCACGACGGCGGAGTCCGTGCAGCTGGTGGAGCAGGGACCGCTGCGGGCGACGGTCCGGGTGGTCCGTACGTTCGGTTCGTCGTGGATCGTGCAGGAGATCCGGCTCGCGGCCGGCGGCCGGCGGGTGGACGTCGTCACCGAGGTCGACTGGCAGGAGTCGGAGAAGGTCCTCAAGGCGGCGTTCGCGCTGGACGTGCACGCCGAACGGTCCACCGCCGAGATCCAGTTCGGTCATGTGCACCGTGCCACGCACGCCAACACCAGTTGGGACGCGGCCCGGTTCGAGATCTGCGCGCACCGCTGGCTGCGGGTCGCCGAGCCCGGCTACGGCGTGGCGGTGGTCAACGACTCGACGTACGGCCACGACGTGACCCGCACCGAGCACGACGAGGGGCTGGGCACGACGGTGCGGCTGACGCTGCTGCGGGCGCCGCACAGCCCGGACCCGGAGACGGACCTGGGCACGCACCGGTTCAGCTACGCGCTGGCGCCGGGCGCCGAGGTGACGGACGCGGTACGGGAGGGGCTGGCGCTCAACCTGCCGCTGCGGGTCGCCGCCGCTCCCGCGTCGGCGCCGCTGGTCTCCGTCGACCACCCGGCGGTCACGGTGGAGTCGGTGAAGCTCGCCGAGGACCGTAGCGGCGATGTGGTGGTCCGGCTCTACGAGTCGGCGGGCAACCGCGCGTCGGCCCTGCTGCGAACCGGTTTCCCCGTCGTACAGGCCCAGGTCACCGACCTGCTGGAGCGACCGCTGCACGAGGCGGGAACGGGTGCGGAGGGCCTGCGGGTGTCACTGCGCCCGTTCCAGATTCTCACACTGCGGTTCACGCCCGCGTAGGAACAGCGGTGGGAGGGGTCAGGGCCGCGGCAGGTTGCGCAGGTTGGAGCGCGCCATCTGGACCATGCGGCCCACCCCTCCGTCCAGCACGATCTTCCCGGCCGAGAGCGCGAAGCCCTGGACCATGTCGGCGCTGATCTTCGGCGGCATGGACAGGGCGTTCGGGTCGGTGACCACGTCCACCAGGGCCGGGCCCTTGTGCTTGAAGGCGTCCTTGAGCGCGCCCGCGAGTTGCTTGGGCTTCTCCACCCTGACCCCGAACGCCCCGGCGGCGCGGGCGACGGCGGCGAAGTCGGGGTTGCGGTTGGTGGTGCCGTACGAGGGCAGACCGGCCACCAGCATCTCCAGCTCGACCATGCCGAGCGCGGAGTTGTTGAACAGGACGATCTTCACGGGGAGTTCGTACTGCACGAGAGTGAGGAAGTCACCCATCAGCATGGTGAATCCGCCGTCGCCGGACATCGAGACGACCTGGCGCTCCCGGTCCACGAACTGCGCGCCGACGGCCTGCACCATGGCGTTGGCCATCGACCCGTGGCTGAACGAACCGATCACCCGGCGGCGGCCGTTGGGCGACAGATAGCGGGCCGCCCAGACGTTGCACATGCCGGTGTCCACGGTGAACACCGCGTCGTCGTCGGCCACTTCGTCCAGCACGGACGCGACGTACTCGGGGTGGATCGGGACGTGCTTGTCGACCTTGCGGGTGTACGCCTTGACGACGCCTTCGAGCGCGTCGGCGTGCTTCTTGAGCATCTTGTCCAGGAACCGGCGGTCGCTCTTCATCCGCACCCGGGGCGTCAGACAGCGCAGCGTCTCGCGTACGTCGCCCCAGACGGCGAGGTCCAGCTGGGAGCGGCGGCCGAGGCGTTCGGGCCGGACGTCGACCTGGACGATCTTGACGTCGGTGCCGTCGGGCAGGAAGGCGTTGTACGGGAAGTCGGTGCCGAGCAGGATGAGCAGATCGCACTCGTGGGTGGCCTCGTAGGCGGCGCCGTAACCGAGCAGTCCGCTCATACCGACGTCGAACCTGTTGTCGTACTGGATCCACTCCTTGCCGCGCAGGGCGTGGCCGATCGGGGACTTGATCCGCTCGGCGAACTCCATGACCTCCGCGTGCGCCCCCGCCGTACCGCTGCCGCAGAAGAGCGTGACCCGGTCCGCGTCGTCGATCATGTCGACCAGCTTGTCGATCTCCAGGTCCCCGGGTCGCACCGTCGGCCGGGACGTCACCAGGGCGTGCTCGATCGCCTTCGTCGGGGCCGGCCGCGACGCGATGTCGCCGGGCAGCGTCACCACGCTCACACCACCCCGGCCGACCGCGTGCTGGATGGCCGTCTGGACGAGCCGGGGCATCTGCTCGGGACTGGAGATCATCTCGTTGTAGTGGCTGCACTCCTCGAACAATCGCTCGGGGTGCGTCTCCTGGAAGTATCCGAGGCCGATCTCCGCGGTGGGGATGTGCGAGGCGAGCGCCAGGACCGGGGCCATCGAGCGGTGCGCGTCGTACAGCCCGTTGATCAGGTGCAGATTGCCGGGCCCGCAGGAGCCGGCGCAGGCGGCGAGCTTGCCGGTGATCTGGGCCTCGGCGCCCGCCGCGAAGGCCGCCGCCTCCTCGTGCCTGACCTGCACCCAGTCGATGGCGGCGTTGCGCCGGATGGCGTCGACGACGGGGTTGAGGCTGTCGCCGACGACTCCGTACAGGCGCCGCACGCCCGCGCGGGCGAGGATGTCGACGAACTGCTCCGCCACGTTCTGCCTGGCCATGGAAGCGCCCTTCTGCTGTCGGGGGATGCCGGGCCGGCGGGACGCGGACCGGGGTCCCCTCCGAGACCCGGTGTCCATCAACCCACGCCCCGCGCGGTTACGCCTCCCAGACCGCCACGGCCGTACGGTCGTCGGCGTAACCCTTCACCCGCAGCCGGACGTCCGACAGGTACTCGGCGAGCCCCGGCGGCTCGGCGGACGCCCAGCGCGCGGCCAGCTCGTCGCCCAGGGCCGGTTCACCGCGCAGCGGCTCGGCGAGCCCGACGCTGGTCAGCAGCAGTGTGTCGCCCGGACGGGCGACCGAGGCCCGGAAGCGGAACGGCTCCGGAGGCGGCGGAACGGGATCCTCGACAACCGGTCCCGGAGGCTTGGTGATCTCCAGATCCATCGTGAGGCGGTCACCCTCGGGCGTCTGTTCTTCGGCGTCGGACCGGGGGGAGCCGAAACCGAGGACCGGCTCGCCCCTGATGTCGGCCGGTTCGGGGAGGAGCGGCTCCAGGTCCTGCCAGGCGCCGTCCCTGAGCCGGAAGAGCCCGCCGCCGCCGACGCCGAAGAAGACGCGGGTCCGGCACTCGGGGTCGGCGGAGAGCAGCAGACAGCGCAGGCTCGCGGTGTAGTCCTCCGGTTCGCGTCCCAACTCGGCCGCGCGGGCGCGCAGCTTGCCGTACGTACGGTCGGTGAGCCGGTGCAGTCCGGATTTCAGGTCGCCGCGGCGGCCCGCTCTTATGTCCTCGGCGAGCCGGTCGCAACTGCGGCCGACCGCGCCGCCGATCCAGCGGCAGGCGTCGGCGGCGGACAGGTGGGCGCCCTCGGTGGCGCGCGCGCCGGTGGCAACGGCGACCAGGACGAGGGCGCTCGCGCCGGCGCCGAAGCGGGCGGTGAGCAGCGCGTCCCTGCGGGGCTCGCCCCGGTAGCGCGCCGAATCGCCGCGCATGGAGGCGGCGCGCAGGGTGTACGTGCCGTACCGGGCACCGTCGAGCACGGTGTCGGCGACGAGTTGGCCGAGTTCCTCGGCTTCGGCGGCGGGCAGCGCGGTGGGTTCGTCGTCGTAGGTGGGCGGCCCGTCGCCGACGTGGGTGACAGGGGCGGCGGGAGCGGGGGCGGGCTTGGGCGCGGGCCGGGGAGGAACCGGCGGCTCGGGGGCGGCGGCGCGCGGATCCGGGGCCGGGGTCCGGACCGGGGTGGTGACCGGCGGCGGCGCCGGATCGGCGGCGTCCGGCAGCGGTCCGGCGGGGCCGGGATCGAACGCGGCGGGCGGCGGCTCCCACGGTGCCCGTGGCCGGGGTGTGAGAGGGGCCGGCGCGACGGGGCCGGGCGCCGGAGCCTGCGCGGGCGGGGGCGCGGGGGCCGCCCCCGGCCTGTCGACGGTCGTGGGCGGTGACGCCGGTCCGGGCGCGGGCGCCTGGATCACCGGGTAGGCGCCGCGCGCCTCCCACCAGGCCATCGGCCGCGAGACGGGCCCGCCGCCGGCGGCGGCTCCCACGTCCATGTCCTCGTCCTCGTCGCCCGCGTCCTCCTCGTCGTCCACACCGATCGCGTCGACCGCCCGCCCGTACCCCGCCCGTGTGGTCGCGTCCGCGGCGCCCTCGGCGCCGAGCGTGTCCGCCGCCGAGTCGAAACGGTCCTCGATCGTGTCGTCCGGCGCCTCGGCCGGACCGGTGTCGGGTGCGGACTCGTCGTACAGCCGGCCCCACCAGTCGTCGGTGGTGGCGGGCCGGTCCCCCTGCTGGCTCATGCTCCTATTGTCGACCGCACGAGGCGTCAGAAAACGGGACACCCCGAAAAAGTAGGAGGCGTGGCGCGATGACGTCACGACCGCGCGGCCCAAGTCCGCCGGGCGACCCCACCCCCCACGGGAAGGACGCCCGGCGGACGTTCGGCAGGCCGGAACGCACCAGGTGCGCCGACCAGGATTCGGGGCCGGAGACCGGCCTCGGTGTCAACCGTACGCCGATTCGAATCGTAGCGACTCGTCGGGGTTCGACGGGAACGTCCGGGTAGTCAGCTTATCCGGCATACGAGGATCCGCCGTACGGGGGGCGGACACGCACCGACGCGACCCGGGCATATCCCTGACGTCTGCCGATCCCGCAATGTCGCCACATTGGCAGAGTGACGCGTGGTACGGGGATGATGTGCGCGGCGGGTTTACGCCGTGGCCGGTATCCGCCACGCCCCGCCGGGTTTGAACGTCCGTCCGGGGAGGGGTGCAGGGGTGCTGGGAGCGATAGGTCTCGACGAGAGACAGGAATCGGCGTACCGCGCGCTGGTGGCGCTCGGCGCCGCCGACGCGGCCGATCTGGCGCATCGGCTCGCGATGCCCGAGCAGGACACCGAGCGCGCGCTGCGCCGGCTGGAGCAGCACGGACTGGCCGCGCAGTCGTCGGCCCGCACCGGGCGCTGGGTGGCCGCGCCGCCCGCCGTGGCGCTGGGCGCGCTGCTCACCCA